>CALKWH010000126.1 GCA_938004375.1 uncultured Pseudomonadota bacterium
TCGTATTCGGTGACTGGAGTTCAGACGTGTGCTCTTCCGATCTCGGCGGTCGCCCAAACCAAGAACAAGGAGAAGGCGCGCGCGCACTACGAGTTGGCCGAGAAGTCGTATCAGAAGGCCGAGTTCCGCAAGGCGCTCGACGATTATCTCAAGGTGCTCGATTACATCGAGCGCGACTCCATCCCCGAGATGTATTTCAATATCGCGCAGTGCCACCGCCAGCTCGGCGAAGTTGAAAAGGCGCTGTTCTATTACCGGCTGTTCCTGAGCAAGAGCCCGACCTCCCCGCTGCGCCCCGAGGTCGAGAAGCACGTGGCCGCGCTCGAGGCCGAGCGCCAGAAGACCTCGAAGCCCAAGGGCAAGGTCACCATCATCACGGAGCCGCCGGGAGCGGCCATCTTAATTGACACGTTCGAGGGCGAGGGCATCGGCGTGACCCCCAAGGTGCTCGAGGTCGAGATCGGCACTCACATCCTCGTGCTGCGCCTCGCTGGCCACAAGGACATCACCCACCAGTTGGTCGTCGAAGCCGAGAAGATGGTCGTCGTACAGCACACGCTGGTCCCGGCCTCCGGAGCGGCGCCGGTGAAGACCGAGGACGCCAAGAGCCTGCTGACCCAGGACGACACCAAGAAGCCGCCCGTCGTGAAGGATCCCGTCGTCCCCGGGACGCAGCAGCCCGTCCCCTTCTACAACCGTTGGTGGTTCTGGACCGGCGTGGGCGCCACCGTCGTGTTCGCCGCGGCCACCGGCTATTTCGGTCTGCAGACCCTCTCCCTGAAGAAGGAATGGGAGGACACCGGCGACACCAAGAAGAAAAGCGAGGGCGAGGACGCCCGCCTCTTCACGGACCTGTTCCTGGGGGCCACAGTCATCTCCGCCGGGCTCACCATCTGGGGTGCCATCGCCGTCGGCGACGGCACCTCTGGGCTGCCCAAACAACCCGAGTCAGGCTCGGCGTGGTTGCTCCCCTCCTGCGGCGGCTCCGGCTGCGGTTTCGTTTTCCAGTACAATTTTTAATTATTTCGGCCTTCGGTGGTCAACAATACGCGGGGACGGCCGTCTTCGACGGTCCAGCGGCAATCGACGGTCCAGCCCACGGCGGCGGCGGCCTGCTCCTCCGAGGCCAGGAACCACAGCCGGCGGGCCAGCGGGGTTGCCAGGACGGCGAACCCGGCGGGGTCGGTGAGCGCCTTGCACACGGCGTGATCCCAAGGTCCGCGCCAGGTCTGCGGCGTCCGGGTCGCGCGCAGAGCTCCGCGCTCCGCTCGCGCCTCGCGCCGGATGACGTTGGGGAGCCCGAGCGCTGCCACGGCAGCCTCGAGGAAGGCCTGTTTCTTCTGCTGCGGCTCCACCAGGGTCACCTTCAGGTCAGGGCGGGCCAGCGCGGTCACCAGACCGGGAAAGCCCGCCCCCGTGCCGATGTCGACCAGTTTCTGGGCCTGCGGGAGGCGGGAGGCGAACCACAGGCTGTCCTGCAGGTGGATCCACGGCGCCGTCTCCTTACGGGAGACCAGGTTCACGCGCCTATTCCAGTCCAGCAGCAGGTCCAGGAATGCCTGCAGGCGCGTTTCGAGTTGGGGATCGGGGAAGGAGCCGGCCAGGCCGGCAGGGAGGATGGTCACGCGGGGAGTCTTACTCCGTGGGCTTCTTCAGCGCGTCCTGGAGCTTGGAACCGAAGACGTCGCCCAGGGTGGCGCCGGAACCGCCGGAGGTGATGCCGCCGGCGTTCTCGAGGCGCTTGGCGTGCTTGATGGACAGGGAGATGCGGCGCTCCTCGGCGTCGATGCCGATGATCGCGACCTTGACCACGTCGCCGGGGTTGATGACCTCACGCGGGTTCTCGACGTGATCCTCGGAGATCTCGGAGATGTGGACGAGGCCGTCGATGCCCTCCTCGAGCTCGACGAAGGCGCCGAAGTCCAGCACCTTGAGGACCTTGCCCTCGCGGACCGTGCCCACGCCGTACTCGCGGGGAATGCGGCTCCAGGGATCCTGGACCAGTTGCTTGATGCCCAGGCTGATCTTCGGCTTCTCGGCCTCGATGTCGATGTTGAGCACCACCACCTCGACCTCGTCGCCCTTGTTGTAGAGCTCGGACGGAGGGCGCACGCGCTGCGTCCAGGACAGGTCGGAGATGTGGACGAGGCCGTCGATGCCCTCCTCGATCTCGATGAAGATGCCGAAGTCGGCGATGTTGCGGACCTTGCCCTTCACGCGGCTGCCCACGGGATACTTCTCGCGCAGCACGTCGTAGGGGTTCGGCTCGAGCTGCTTCATGCCCAGGCTGATGCGGTTGCTCTCGCGGTCGATGTCGAGCACGACGGCCTCGACGATGTCGCCCATCTTGAGGACCTGGCTGGGGTGCTTGATGTGCTTGGTCCAGCTCATCTCGGAGACGTGGATCAGGCCCTCGATGCCCTCTTCGAGCTCGACGAAGGCGCCGTAGTCCTTCAGGGAGACGACCTTGCCGTTGACGACGGTGCCGGGCTTGTAGCGCTGGTGCGCGGTCTCCCACGGATCGTCGGTGATCTGCTTGAGGCCCAGGCTGACCTTCTCGGTGTCGGCGTCGTACTTGAGGACCTTGACCTGGATCTGCTGGTTGACCTTGAGCACTTCCTTGGGGTTGGTGATGCGGCCCCAGGACATGTCGGTGATGTGGAGCAGGCCGTCCACACCGCCGAGATCGATGAAGGCGCCGTACTCGGTCACGTTCTTCACCACGCCGTCGACGATCTCGCCTTCCTTCAGGCGGGCGAGGGTCGTGGCCTTCTGCTCGTCGCGCTCACGCTCGAGCAGCGCCCGGCGGGACAGCACGATGTTGCCGCGCTTCTTGTTGAACTTGATGATCTTGAAGCGGTAGGTCTGCCCCACGAACTGGTCGAGGTTCTGCACCGGGCGCAGATCGACCTGGGAGCCGGGCAAAAAGGCCCGCACGCCGCCGCGGATGACGACCGAGAGGCCGCCCTTGACCTTGGCGCGGACGGTGCCCTCGATCACGCTCTCCTGCTCGAGGGCGTCGGAGATCTCGTCCCAGACCTTCAGTTTGTCGGCCTTCTCCTTGGAGAGGATGACCACGTCGTCCTTGTTTTCCAGTTCCTCGATGTACACTTCCACCGTGTCTCCGACCTTGGCCGTGCTCTTGCCCAGGGCGTCGATGAATTCTCCGGCGGGGATCTCACCTTCGGACTTGAAGCCGATGTCCACGATGACTTTGTCGGTTCGCACCTCGATGATGCGACCCTCCACGATCTGGCCCTCCTGCAGCTGGCGCTCATGGCGCTCGAGCAGGGCGGCGAAGGAGGCGGAGGCGTTGGGGTTCTGGAAATGCTGACTTTTACTCATGTTTGTTTCTGTTGAATCCTTTCGAGAATTCTCTTCCCCCGGGGGAAAGAGTGGATGGTAGATACAACTCCGGGCCGGAATTGTCAACGGGTGAACGAATTTTTTCGCAGCAGGAATGGCGGGGTGTAATTAATCGCCCAGGACATAGGCGAAGATGAGCGGCGCGACGATGGTGGCGTCGCTGTGAATGTTGAACTTGGGCGTCTCGAGGTCGAGCTTGTACCAGGTGATCTTTTCATTGGGGACCGCCCCCGAGTAGCCGCCGTAGGAGACGTTCGCGTCGGTGATCTGGGCGAAATAGCCCCAGAACCGGGTCTCCTTGAGCTCGAGATCCTGAATGATCAGCGGGACCGCGCAGATCGCGAAGTCGCCGGCGATGCCGCCGCCGATCTGGAAGAAGCCGATGCGCCCCTTCTTGTCGTTCTCGAGGTACCAGTTCACGAGCATCTCCATCTGTTCGGTGCCGCTCTTGACGACCTGATGGTGGGGCACGTTCTTCATCATGACGTTGGCCGCGAAGATGTTGCCCATGGTGCTGTCCTCGAAGCCCGGAGAGAACACGGGGATGTCCATCTCGTGGGCGGCCAGCAGCCAGGAGTCCTCGGGGGGGACCTGGTAGTGGGGCTTCAGCACGCCGTCACGGAAGAGCATGCGCAGGTACTCGTAGGCGGTGTGGCGCTCGTTGTTGCGGGCTGCCGCCTGCCAGCGCTCGAGCAGCGCGTGCTCCATGTGGCGGAACACGGTCTCGGGGATGGCGGTGTCGGTGACGCGGTTGAAGCCGCGGTCGCGGATCTCGAGCTCCTGCTCCGGGGTCAGGCAGTGGTAGTTGGGCAGGTGCTCGTACTCCTTGCGGGCCACGAGGTTGAACACGTCCTCCTCGAGGTTGGCGGCCGTGCAGGAGATGGCGTGGACGTGGCCGCCGCGGATCATGCGGGCCAGGATGACGCCCAGCTCGGCCGAGCTCATGGCGCCGGCGAGGGTCACGAGCATCTTGTTGCCGGCGCCGACGAAGGTCTTGAAAGCCTTGGCCGCGTCGAGGGTCTCGCGGGCGTTGTAATGACGATAGTGCTTCTCGATGAATGACGATACGGGTCCCATGGTAGGCCCTCCTTCTCGACGCCTCTGGTATCACAGCGCCCCCGGAAATGCAATGCGGCTAAATGTGACGGACCAGGTGTTCCACGAGGATCTTCAGGCCGATGCCGATGAGCACCACGCCGCCGGCCAGCTCGATCTTCTTCTCGAAGAAGTGGCCGGACACGTGGCCGATGCGCACGCCGGCGAGGCAGAGCGCGAAGGTGACGACCCCGATGACGGCCACGGGGAGCAGGATCGACGAGCCGAGCATGGCGAAGGTGACGCCCACCGCCAGGGCGTCGATGCTGGTGGCCAGCGCGAGCACCAGGAGCACGGCGAAGCCGAAGGGGTTCACCTCTGACTCGGCCTCCTCGATCCGGGCGGCCTCGTAGATCATTTTTCCGCCGATGAAGGTGAGCAGACCGAAGGCGATCCAGTGGTCGTAGGCGCAGACGTGGCGGCGGAAGGTGAGCCCGGCGGCCCAGCCGATCACGGGCATGAGCGCCTGGAACAGGCCGAAGGCCAGCGCCATGCGCAGGGCATACCGGATGCGGAAGTTCTTCAGCACGATGCCGCTGGCCACCGAGACGGCGAAGGCGTCCATGGCGAGTCCGACGGCGAGGAGGAGGATTTCGGGGAGGGACATGGCGCTCCGCTGCGGAAACAGGCAGCAGGGCCTTGATAGTTCCGGGGGGCGGGGGAAGTCAAGGTGTCGTCGAAAACGGAAAAATGAAAAAACGACGAAAAAGGGCGGTGAGCATGAAACTGCCGCCGTCGCGCGGCGATAATGGGCTCGTGCGGCCAAGGATTCGCCGCGAGAAGGAGTCGCAATGAGAAAGAAACTCGGTTTTTGTGTCATGGTGTTCTTGTTCCATTCGATGGCATGCGGAAGGTCGGGCCTGTCGGACAAGTCGGACCTGTCGGACCTGTCTGACCCGTCAGACCTGTCGGACCTGTCTGACCCGTCCGACCTGTCTGACCCGTCCGACCTGTCGGACCTGTCGGACCTGTCGGACCTGTCGGACCCCATCGCCGCGTTCCCGGACGGCTCCCGTTGGCAAAGCGCGGAGTCGGCTTCCCGGAGCACGGGTGAGGGTTGGCGCGAGTTTCCGGCCTCGCTGGGGCCCGGTCCTCTGCCCTGGGGCAGGGCGCCACGGATCCTGGTGCCCGGGGCCGTGTCGGGACCCGCGCCGAGGAGGCTCGACGGAACGTCCCTCACCCTCGAGGAGCTGGAGACGGCGGTGGCCGGGATTCCGGGCGGCGCCACGGTCTTTGCCGTGGTCCTCGACGAGGACCAGGCCCGGGCGCTCTCGGCGCTCGGCGGCCGCCTGCACTCCCTGGTGATGCTCCATGAGCTCGAGGACCCCTCCTCCCTGGCACCCTTCGCCGCCCTGCGCGCCCTGGCGATCCGCGTCGGTCGCCCCTTGCCCAAGGACGCGGTCCGGCTGCCGTTGTTGGAGCGACTCGAAGTGGAGGTGGTGCCGGGGGGGCATTCGACCCTGATCGAGGTGGTGGATTCCCTGGGTCAGAACACGGCCGGCCTGCGGGAACTCAGGTTTCACGGGGAGCTCGACCCCGGCAGCCTGGGTCGGTTGTCCGAGCTCGACCGGCTCGAATGGTTGCGCCTGGATTGGCTTCCCCTCTCCGAACCGCCGGACCTCGCTCCCCTGGCCCGCCTGCGGCGCCTGCGGTCTTTGGCCCTGCGGGGCGGCGCGGGTCTCTTCGAGGCGGCCTGGGACGTCACTGCCAGGCTGCCGCGCCTGCGGGTGCTCTCGCTGACCTCCCTGTCCGGGGATCCGGTCCAGGCCTCCCGGGCGCCCTCGGGGCTCAATGCGTTGCTGCTGGAGGGGCGCGTGGACGCGTCCGACGTGGAGGCCCTCTCCAGGCTCGGAGCGCTGCGGGTGTTGCATCTGGCGGCGCCGAGCGGTCGGGGAGAAGCCGCGATCGACCTGGAGCCGCTGCGCCGGCTTCGCCTGTCAAGGTTGTCCCTGCAAGGGAATTTTCTTCTGGAGCGGCCGATCCACGGACTCGCGGCGCTGCGGTGGATCGCCATGCCGGGGACGCGCGCGGTGGATCTCTCGGCGTGGACCGGCCTGCGGGCGCTGGATCTGACGCTGACCGAGGCATGGGCGCTGCGTCTCCCGGCCGGCGGCCGGCTCGAGCGGCTGCGCCTGCAGGACGTGGGCGAACCGCCTGTGCGGCTGACCGCTGGCGCGCTCTCCGAGGCGCTCTCGCCCAGGGCGATCGAGGTGGCCGTCTGGACGGACGGATTGTCGGAGCTGCCCCGGGCGTGGCCTTCGACTTTGCGCTCCCTGGGGCTCGCGAGCGCCGGGATCGACGACGGACTGTGGCCCACGCTGGCCTTAGTCGCCGGCCTGGAGCACCTCTCCCTGGCCCGTGCCGCGATCACCCGCCCCGCGCTCGACGCCTTCCTGCGGGACAGGTCCGTTCCCCCGCGGCTCGTCGAACTGTACGACACGGGCGCCGCCCGCGGCCGCACCCTGATCCGGGAACTCCCGGGCGATTGACCGGCGCCGTCAGGCGTTGCAGTTGGTGTAATCAACGAGGCCGGCGAAGCGCTCGTCGAGGCGCTCGATCGTGAGGTCGCGCAGCCCGTCGACGCTGAAGTGCTCGCAGGTGAACGAGGCCGCGACCGTGCCGTAGAACATCGCGCGCCGCAGGTTCCGGGCGTTCACGACGCCGTCGCGGGCCAGGGAGCCCATGAAGCCGCCGGCGAAGGTGTCCCCGGCGCCCGTGGGATCCATGAAACTGGCCAACGGATACGCCGGCGCGAAGAAGAGGGCTTCGTCGTGGAAGAGCAGGGCGCCGTGCTCGCCCTTCTTCAGAATGACCGTGCGTGGCCCCATCTTCTGGATGGCGCGGCCGGCCTGGAGCAGGTGCCATTGTCCGGTGAGCTGGCGGGCCTCCTCGTCGTTGACGGTGATCAACTGCAGCCGGGAGACGAGCTTCTCCAGGGTGGGCTTCTCGGTGGTGATCCACAGGTTCATGGTGTCGCCGGCCACGAACGGGTCGTTGGTCATGGCGTCGAGCACCTGGAGCTGGAGGTCGGGGTGGATGTTCGCCAGGAACAGGAACTTCGCGTCGCAGAAGTGCGGCGGCAGCTTCGGGGTGAACCCGGCGAACACGTTCAACTGGGTCTCCAGTGTCGTGCGCGTGGAGAAGTCGGGCGAGTATTTTCCGCGCCAGTAGAAGGTCCTGCCGGGCGCCCGCTCGATGCCGGCCGTGTCGCACCCGCGGGAGGCGAAGTCGTCGAGGATCTCCTGGGGGAAGTCCTCTCCCACGACCGCCACCATGCGCACGGGAGAGAAGCGCGAGGCGGCCATCGAGAAGTACGAGGCCGAGCCGCCCAGGATGCGCTCCCGGCGGCCGAAGCGGGTTTCCACGTCATCGAATGCGACAGAGCCTACTACCAGGAGCGACATCGTTCACCTCTCGTTCATGTCGACGGTTCGGGGTTGATTCATGGGCACGGGAACTGCGGGCGGCGCCGGCGGGGGAGTCGGCGCCGACGCTTCGTTTCGTGCGGCCTCGGCGGCCTCACTTTTTCGGGCGTCCTCGGCGTTCCGGGCGGCTTCGGCCTTGCGCACGATCTCGACCTCGCGCATCTGGCGCAGGCGACGATCCTCGGTGAAGCGGGCCAGGATCCCGGCATGGTCGGGGTGCCCGGGGTCGGCGGCCAGCGCCCGGCGATACTGGGCCAGCGCCTCCTCGGTCCGGCCGAGCTCCCAGAAGGCGTTGGCCAGGTTCACGCGGGCGGCGGCGAAGTCCGGATCGAGGGCGAGCGCCTTTTCGAAGGCCGAGAGCTCCTCCTCCCGCTCGTCGTCGGCACCCTCCATGTAGCCGACGGTGCGCAGAGCGACGCCGTAGAAGTTCCAGAACGCCGGGTCGTCCTTGTAATACCGCCGGTGCTTGATGCAGAAGTCCAGGGCTTCTTCGTAGCGACCGGCGTCGTACAGTTCCTGGGCGCGGGGCAGGGTCATCTTCGGCGCCTTGCGTCTCCGGACTACGACGATCTCCGGCTCCGCCAGCCACCGCCAGGCGACGAGCCCTCCGACTGCGAGCGCCAGGGCGACCGCGACGCCGATCACCAGCCGTCGGCGCTTCGAGATCAGTGCGGTGAGGCGGCCGAACCGGGGCATGATCATTCCGGGAGCAGCAGGTCCAGCTCCGCGAGGACGCGGGGCGCGACGCGGGCGAGGTCGGTCATCACGGCCCCGCGGATGGCGCCCGGGCAGCGGGTGCACTCCGAGCGGCCGAAACATGCGGCCAGAGCGGCCACCGTGCGGCGGGCGAACTCGACGTTGTGCCGCATCACGGCCATCACGCTCTCGACGAGATCGGAAGAGCGTCGTGTAGGGAAAGAGTGTAGATCTCGGTGGTC
>CALKWH010000127.1 GCA_938004375.1 uncultured Pseudomonadota bacterium
CACCGAGATCTACACTCTTTCCCTACACGACGCTCTTCCGATCTGCCGAGGTCCTCGCGTGCACGACCGCCCTGGGCACCACCGGCTGCGGGATGGAGCAGCCCCTGGAGGCGCTGTACCTGGCGATGACCGACCCGTCGCGGTCCAACGTCGGGTTCTGGCGCCCCGATGCCCTGCTGTTCGTGGTCTTCCTGTCCAACGAGGACGACTGCTCGGCGAAGGTGGTCGAACTGTTCAACCCCCAAGGCGACCTCGACTCCACCCTGGGCCCGCTCACGTCCTTCCGCTGCACCGAGTTCGGCGTGGTCTGCGACCAGCCCTGGCAGCGCGCGCTGCCCGACGGCCCCCTCGGGTACACCGGCTGCGTCCCCCGGGAGGCGAACGACCCGAATAACATGTTGCATCCGATCTTCCGGTACGTGAACTTCCTGCTGCAATCGAAGGATCCCACGCGGGTGTTCCTGGCCGCCATCGCCGGGCCCTCGGACGGCACCCTGACCGTGGACACGGGGGCCGACGAGGGACCCGCGCTGCAGGCCTCGTGCGGGAACATGGGGGACGAGGCCGTCCCCGCGGTGCGCCTGCGGACGTTCGTCGAGGCCTTCCCCGCGGGACACCCGGACTGGGCCCTCCCCACGTACTGCGCGCCGGACTACGCCCCCGCGCTGACCGGCCTGGCCGGGCTCCTCGCGGATCGCTTCGACGCCGTCTGCCTCTCGGGCCCCGCCGTCGGGTGCCCGGATCCCTCCGCCGCCGCCGGGGAGGCGCCGCTGACCGACCTGCCCCCGGAGGAGGCCGCCCGGTGCGCGCCCGCGTGCCAGGTCTGGGACATGGACGCCGGACACGAGGTCACCGGGATCCTGCCCTGTCCGGCGGATCACGCCGGTGGCCACCCGCCGGGGATCGACCCCGACCTGCCCATGCCCGCGTGCTGGCATGTCACCTTCAGCCCCGCCTGCGCCGCCGCCTGCCCGACCACCGGCGCCTGGGGGTGCGATCCCGCGGTCAACCCTTGGTGGGCACCCTCCCGGGGCGCCGCCCTCCGGATCTCGCGCCGGGCGCCCCCCGTCCCCGGGGTGAGCACGTGGGCCCGCTGCCCGCGCCTGCCCTTGTACGAAGTCCTGTGTCGCAACGGCCAGGACGACGACGTGGACGGCCGGATCGATGACGCCGATCCGGACTGCCTCTGACCGCTGGAGGGTGAAGGATAAAAATGATTATTCCGCAAAAAATCGGCTTGTCCGGGTACTCTTTTACGGGTATAAGTACACTGCCTGAAGGTTCTTCAGTACGGAGGTTGACCATGAAGACACCGTCCCGCTTGTTCGTGCGCATCGCTTCCCTGGCCCTGATCACCGCGGCCGTGGCCTTCTCGTGGGCCTGCATCGAGCGTCCCATGAAGGTCGCCGATCCCGCGCCCAACGTGATCTCCGACTTCTCGGCGGCGCAGAGCGCCACCCGCGACGTCGACCTGATTTTCCTGATCGACACCTCCTTGTCCATGGCCGACGAGCAGGTCATCCTCCAGGGCAACTTTCCCAACCTGGTCCGCGTCCTCAAGGACATCTCCGGCGGCCTGCCCAACCTGCACATGGGCACCATCTCCCCGGATCTGGGCACCAGCCCGTACAACATCCCGGGCTGCGAGCGCCCCGGCGGCGACCAGGGCCGCTACATGAAGGGCGTGAACAACTCCTGCGCGAACCCGGTGGGCCAGACCTACGTGGTCGACGTCGAGCCCCGGGGCTGCACCATCGAGAAGAACATCGTCGAGGGTCAGGCCACCACGTGCCCGAACCACGACTGCGCCCAGGCCCACTGCGAGGTGGCCGCCTTCACCGGCCTCGACGGTATCGCGACCGAGCCCGCCGGCCTGCAGTTCGCCGAGGACGAGAACGGCTGCCCGCGCTGCCGCAACTACACTGGACAAACCCTGGAAGAGGTCTTCCAGTGCATGGCTTCTTTGGGCACCTCCGGCTGCGGCATGGAGCAGCAGCTCGAGGCAGTGAAGCTGGCGGTCACCGAAACGAGCGGCAACAACACCGGCTTTTTGCGGTCCTCGGCCTACCTGGCCATCTTCGTGATCTCCGACGAGGACGACTGCTCCGCGAAGCAGGCCGAGTTGTTCAATCCCCAGGGTGACATCAACTCCACGCTGGGCACCTTGACCTCGTTCCGCTGCACCGAGTTCGGCGTGGTCTGCGACCAGCCCTGGCAGCGCGTGATGCCCCAGGGCCAGTTGACCTACACCAACTGCAAGCCCCGCGAGGCCAACGATCCCAAGAACATGCTCTTCCCGATTTCGGTGTACACCAACACCCTTTCCCAGTTGAAGGACTCCAGCATGATCGTCGTGGGCGCCATCACCGGCCCCTATGCCAACCAGGTCACCGTGGGCCTCGACAACAACCAGAACCCCAAACTCCAGCCCTCCTGCGGCATCCCCACCGAGGGCGCCGACCCGGCCGTGCGCCTGAAGGCCTTCGTGACCTCGTTCATCCAGGAGGAAGAGGACCTGCAGTGGGCGTTCACCTCCATCTGCGCCTCCGACTTCTCCCCGGCACTCGAGGGTCTGGGCAACAAGATCAAGGGCCTCGTCGAGGTCCAGTGCATCACCACCCCGCTCAACGGCTGCCCCGACCCGGCCGCCGCCAACGGCGAGACCCCGCTGACGGAGCTTCCCACCACCGAGGCCGAGACCTGCCAGCCCCTGTGCGCGGTCCAGGACATCGACGGCGACGGCGACGTCACCGACATCCCGCTGTGCTCCGCCGACTACGCCGGCGGTCACCCCGCCAAGCGCGACCGGAGCCTGCCGGTGGCCAAGTGCTACCACGTTACCTACAACGCCGACTGCGCCATCCCCTGTCCGCCGGACTCCGACCTCCTGGGTTGCCACCCCACCAACTCCCCGTGGTACGCCCCCTCCCGCGGCGCCGAGATCATCATCTCCCGCCGTGAGGATCCGGCCCCCGGCACCAAGGCCAAGATCGCCTGCGCCGGCCTGCCGCTGACCGAGAAGCTCTGCTTCGACGGCATCGACAACGACACCGACGGCCGCGTCGACATGGCCGACCCCGACTGCCAGTAGTAGTTAGATCCGCTCCCCTCCTTCGCCAGAACCTCCTGAAATAACAAAAAAGTGGACCGGGACGATTCCGGAGCCGATTTCGATTTCGGAATCGATTTTGAATGGAGACACTTGTGGGGCGGGTCAGGGGAGGGTCAGGCCAGCGGGTGGGCGCGGTCGTAGACCTCCATCAGGTGCGAGAGGCTGACCTCGGTGTAGATCTGCGTGGTGGAGAGGCTCTCGTGGCCCAGCATCTCCTGGATCAGGCGGATGTCCGCGCCGGCGTCGAGCAGGTGGGTGGCGAACGAGTGGCGCAGGCTGTGGCAGGTGGTGCCTTCGCCCAGGCCGCGGGCGCGCCGGGCGCGCACCAGCAGGTTCCCCAGGGAGCGGTCCGACAGGCGGCCGCCCCGCTGGTTGAGGAACAGGGCGGCGGGGTCGACCTGCGGAGCGAAGGTGCCGCGCACGGCCAGCCAGGCCTCGAGCGCGCGGCGGGCGGGGAGCCCGGCGGGGACCAGGCGCTGCTTCTTGCCCTTGCCGTGACGGACGTGGAGGATCGCCCCCTCGGGAAGAAAGCGCACGTCGGCCACGTCCAGGGCGGCGACTTCGGAGCGGCGCAGGCCGGCGCCGTAGAGCACCTCGAGGATGGCCCGGTCCCTCAGGCCGGCGGGGGTGGGGTCGGCGGCGCCGTCGAGCAGGCCGAACACCTCGTCCACGGGCAGCGGGTGCGGCAGGAGGCGCGGCAGGGTGAGGTTCTTCACGCGCAGGATGGGCGCCGCGTCCAGGAGGCCCAGCCCCTCCAGGTGTCGGGCGAAGGAGTGCAGGGCGCTGATCCGCCGCGTGAGGCTGCGGGCGGAGAGCTTGGAGAAGTGGTCGGCCAGGTGGCGGCGCACCCGGTTGCGGGTGAAATCGGACACCGCGGGTTCGCGTCCGACCAGCTCGCGCAGGTGATCGATGAACGCGGTCAGGTCCCCCTCGTAGGCCCGCAGGGTGTGGGGGGAGTCGTGGCCCTGCCGGGCGCAGTCGGCGAGAAAGCCGGGGAGGAGCTCGAGGAGCGTCGGCATGGCCGGAGTGTGCCGCAAGTGCCGGTAGGGCGCAAGAAAACGGCGACTGTCTTCAGTCGCCCGTTCCCACCCGCGCCCTCAACGCCGCCGCCGCCGCGGCTTCTCCACCCGGCCCCAGAAACCCGTTCAACGCCTCGGCGAGCACGGCGGCCGAGGTCGGGCGGTCCTCGGGGCGCGGGCGCAGGCAGGCGAGCACGGGCCGGGCCAGGGCTTCAGGGACCCCGGCGGGGGGCGGCGGATCCCCGGCGCGGATGCGGTCGAACAGATCGTCGCCGGTGTCGTCGCGGAACGGGTGCGCGCCGGAGAGCAGGCGATAGAGCACCACGCCCAGGGACCAGAGGTCGTCGGCGGGGGTGGCGGGTGCACCCGCCAGGCGCTCGGGGCTCATGTAGGCCGGCGTCCCGGCCCCCGCGTCGTCGCCGGGAGGATCCGGCACGCCCGCGGGCCAGGCGAGGCCCAGATCCGAGAGCACCACCCTGCCTTCGCGGGAGACGAGCACGTTGGCCGGCTTCACGTCCCGGTGGATCCAGCCGCGCCCGTGGAGCCACCCGAGGGCCTCGGCGAGCCGGAGCCCGACCAGGGCCGCCTGCGCCGGAGTGAACGGCCCGGCGGCGGCCAGGCGCCCCAGGTCCGGGCCGTCGATCCACTCGAGCACCAGGATCGGCGCGCCCGCCGCGCCCTGGGGACCCAGCACGACGTCCCGCAGGCCCCGCAGGAACGGGGTCTCCAACGCGGAGAGCAGGCGGAGCTCCCGGTGGAGCCGGGCCGCGCCGCCGGGGTTGGGCGCCGCCGCGGTCCCCGTCGTCAGGAGCTTGACGGCCACTCGTTCATCCCCGTCCAAAGCCTCCCACACCTCGGACAGGGGGCCGCCGCCCAGCCAGCGCACCGGCACCAGGTGTTCGGGAAAGCCGGAGGGAACCATGCCTCAATACAAAATGTGGAAGTTGATCAGGAACGTGTGGTTGAGGCTCTCCTGCACGCGGTAGCGGTGCCCCACCTGGTCGATGACGGGGCGGTAGTAGGGGTTGGCCTCGTTGGTGTCCAGGTCCACGACGCCGGGGGTGTGGTTGGCGTCGGTCATGCCGTTGTCCTTGCCCGCGTCGGTGTACGTGATGAAGTGCTCGGTGGTGTGGGCCAGGCCGTAGGCGACCTCCATGAAGAAGTGCCGGGAGAACCGCATGTTCACGCCCACGCGGGCGCCGAAGATGCTGTAGTTCTCCACGGTGGTCAGGCCGGGGAAGTACTGGATGGCGTTGAGTTGGCCGTCACCGCAGAAGGACGGGTAGGCCTGGTTCGCGCCGCAGCCGAAGTTCAGCGTGGGGCTGCCCGCCAGGAGCTCGTAGGCCTCGGAGTAGTCCTGGCCCTCGAACACGCCGGTGAGGGAGGCGGCGGCGAAGGCGTTGATGCGGAACTTCTTCTCATCGTCCTGGTACAGGTTGAAGTCCGAACCGAACTCGATCCCGCCGCGGATGGGCGCCTTGGGGGCGGTGGCGCCCCACTGCCCGGAGAAGTCATACTTGTCCGCGTAGAGGCTGTCCGAGGTGTAGGCAAAAGGCAGGGTCGCCCAAAAGCGGAAGTACGAGTCGAAGATCGACGCGCGCTTGCTCATGGTGGAGGCGAAGGTCACGTCGTACACGCCCCGGCCCACGGCGGCGTTCAACTGGGGACGCTGGGACTGGGGATCGGTGCAGCGCACGCCGCCGGCGCACAGGGGCATGCCGTCGGGGGAGCGGCGGAAGTCCTTGGCGTCGCCGATGGGCAGGCCCAGATCGACGCTGAGCACCCAGAACGGCTTGGTATAATCCTGGAACTGGTTGAACACGGGCACGTTCCAGCGCAGGCCCAGGTGGAGCTGGTCCAGGCCCGAGCGCTTGGGGCCGTTGTACAGGGTGCGAACGCCGGGATCGCCAGGACCGGGGACGTCCGAGAAGGGGAGGCCCGCGGCGATCTCCTCGAGCACGGTGCGGGAGTTCAGCGCGTTGACGCCGTCGGGATTGCACAGCCACACCTTGCCGTCGGAGCCGGGACCCGAGTGGGCGTCGACGCACTCTGTGAAGCCGTCGTAGTTGGGGTAGCGCGCGCCGCTCTGGAACTTGAAGACGCTCTGCTGGTTGAGGATCACCGGCAGGTTGAGGAAGAAGGCCACGCCCTTGACGCCGGCCTCGGCCCCCACGTTGAACGTGGTGGTGGTGCGCGTAAGTTGCAGGTCGCGCACGATCTGCAGGTCGCCGTTGCCCTGGTACTCCTTGTTCACCGCGGCCGAGTAACTGTCATAGGCGAACCCGAAGTTCAACTTCAGGCCGAACGGCTGCTCCTTGTGCTCCTCCCAGTAATAGGGGCTCCCGGAGACGTGGTTGAGCTCGTTGGCCGCCGCGGGCCAGGCCGCCGACAGCAGGAACAGGGCGAGGAAATGAGGAAGGCGTGTGCGCATGGAGCTCTCCAGACAGGCCGATCTTTACCATAGAAAGGCGCCATGGGGCATCAAAATTTTGGGTGGGTCATTTTCGATTCCAGACCAGGGTGATCTCCATGTCCGAGTCGGCCACCCACTGCTCGGCCTGATCCTGGAACCCGGCGCGGCGGGCCACCAGGCGAACCGAGGCGCCCGTGGGCACGCGCAGGGTGAAGGGGGTCTTCAAGCCGGGGTGGGCGAGTTTCCCGTCGACGTACACGTCCACGTCGCCCACGCCGGATTTGGACTCGACCATGATCTTGTGGTGCTTGGGCTTGGGCGCCGGGGCGGTCTGGCCGGGCGGCACGGGGGGCTCGGCCGGCGGCGGCTCCACGACGGCGGCGGGGGGAGGCTCCGGCGCCGTCGCCGGGGACAGGAGCTGGCGGGCCCGGTCCCAGATGAGCCACAGGGCCACGCCCGCGGCCGCGAACAGCAGCAGGAGCACGAGCCAGAAGCCGATCCCGCCGGACTTCTCCCGCGGCGGGATGTAGGTCATGGTGGGGGGCATCGACTCCATCGTGGAGCTGGACTTGGCCAACTCGGCCGTCTGCAGCAGGGCGGCCACCAGGTCGGGGTCGAGCAGTTTCGCGGCGGCCTCGAAGTCCTGGTAGAAGGCCATCGCGCTCTGGTAGCGCTTCTTTGGGCTCTTCTCGAGGGCCCGGTGCACCACCTCGCAGATGCGCGGGGACAGGCCCCGGGTGACCTTGGCCAGGGGCTTCGGAGGCTCGGTGACCTGCTTGAACAGGACCTCCCGCGGGCTCTCGCCGTCGATGGGGAAGCGCCCGGAGATCATGCGATAGAGGATGACCCCCAGCGCGTACACGTCCGAGGCGGGGCCGATCTCGTCCTGGCTGCCCGAGGCCTGCTCGGGGGACATGTACAGGGGGGTGCCCAGGATGACGCCAGCCGAGGTCTTGTGGACGCCGCCGCGGCCGCCCTGGGCGGCGTCGGCGAGCTTGGCGATGCCGAAGTCCAGGATCTTCACCGTCAGGTTCCCCTCCTCGTCGGGGACCACGATGATGTTGTCGGGCTTGAGATCCCGGTGGATCACGCCGCGCTTGTGGGCCGCCTCGAGCCCGAGGGCGATCTGGTGGACCAGGGACAGGGCCTCCCGGATGGGGAACGGGGCCTTTTCGTCGATGAGCTCGGTGAGGTCCTTCCCGTTGAGGAACTCCATGACGATGTAGTGCCGCCCGTCGGGGAGCTGGCCGAAGTCGAACACCTGGACGATGTTGGGGTGGTTGATCAGGTTTACCGCGCGCGCCTCGGCGTTGAAGCGCTGGACGATCTCCTGGTTCTGGGCCATCTCGGCGTCGAGAACCTTGATCGCCACGGCCTTGTCGATGCCCGGGTGGCGGCCGAAGTACACGTCGCCGAAGGCGCCCGAGCCGATCAGGCGCAGCACCTGGTAGTTGCCGACGAACTGTCCTGCGAGGGACGGATTCAGGTTCTCGTCTCGGTGGGTCATGCCATCTCCCCGGCGACTCTTGATACCATGGCCAGATCGACCGGACCAGTCGGGCGGTTAAGGAAAATCATTCAGGACGGTGGATTTTTTCCAGCAGCCAGGAGATGTTCTCGCCCAGCACGCGCATGGTGTCCATCCCCTCGGCGTCCTGTTCGACCTCGCCGGGCAGCCGCCCGACCCCGAGGTTCCAGTAATTGGAGCCCGCGACCACCATCTGACCGATCAGGAAGAAATGGTTGAGGGTGTCGAAGGCGTGGATGGCGCCGCCTCGGCGCACGGCCACGACCCCGGCGCCCACCTTGCGGCGGAACAGGTCGCCGTTCACCCGGGCGACCATGCCGGCGCGGTGGATCAGCGCCAGCATCTCCGAGGTGACGTCGGAGAAGTAGACCGGGCTGCCCAGCACCAGCGCGTCGGCGGCCACCATGCGGGCGAACAGGGCGTTGAGCGCGTCGCTGGCGATGGCGCACATGGCGTTCCTGTTCTTCCCGCAGGCGCGGCAACCGCGGCAGTTCTGGATGGGATAGTCCGCAAGGTGCAGAAGCTCGGCGCCGAGCCCGGCGGCTTCGACCGGGCGCAGGACCTCGGCCAGCAGGCGGGCGGTGTTGCCTTGGCGGTTGGGGCTTCCGTTGATCGCGAGCACGTGCATGGGCGGTCCTCCTCGGGCGGTCGGCAGCATACCATCCCGGGGTCGAAAACGCCAGGGGCGCGCGTTCGGCGGCAGGGCAAACGCATTATGGGCATACGCTAATCATGTGGATCAGAACTTCGTACA
>CALKWH010000128.1 GCA_938004375.1 uncultured Pseudomonadota bacterium
CCGGCGACCACCCAGATCTCCACTCTTTCCCTACACGACGCTCTTCCGATCTGCCCGACTCGCCGTTGTCGTAGGACACGTCCTCGGCTGCCACGGGGCCGCCGGAGCCGACCACGTTCCACGATCCGCCGTCGAACGTGAACAGGCCAGCCTCGTCGATGCGGTAGGCCACGTCACCGGCGGACGCGGTGTACTCGACCCACACAGCGCCGTCGTACTCGTACACGCGCTGCACGGTGTAGGGGGCCTGGGTCGCGTTGGCGACGTAGCGGTCACCCTCGTTGGCCGTGGGCGGGTTCACGGCCCCGGCGCCGATGTCCGTGGGGTCCCAGTCTGCGATGATCGGCTTGAGGTAGTTCTCGACGCTGGAGGCCAGATCGTCCAGGGCCTCCGCGGTCTCGACCAGGGCACCCTCGACATCCGTCGCGTCGATGTAGTCGTCCGGGTCCTCGATGCCGATCAGGGACGCGCCCTCACCGTTGGCGGTGCTGGCGAGGTCCGTCTTGTTGGCCTTGGCCTCCAGGTCACCGTCTGCGCTGGCGAGGGATCCGCCGTTCAGGACGATGTCGACCTCATGGGCCGCGGTCTGCGCACCCTCGGCCGTACCAACGAGGTAGTTGGACGCCGAGTCAGTGGCTTCGATCTTCACGGTCGAGGGGTTGAAGTACGCCTTGCAGCCGGGGGTGAACGTGTCACCCGTCTTGGCCGTCAGGCGGACCTTGCCCTCCTTGACACAGGCCACGTCCAGGCCAGCGTCGGCCGACGTGACGGGGACGAGGAACTCTGCCCCGAGGACGAACGGGACACCGGACACGACGCCACCCAGGGGGGCGATCCGAGTCACGATGGATCCTTCACTCAAGTAGTTCTTCATGAGGCAATGCCCTCCCGGTTCAGGGGTGCGTTCAGCCGGGGGGCAGGGGAGGTAAAACCCCTGCCCCCCGGGAGGGGTTCATCAGGCGCCGTGGTCCTGGGCGAACGCCTGCCACTTGGTGCAGGTGGCCGCGAAGGACATCGTGGCGTGGAAGATCACGCTGTCGGTCGAGAAGTCCGGGTACTTGGACACGACCGGGCCGCCCTCTTCCGCGAGGAATCCGTAGACCAGGGCGGACGGGTCACCGTTGCCCAGTTCCCACTTGGTCGAGTCGTGGCCCGGGATGTAGATCCGGTTCTCCGGGGCGATCATGACCGTCAGGGCGTCGGTGGGATCCGCGACGTAGAACTTGTCCGAGTACAGCTGCTCGATCTTGTTCCGCAGGGCAGCCCCGGCGAACAGGAACTTGGCGGGCATGCCGATGACCGCGCCATTGCCATCAGTCTGGTTCCGGAGCAGGGCGTCCAGGGCCGCGATGCGGTCCACGTCAGGGGCGCCACCGGAGTCCACGAGGTTCGCGTGGTCGGCGTGGTACAGGGCCTTCGAGTCACCGCACACCTGAGTGGTGATGGCCGCCAGTGCCATGGCCGAGCAGGTGCGCTGCGCGGAGGCACCGAACTCGCTGACGGCACGTGCGAACGCGCCCAAGTCATCGTTGACCACCATCTCCTTGGTGATCCGCAACTCGGCACCCTTCTTGACCAGGGTGCCCGACTCGGCAACCTCGGCCCCGGTGATGCCCTGGTACTCGGAACCCTCGGTGACGGTCGGCAGCACGCCGAAGCCCATCAGGTTCGGGTACGACCGGGCCTTGTAGTCCGAGAAGTCGTCACGGGACCCGACCCGCTCGTACCAGCGGTACTCGGGGACGTTCTGGAAAGCGGCGACCAGGATCTTGTTGGCGACGTTGCTCAGGAGCAGGGGGAAATCGCCGCTCGTGTGCGCAGCCGGGGCACGCAGGGCCATGCCCACGATCTCGCCACGGGTCATGCCGCGGGTGTTCACGCCCTGGCGCTGGAGGCCCTTGGCCGCCAGATCGACCAGCGAGGCGCCGCGCAGGTTGCGGGCGGACTCGGGCAGGTCACGGATCAGGCCAGCCTTCTGCTCCAGGCGGGACTCGATCGCGCGGATCTCGGTGTCGCCCTCGTCACGGGTCACGACGATCTGCGACCGGATCTCGTCCTTCGCGCCACGCTCGGCAACGAGGTCGAGGATCTGCGCGCGGGCCGCGTCCACGGTCACATCGGGGTTGGCCAGCATCGCGGCGATGTCGCCGTCAGCCACGCGGACCTTCGCGGCGATCGTGCGGATCTCGTTCTGGCGTGCGGCCTCGGCCTTCGCGCCCTCAGCGCGGATCTCGGCCATCTGCTTCTCGTCCATGGTGTTCTCCTGTTGGGTGTTGCTCTCGGCGGAGCGGGGGTCAGCCGCCGCCGGAGCATCCGGGGCGGGATCGGCCTTGGGGGTCTGGTTCGTCGTGCTGGCAGAACGAATGCCGCCAGTGGGATCCGCGGGGACGGGGACTACGGAACCCTCGTAGGGCTCCCACGAAGATGCGACGCGGGTCTCGTTGCCTGCGTCGTCACGGGTGACGGTCCACTCGTGGACCCGGTAGCCCACGCTGGTGTCAACCAGGATCCCGTCAGCGATGTCCTGGACAGTGTCTGCATGGCGGGCCGCCTTGCTCAGGCGAACCTCGGCCACCAGTTGACCGTCCAGGATGCGGGCCGTACCGGGGATGAACCGGCCGACGACGCTCTTCACGCTGGAGGAGTTGTGGTCCTCCAGGAACGAGGCCCCGTGGTTGAAACGCTCCAGCCGGATCTGGCTGGGCTCCATGCCGAGGACTTCGGTGTAGAACGAGTCGCTGGACCAGTCGTACCGCTGGACCGGGGCGCCGGATCCGAGGGAGACCGTGATGGTGCGCTTGTCAGGGTTGTAAGAGGCGGACTGGAACGTGGCCGCACGGGTCGCGAGCGGCATGCCGTCACGAGTCAGGATCGCAGGGGCGTCGGGCACGGAGCACCTCCCTCAGCCGAACGTTCCGGCCTGCGGACGGGCGGGTGCCTGCTGGGGTCGGAGGGGACGGAAAACGGTGGCCGGAACAGGGCCTACAAGGCACGGGACGGGTTGGGGTGGTGTGGTTGGTGGGGGTGGATCGGTGCGGGCCTAGAACGGGCTGGAAACGTCACGCAGCCTTCGGGGTCTTTTCCTCTCCAGGCAGCGGAGGTTCGGACAGGAGCACGTTGCCGATGGCCTGTGCGACTCCGGACGTCGAGACCTGGGACAGGTCACCGAGGGACACGATGCCCAGGCGCTCCCGCTCCTCCTTGTCGTCCGCGATCTCGGCGTTGACCACGTCGGGATCCCTGCCGTCCGCTTCGATGATCTCGCTGCGGGATCGGATGCCAGCCTGCATCTCCAGCACGGCTGCCTTTGCCTCTTCGAGACGATCGGCGGACTGCTGCTTCGGTGCGGACCATCGGACGTCGTACAGGGCGGGCATGTTCGGGAGGAGGCCCGCTGCCACGCAGGCGTCCACGAAGGCACGCCACAGGGGGGTGTTGACCGCGGGGTTGAATACCTGCTCCCGCCACACGGCGATGTTCTTCGACTGCTCGATCAAACCCAGACGGGCCTGGGAGAACGAGGCGTCGGACATGTCGCCGGACAGGACGTGGTACGACAGGCCAACCCCGAGGGCCAGCCGTCGCATGTGGGCAACGATGAAATCCTGGACGCCCTGCGGGGGCTGGGGAGTGTGGATCTGCACCTGCTTGCCGTCAGGTGCGTAGATCACGGTGCCGGGGGTCAGGCCCTCGATGGGGTTGCCGTAACCGTCGGTGGCCAGGGCGCCGGTCTCGTCCTCTTCGTTGGCGATGCCGTCAGGGGGGGAATCCTGGGATCCGCCCGTGACGGTTGCAACGAGGGTCGCGGCTGCACGGGTGCCTACAAGGATGGCCTCCTCGTATCCGGCGAGGTCCCAGAGGGCCAGGATGACGGGGGACAGAACGGGGACGCCACGAACCTGTCCAGGGCGCTCGGTCCTGTACGCGTGGATCACAGACTCGGCAGGGACACGGACCGTCTCCAGCGAGGCGGACATGCCCCACAGCCCCTGGCTGCCCGGATGCTCCTTGTAGAGATGCAGGGCGACCTTCTCACCGACCGCGTCGTACTCCACGCCAGCGACCACACGGTTGAGGCCCACGGCCTTGTTGAGGTCCACGGGCAGGTGGTCGGACTCGATCGGCTGGATGCGCAACGGCGGGGTGCCGAGTTGAACGTCGGTTGGGTACGTGGGACGGATGCGGGCCAGGGCCTCGCCGTCCACGAGCATGCTGCGGCACATCAGTGCCTGGAGGCCGTAGGCCGTGATCGTGGACCCGCGGACGGGGGTCTTGCCCCAGGCATCCCACAGGCGGTAGACCTCGGCGTCCAGGGCCGGATCGCCTGTATCCACAGTGGGCCTAATCCCCGTGGCCACGATCGCGTTGACGAGGGCGTCCACGATGCGTCGGGCATAGGGGTTGTTCTGCACGAGGTCACGGGACCGCATGCGCAGGCGCAGCAGGTCACGGGTGATCTCAGCGTTGGCGTCCATGGAGTCGCCCAGCCAGGAGTCGGCCCGGCCGAGGCCAGCGCCCTCGTAGGATCGCTGGCCTCGACCTGACCGTCGGTGGGGGGTGGAGGGGGACTTGGCAACAGGCACAACCGCGGCCTTGCGCCCGCGGAGAACGCCCCATGCATCTGTCAGCCTACCCATCAGACGTCCCTCCGGAACCGGATGACGCCGTGCGTGTAGCGACGGGCCTTCGGCAGGGTTTCACGCTTCATCAGCGCGATGGTTGCGACGAGGTCTTCGCGGGACTGGTACGTGACTGCTTCGTCCCCGTACCGGATGGAGAGTTCGCCAGAGGCCAGCAGGGCCTCCAGACGCTCGATCTGCTCGGTGGTGTATGCCATGAGGGCCTCCCGTTTCGCGGGGGCCTAGAGCCACTTCCCACCAGGGTTGCGGCCTCGACCGCCGTTCAACCAGCCGCTTGGGCTGGCGGGACGACGCGGTACTCCCCGTGGCCCAGAGTCCGGTCTCTTGGCGGGCGGGTGCCTGCTGGGGTCGGAGGGGGGCGTGGGTTCGGGCGCCGGTGGCGGGACGACGGGCGTCGAAGGTTCCGGATCCGGGCCTGCCTTCTGGGACAGGTGGAACTTGGACCCGCCCATGGCGAGGCTGTGCGCCCCTGCCAGGGCATACACGAAGGTGTCCAGCACCTCGTTCCGGTGGTGTTCGGTGATCTTCTTCCAGGCCACCTGGACCTTGCCCTTGGCATCCCGCACGGAGGACCGCCTCTCGGCCGTCAACTGCGCGAAGAAGTCTGGGTGGTCCTTGAGGATCCGATCGGGCACATGGACGTAGAGAGGGCCAGGGGCCGTGACCTTGAGCATCCGCTGGATCTCGTCCTTGGCAGGGGTGGTGCGGACCGTGTAGTAGGCTGATTTGCGGGCCTTGTTCCGGTCGGACCACCGGAGCGTCTTGTCCCAGACTGCGTCCCTCGGGCCGCCGTCGTCGCCCTTCACTGCATGGACGCCCCACTTGTATCGAGGGCCTGTGTACTCCATGACCTTGCTGGCCATGTCACCACGGTCAACGCAGGCGGCAGCAGGCCGCAGGCGCCGACCATCTGCGGTCGTGTAGACCCGGCGGACGATCTCGTCGTGCCGATCCCATGCCTCACGGCTGGACGGGTCCCCGAGGATCACTTCGTAGTCCAGGACCCAGCATTCCCATCCAGCGCCCCACCCGAGGACGATGGTCTCCAGGCGCGTGTGCCGCTGGACGTCCGTGCCTACGGTGATAACCTTGACCCCAGCAGGGATCGCGTCCTCGTCCCAGGCAGGCTCAACCAGCCGCTGGAGGCTGTGTGCGTCGATGACGTCGCCAGGGACCTCGTAGGATTCCCCCAGGCGTGTGTTGATGACCGTCCGGTGCTCGTCGTGGTCGCCCGCCTTCAAGCGGGCCATGGCGGACTCCCACTGGCGTGCAAGGTCTGCCCAGGAGTAACCACCCGCAGGGAGGATCAGGCTGTTGTACGAATACGAGGTGATGACTCCCCCGCCGATGTCTGGGCGCGTGGCGTGCCACCGACCCGCAGGCATGAAGATGGATTTCTCGGACTCAGACCAGTCACCCCCACAGTATTCGCAGACGTAGTGCGCCGAGGAGGGGTCACCGGGATCCCACACCAGACGGGGCTCAAATGAGGTTCCGTCCGCAGTGGGGACACGAAATTTCAGGGCTTGCATTTCTCCGCACCGGACGCACGGAACCCGGAATACCCTCTGGTCACCCTTGTCGTGCCAGGAGTCGATCTCGGAGAGGCCCTTGACCTTCGGGCTGCTGACGATGACGGCCTTGGACAGGTCGCCGTAGACCGTGGTGCGTGCCAGGGCAAGGTCGATCGAGGATCCCGACCGGCTGAGGTTCTCCCGGTGCTCGTCCGCTTCGTCGATGATCACGTACCGGCAGGTATCGGAGATGAGGCCCGTGGCGCTCTGGGCGCCGACGATCTTCACGTCCCCGCCAGGGAACCTCTTCAGTTTGAGCGTGTTGTCCTTCGACCGGCCCTTGTCCTCGGCAACACGGGCACGCAGGGCGGGGCTGTCACGGACCATCATGTCCAGGCGCTTCTTGCTGAAGTTCTCTGCCAGGGTGTCGGTGGCCGTGACCCACAGGACGGGGCCGGGGTTCTGCAAGATGATCCCTGTGAGGAACGCTTGTTCCAACAAGGTCTTCCCGCCCTGTACGCACGCCTTGAGTACGGCCACCCTGCACGGGTCGTCGGGGCCAAGACGGTCCAGGGGCTCCCGCAGGAACGGGTACAGGTCGAAGTCCACGGGTGCGGCGGACTTCGAGTACTCGGGCGAGAGGATCAGGTGCTCGCTGGCGATCTCAGAGTACGGGCGTCGGGGGGCTGGTTCCCATGCCTTCTCCAGCGCTGCCCGGAGGGCGGACGCGGATACCGTGTAGTCAACCTGTTGCTGGAGCATCGTTGGGGATACCTCGCAGAGCCTTCGTGATCTCGATCCGGATGACCTCGCGGATTTCCCTCACGTCCTTGAGTCCGATGACCTTGTCGGCGCACAGGATCGGCACACCCTCCAGGTTGGCCTTGGCTGCCGTGATGATGTCCACCCAGGCACGCTGCGCGTCGGCCACGGGGATCAGTTTCCCCTCCGCTTGCAGGGCCTCGTTGCGTGCCTTGATGGCCTGCCAGTAGTTCTTCAACGCGAGGGCCGTGGCAGCCGTCATTCCCGGAGGCAGTTTCAGGTCGTCGGGGGGAGCCTCGGGCAGGTCTGTCTCTGACGTCGTGGGGTCGTCGGTGGACGGGGGTGCATACGTGGGCGGGGTGGCCCCGTGTCCGCGGTCAGGCTTGCCTCCACGGGACGGATCCCGGTTGGCATCGACCCTGATCCCCGTGGCGTCCAGGTCAATGCTGCGGTCCTGATACCTGACGACCCAGCCTCGGCGTTCCCAATCCCTGACAGAGGTGGGGTCGATGCCGAAGTGCTTGGCAGCCTCGGCACGTGAGGCGCCCTTTTTCGGGGCGCGCTTCGCGCCTGCGGGCGTGGGCGATGGCTGGCTCATGGCTTACCTCTCGGGGCAAGGCCCCGGGACCTCGTGTAGTCCGATGGGGTGGCCCGCGTTACCCGCGTCCACCACCTGGATCGGTAGGACCCGACCGGGACGGGGTGCGGGTACCCGGGGGTAAGGCTGGGAGGCCGTGTCTAGCGAAAGACCTCGGCCCGCGTTACCCGCGTCCACCACCTGGATCGGTAGGACCCGACCGGGACGGGGTGCGGGTACCCGGGGGTAAGGCTGGGAGGCCGTGTCTAGCGAAAGACCTCGGCCCGCGTTACCCACCCCGGCTGGCATCGTCGTGCCTGCCCGGTCTCCCTGTCCGTTGACCCTCACCACTGGCCATCCCCTGTGTATCGACGCAGGGCGAGGTGTGCCTTGCCGAGTGCCGAGAGGATCAACAGGCGGGTGGTTGCCACGGGGTGCCCTGCCAGCCCCTCGGCAAGCAGGGCATCGATGTCCGTGCTGCTGCCGGGGACGAGGGTGACGAGTTGATCCTTCGTGATGCCGACTTGTCCCACGCCTTCGAGGGCATGGAGGAGTCGGCCACGGATCGAGATTGCCTTCTTGGTTGCTGCCATTGCTCACTGCTCCTGCGTGTGGAGGTCACGGACGAGTGCCTGGATGGTCGAACGGTGGACGTTGAACGCCTCAGCCAGGACACTGTAGCCACGTTCCCCTGGCAGGTATGCCTCACGGATTGCCTGAACGGTTTCCGCTGGCAGGTGGTGCTGCCTGTTGGCGCCCGTGGTGTTGGCTGCGGCGATGCCAGCGCGTCCTCTGCATGTCGGGTCGACGCATCCCTTACGAGGGAGGCCCTTGCGGGTGACTCCAGGCCAGGAGACGTGGCAGCGTGGGCAGACCCACTCAGGGGTGCTGGCTGCCAGTCGCACGGCCCTGGCCACCCTGGTGAGGCGGTCCTTATATGCGTCAGGGCTGCCTGTGTAGGAGGGCTCACTCCACAGGTTGGTGGTGCTACGCATCGTCTGCCCCCAGGTCTGAGATGTCCTGCTGCTCTTGGGGTGTGTAGTCGTCCAGCCCGTGCTGACGAGCGGGGTCACGCAGACGGTACAGGGCCTGCTCCTCGATCTGGCTGATGCGTTCCCTGGTGAGGCCGAGAACGGCTCCGACAGCCTCAAAGGTCATGCCGTCGGGATTCTCGTCCGCGATGCGGAGGATGCATGTGACGGCCTCGTTGCCCCAGGCAGGGGACTGTACGAGGCGACCGTACTGAGTCACGTCGGTCCATGCCGAATATCTACAGGTTACCCACGGACACGGGCCATCGGTGGGGCACTCGGCCCTGGTCCTCGGCATGGCGTCCAGGATGGCGTCTGCCAGGGCCAGTTCCTCTGCCGTGTAGTTCTCGTCCTGCATCAGAGGTCGACCCCCAGCAGGTTGCACAGTGCCTCGCGGTGTCCTGCGCTGGGCACGTACTTGCCCTGCATCCACTGGCGCACCGCGCGGTCCGTGACGTGGAGGCGGGTTGCGACGTCCTGGGGCGTGAGTCCAACCCAGGCCATGGCCTGACCCAGGTGGCCCGGAATCCACTCTCCCTGGCTGCGGGGGCCGGGGTGAATCGTGCGGCCCACGTGTCCGGGGTTGCCCTGGCCGTTGCGCGGGGAGGACTCGCCCGTGACCACGTCCTCGATGGTCCGTGCCGTCGTGTTGCGTGCCGGTGCGTCCAGCCAATCCGCGAGTGTCATCTCGCGCGCCTGGGCAGGCACGTGCATCTCGCCGGGAATGTCGTCCATGAACGAGAGACCATCGAGCGGGTTGGGAATCGGCAGTTCCTCGTACAGGTGCTCCGGCCCCGTGACCGTGATGACCCTGTGGCCATCAAACTGCCGGAGGGCCTCCTGCAAGACCTCGTCCTGGGACGGCTCGTAGGCGGCGACCAGTGCGTCCCGTGCTGCCTGGAGTCGGCGCTGGACCTCTGCCTCGACCCGCTTGTCCACGTACCGCCGGATCGCTGCCACCACGCGGAACTCGTTGTCATCGATCAGGTGCATGCTGCTACTCATCTCCTCGTCCCCCGTGCTGGGCCTCATTGCCCGTCACCTATGTGGGGGACGAAATAGAAGGATTCGTTGGAATCCCTCAGTCCCCTGCTTTCAGGGCTGAGTTCTCCGTTCAAAGCACGTCATGCCGTGGATGCCGTGCTGACCGACCAAGAACGCCAGTTGACCGGGATCACTGTGCAGGCCGAGTTGGATCGAGTACTCGGACGGACCGATCAGGCTCGGTGCGAGGATGATGCGGCCCTCCAGCACGGCGTGGTGGTGCAGGTGCCCCTGTACGACTGCCAGCAGGGGAGGCAGTCCCTGGTCATACCGGCAGGCCATGACACGGCTGAAATGCCTCGTCAGGCCGTAGTAGGGGCTGCCGTTGCTGCCCCCACGGATCTGGTGACCGTGCAGGGCCATGATCTGGTGGCCCTCGATGCTGACGACTGGCATGGGATCGTCGCTGAGGATGCACTCGACGTTCGGGTAGCGGGCCAGCAGGGCGTTGGCCATCGCATGCGAGAGGTAGCACCAGTTCTCGAAGGCTGCGCCCTTGCTGGGGGGCTTGGGATCCAGGCGCCCGTGGTTGTCGGCGCTGACCTCAACGACCCTCACGTGCCCGAAGTGCGGTGCGAGTCCACCCACGGTCTCTGCCAGCAGTTCTGCCGCACGTGCCGTTGCAACGGTCGCTGGGAGGCTGTTGGTCCTGATCAACTCGGGATGGATGTTGCCGCTGGTCAGGTCACCGAGGGACAGGACGACCAGATCGTCGATCGCATATCCGTGCCTCTGGGTCTCGACCCACTGAAGGAATCTGGCCGAGATGTCCAGCATGCCGGTTCGGGCGATTTCGTGGTCGTATTCGTAGCCTCCGGTCTGGGAGGCGAACACTCTTTCTCCGAGGTGCCAATCGGCCACGCAGAGAACCGCTGTTGACCGCGAGGATGCCTTGGCAGGTGCTCGGCTGATGAACGTCGGTGCCTTGATCGGGCGGACGGCGCCGACCACTGCCTCGATGTCCTGGCGGACGGAGGCGAGTCGGGTTCGGAGTTTCTTGTTCTCAGAGGTGAGGCTGCGAATCGTGGCCGCCTGGAGGTCGCTGCGATCCTGCTCGTCCTCGTCCACGGGATCGGGGGGCGTGGGGGCCGGAACCGGGCCTACAAGGCGACGTGGCCCTGCGGGTGGTGTCCGCGTGCCACCCGTTGCCTGGACGCCCCACGTTGTCCCGTGCCCGGATTGGTAGCCTCCGCCCTGCCTGTAGGCGGCGAGGCGGGGATCGGCCGCTGCGGCTTTCACGCTCGTCATGGCACGGCCGATCTGGTTGGCGAGGTCTCTGGTGGTGAGGGTTGCGTTCGGGTGGGCGTCCAGGTGGGAAATGATCAGTTCGACTGTCGAGGGCATTGGACCTCCCTGCGTCAGGAATCATTCGCGGCCCCGGTGGTGGTCCCGGGGCCTATGCAGCGCAAGGAGGATCAAAAAGCGCAGGCGATGCCTGGGCTTACTGAGCACTGTACCATCCGAGTCTGGCTGTCTGCCAGTTCGTCAGTTGATCTCATCGAGTTGTGGCACAGGATCCCCATCGGGATCCGCGATCTGCCAGTGACCTTCGGCTCCATCAGGACTCGGACGCCACAGGATCCCGCAGTCACAGGACCACAGGACGCCTTCGCAGGCACGCCGTGGAGGCAGGCGCTTGCCACAGATGTCGCAGCGCTCGTGGGTGCAGAGGAGATCGACCCACACGAGGTCTGCCGGTCCAGGCTTCTTCCTCATGACAGCACCTCCTCGGCGTCGCCCTCGGGGGTCCGCGCCCGGTATTCCTCGCAGGCGGGCTGATCCCGTCCGCACGTCTCGCAGGCCCACGGCGAAGTCATGCAGAGACACTCGCGCAGCCGATCCTGGTCGCAGTGGATGGCCTGGCTATACGCGGTCGATTTCCAGTGGGTGCAGGTTGCGCAGGTCTTGCCGTCCATGGCCGGTGTCCTCCGGGCGCCGATTCGCCCCCTCGACACCAGTGGGGTTCGGATAGCCAAACTATTGAGCCGGGGCTGCCAGCAGGATCTCGACGTCCAGGGACCCCGCGTGGGCCTGCGGTTGCCCGTTTGGGCCGAACCACGCGTCCAGGGCGGCAAGGACAGCGTCGAGGCCGCCCGAGGCGAACGCGGCCCCAACGAGGGCCTGTACGGCGTCCCACTCGGATGGGGTCAAGACGCGGGCCGGACGGACGACCAACAGGGGCCTGGATGCAACGCCCAACTCGTAGCCGTCACGTGTGATGGCGATCGGCTTGGCGAGGCCGTTGACGCGATAGCGGGCTGCGTGGATCGGGTCCTTCGGGGGGCGGGGCTTCGACATGGGCGGACTCCAGGCAAGGTCGCCTGGACGTTACCCGCGGGGTCGGGCACAGGCACGGGGGTCGACGTACACGCTGCCGTTGTGGCCCCTGTTCGGGAGGAGCATATAACGCGCAATGTCCCTTGGGTGCAGCGGGGGTTTCGGGGCAGGCGGATCCATCTGCCACACCGGGTTTGCGTTTTCGGGTTCGGGCTTCGGACTGAACAGGTCGTCCAGGTTCGGCAGGCATGTCGGGTCGGCGGTGCGGTCCAACTCGTCCAGGGCTCGGTTCAAGAACTCCAGTTGCAGGCGCTCTTGCTCCCGCTTGTGTTCCTGCTGCTGCCGTTCGTGTTCCTGCTGAGCCCTCTGCAAAGCACGCCGCCGATCAGCACACGGCCCACACTGTCCCTTCGGCAAGGACGTCCCAACGACCTTGAGGGGGGTGTCGTAGTCCGGATCGATCAGGTCTGCCTGGACCTCGATCCAGTGGACATGCCCGTCAGCGAGGGAGAACTTCTTGGTGGTGGTCATCGCATGCGTGACCACGATCTCAACTGCCAGGGCGAGGCTGCCATCCTCGCGGATGACTGCAACGTCAGGACGGACATTCCGCTTCTCATGCCCAACCCGGAACGAGCCCTCCAGCACCACCCGATCGGGTGGAGTCGGCTGGCAGGAAAACAGGTACTCCTCGCCGCAGTCCGGGCACGTGCGGGTCATGAACATGCCGCGGATCAGCCGGTGGTGCAGATGGACCTTCGCCTTGTAGTGCAGGCTGGATTCCACCGTCAACTTCGTCATCCGGTTGACCGGCTCCTCGGGTCCGAAGATTTCAGCCAGGGCCTTGTCACGCTTCGTCATGGTACACCTCCGTCCAGGTCGAGGTGTGCGAGTCGAAAGGCACTCGCACACCCACTCTGAGCCACGCCGCTGTAGGGGAAAGTGCGCGAGGTGTGCGAGGTGTGCGAGTATTGAAAGACTTTCGGCCCAAAGGGGGTGTTTGCAGCGTCCGGCGCCGTAGACCAGCAATACAATCCGATCCTAAAAGTCTTGGAAAACTCGCACACAGATCGGAAGAGCACACGTCTGAACTCCAGTCACCGAATACGATCT
>CALKWH010000129.1 GCA_938004375.1 uncultured Pseudomonadota bacterium
CCACCGAGATCTACACTCTTTCCCTACACGACGCTCTTCCGATCTAGGCGCAGCCGCGCGGCGCACCGGGCGGCCGACCGGTTGAAGGCGCCGCCCTCGGCCGTCCCGCCGGTCACCGGCGCCAGCATCAGCGGCGCGCCCAGGGTGACGCCCAGGAGCTCGCAGGCCAGCTCCACCTCGTTCGGGAAGACCCCCGAGAGCGCCTGCTGGCTCAGGATCACGCGGTCGAAGCCCGGGTCGCCCAACTCCCGCCCCTCGCTGCCGAAGTAGGAGAGATGACGGCTTTTACGGGAGGCGAGGGGTTCGTCGTGCATGGATCGGGCGCTCGTCCGGCTCAGGCGCGCTGGCGGCGGCGTCTCAGGGCGAACCAGCACGCCAGCACGGGTAAGAGCGCTCCGCCGCCGACCGCCCGGTTCCCGGCTCGGCAGCCGCAGCCGGACCCGGCGCGGGGGTTCTCGGGGCGGAAGGGCAGGGCGATCCGGCCCGTGGGTTGGCCTGGGGTGGCCGGCGTGGGGGTGACCGCCGCTTCGGGGGTCGCCTCCACGGCCACCGAGGTGAAGCGGTTGCGCCACACCATGGCGCGGGAGCGCACCCGGATCAGCGGGGAGGAGACGGCCTTGTCCATCCAGGGCTGTCCCCACTTCTCCCCGAACAGGAAGAGCAGGTCCACGAACTCGGCTTTCTGGGAGGAGTTGGCTCCCGAGCTCAGCAGTTGGTCGAAGATCCGCCCGAAGGACTCCAGGTTCTCGCGGCGCTGGTTCTGGGCCAGGGCCAGGCCGTAGACGTAGGCGAGGGCGTAGTCCCGCTCTTCGAAGCGCTCCTCGAAGCGGCTTCGTGCCAGGTGCTCCAGGTGCCTGGCGTCCGGGGCCTGGGAGAGGGCGCCGAGCAGGGCGTAGGCCTTCACGATCTCCAGGCTGTCCTGGTTGGCGATGGAGACCAGGGTGCCTTGGGCCTCCTGGGTCCGGACGAGGGCCAGGGCCCGCACGGTCTCCCAGCGGAGCCGGTCGTCGGAGGAATAGACGGTCTTGAGCAACAGATCCGTGCTCGCCACGTCGCCGAACCGCCCCAGCGTGCCGATGGCGGCGTTGCGGATCCGGACGTCCTCGCTGCGGGCCCATTGGCGAAGCTCCGACAGGAGCGGGGCGGGCGTGGGATGCAGCCAGGTCAGGCTGGTGATGGCCGCGCCCAGCCGCAACGTGCTGGTGGCGACGCCGGGCCGGCTACCGGGCAGGCCTGCGGCGATCCAGCCGCGGTGTCCGTATTCCCCCAGCAGGAAGATGGCCTCGGCGGCCACTGAGGTGTTGGAGTCCTCGAGCATGGGGACGACCCGCGCCTCGAGGTCGAGCCCCTCGGGGCGCAGGATGCGCAGGACCCGCAGGCCGGTGAGGCGCAGTTCGGGGAGCGGGTCGGACAGGGCCAGGAGGACCTCGGGAAGCACGCCCATGGCGCCCAGTCGCCCGAGGGACCATATATAAAGAATGCGCGCTTGCAGGTTGGGGCGCGGGTGAAGCCGGGCCAGGATGGGGTCGGCCGCTTCGTTCATCTGTAAATAAGCCGCCGTGGAGGCGGCGGCGGAGGCAACCGGATCATCGGCGGTCTCGATGAGCTCGAGGATTCGGGGGGCACATTCTTTGCATCCGGTCTGGGCGGCGCTGTCCAGGGCCGCCAGCAGCAACTCGGGTTCCGTGCGTTTGAGGAGCTGGGGGATCCGGCTCCGGACCAGTTGCGGATGCAGGCGGGTGAGCGCCAGCAGGGCAGCCCGGTTCAGGCGCGTGGTGCCCTGTTCCAGATATCGGAACAGGTAGCGCACGACTTGCCGGTCGCCCAGATCGCCCAGGGCCTCGATGACGGTCTCCCGCAGTTCGGGGGTCCCCGCGCGAAGTTGGCGAATCAGATGATTGAAAGCCTTGGGGCCGCCGAGCTTGCCCAGCGCACGGATGGCGGCCATGCGCTCCCGGATGTCCGGCCGGTCCAGGCTCATGATGATGGCGTGGAGCGCGCCGGAGTAGTCCAGTTCGGCCAGGGCCACGGTGGCGCGGGCGCGCACCAGCGGGCTCGCGTCGTGCAACATGATCTGGTACAGGCGGGGACCGGCGTTCTTGACGCGCAGCGCTCCCAGGGCTGCGGCGGCCTCGGCCCGCACCCCCGGATTTTCGTCCTTGAGCAGGCCGATGAGGTGGGGCACGCTCTCCCGCACCTTCTCCTGCCCGAGCGTGGTGATGGCGTGGATACGAGAATTGGCCGTGGGGGAGGCGAGTTCCTGGATGAGGTTCAGTCTCTGCTGCTGGCTCAAGGTCACCTGGGGAAGATCGTCGTGCGCCACGGGCGGCGGCACGGCGGCCAGGGAAGGCATGAACAGCATCAGAAACGAATTCATCATGGCAGCGTGTGTATCACGATTCCGCGACTTTGGCCAGATCCACAATTGTAATTGAATACCAGTCCCTTTCGGTGGACCCTCTCCTGCCCCCGCCCCGTCGTCTTCAAAGAGATCTCCTGCCTCGACAGGTCCGTCGCACCCGCATTTCTACGGCAATCATTCCATATTCGGCCTTGACGAAAAAGCCGCAAGTTGGCAATGTGTGGGTGGCAACAAGCGAGGTGACCGTGAAACGCCTATCATTCCTCAGTGTCTCTCTTTTCTTCGCATGGCTGACTCTCGCCGCCGGACCGGTCGCGGCCCAGAACGTGAGCCAGACCGTGAACCTGAGCGTGGGCCAGTCCGAGACCATCCGCTTCGAGGGCAAGATCAGCGGCGCCATGCGGATCCTGAACCCGCGCATCGCCGATGTCGTGTCCTTCGCGACCGACTCCGTGACCGTCGTCGGGGTCAGCCGCGGCGTGACGGACCTGTACGTGCCCATCGGCAAGGACACCGTGCGCATCCGCCTCGACGTCTCCGACGTCACGGTCGGCAAGAACGTCCGGTCCATCAACCAGTTCCTGGGCTCGGTCGAGGGCATCTACACCCAGGCCGTCGGCGAGAAGGTCATCATCGACGGCTTCGCCTATACCGCGGCCGATTACGGGCGGGTGATGATGGCCGTCGAGTTGTTCGACCCCAAGAACGTGGTGAACTACACCAAGTATCGTCCCAGCGCGGTCGAGCAAATCAACAAGACCCTGCAGTCCGCGGGCATGACCACCGTCAAGGCCAACCTCATCGCCGGCATGGTCTTCCTCGAGGGCGCGGTAGGGTCCAAGAATGAAATGGAGAAGCTCAAGGCCATCATCGAGACGCTGCACATCCAGGTGAACAACCTGGTGACCATGGGCGAGGGTGCCCAGGTGCAAGTCAAGGTGAGGTTCATGGAAATCTCCAGCCGCAACATGGTGAATTTCGGTCTGGAGCTGCCCGAGGCGCTGGTCCTGTCCGGCGGCCTCGAGGGCACCATCCCCATCATGCCCTCGGGCCAGAACCAGATGGTGTTCAACATCCAGAGCCCGCAGGAGCTCCTGAACTTCAAGCTCAACCTGCTGTTCAAGACCGGCGCCGCCCGCATCCTGGCCGAGCCGAAGTTGGTCTGCTCCTCGGGTTCCAAGGCCGAGATGAACGTCGGTGGCGAGATCCCCATTCCAATGATCACGCAGAACTCCTCCACCATCGAGTGGAAGCAGTTCGGCATCATGCTCGAGCTGCAGCCCCTGGCCAACAGCCGCGGCAACATCACCCTGAACCTCAAGGCCGAGGTCTCCGACGTGGACTGGTCCCTGGCCGTGAACGGCGTGCCCGGGTTCCGCAACCGCAAGGTCGCCACCACGGTCAACCTGCAGGAAGGCTCCACCCTGATCATCAGCGGCCTGTACAAGAACAACCGCAGCAAGAACATCAGCCGCTTCCCGCTGCTGGGGCACATCCCCATCCTCGGCGAGTTGTTCAAGTCCCGCGATTATCAAGAGGAGCGCTCCAGCCTGGCCATCATGGTCACGCCGACCATCGTCCACGCCGACCAGATCCAGATGAAGGAGTCCATCCAGCTCGTCGAGAGCCGTTTCCTGGACTTCAACAAATATTTATATTGGGACCTGTTCCTCGAGTAGGCCGGGTCGCGTCGTTTTCGCGTGTCGTCTTTTCTTTCCCCTGAAGGAGGAAACCACTGATGTTTACGATCGTAGTCACCGAAAAAGGCGGGGAACCCGCGCGCTTCGATTTCAACGAGAACATTGGCGAGCTGCAGATCGGGCGCGTCCAGAGCAACGAGATCGTCCTGCCCAAGGGCAACGTCTCCAAGCACCACGCCCGTCTGATCGTCCGTGACGGGACGTACACCCTGCATGACGACCACTCCACCAACGGCACTTTCGTCAATGGTCGCAAGATCGACAAGCCCACGGGCGTGTCCCCCGGCGAGAAGTTCTGGATCGGCGACTTCATGCTCTACATCGACAACGGCGACGGCTTGATCGAGCCCACCGGCGCTCCGCCCCCGCCGCCGCCGCCCGCGGCCGGCCCCAAGCCGCCGCCGCCGCCGCCGCGCCGTCCGTCGGCCCCGAGCCTGGACGACGACGACGATCTGTTCCCGCCCATCCAGGGTGGCCCCGGCGACTTCGAGGAACCACCGCGGCCCGCCGCCGGCCGGCCGGGTCCGCCGCCGCCGCCGCGCAAGCCGGCACCGCCCCCGCGGTCCGCGCCGCCGGCCCTCGACGATGACCTGTTCGGAGGCGGAGACGACTTCAAGAAGCCCGAGCCGCCCGCCCGCCCGGCACCGCCGCCGCCGCCGGCCGCCCGCCCCGCGCCGCCGTCGCTGGATGACGATCTGGGCCTCGGAGGCGTGCCCCAGCTCGAGCCGAGCCCGCAGCCGCCGCCCTCCCGTCCGGCGCCGCCGCCGGCAGCCCGCCCTGCGCCGCCGCCGCCGCGCGCCCAACCTGCGCCGCCGCGCGCCCAGCCCGCGCCGCCGCCGATGCTGGACGAGGAACCGGAGCCGCCCCGCGCCGCACCTGAGCCGCCCCGCGCCGCGCCGGCCCCCGCGCCGGCCCCCGCGCCGGCTCCCGCCGCCGCCGGCGGTGCCCCCACCCACGCGGCCCGGCACGCGCAGGGCAAGACGATGGAAGGCCCCCGAGGCAAGAAGAAGGCCACGGACCCGCGCCTCGAGAAGGTCGCCGCCCTGCAGAAGCAGATCCACGACAAGCTCATCGAGCGCATGGATCTGCGGCGCATGAACCTCGACGAGATCCCCGAGGAGGAGCTCTGGGACAAGACCGACGGCCACATCTGCGACATCGTCGATCAGATGGCCGCCAAGAACGAGATCCCGAGCTTCGTCGATCATGACACCCTCATCAAGGACGTGCTCAACGAGGCCCTCGGCCTGGGCCCCCTCGAGGACCTGCTGGCCGACGACACGGTCTCCGAAATCATGGTGAACCACTCCTCGCAGATTTATGTGGAGCGCTCGGGCAAGCTCACCCTCTGCGACAAGGTCTTCTCGTCCGACGCCGCCGTGCTCGGCGTCATCGAGCGTATCGTGGCTCCGCTGGGCCGCCGTATCGACGAGAGCTCGCCGCTGGTGGACGCCCGCCTCAAGGACGGCAGCCGCGTGAACGCCATCATCCCGCCGCTGGCGCTCAAGGGGCCCACGATCACCATCCGCAAGTTCAAGCGCGACGTGCTGGGCATCGCCGAGCTCGTCAAGTACAACACGCTGACCCAGGGCATGGGCGATTTCCTGCGCATGTGCGTCCTGGCCCGCAAGAACATCATCATCTCCGGCGGCACCGGCTCCGGTAAGACGACCACCCTGAACATCGTGTCGAACTTCATCCCCGACGGCGAGCGCCTGATCACCATCGAGGACGCCGCCGAGCTCCAGATCCAGGGCGAGCACTGGATCCAGCTCGAGAGCCGCCCGCCCAACATCGAGGGCAAGGGCGCCATCCCCATCCGCGAACTGATGCGCAACACCCTGCGCATGCGCCCGGACCGCATCATCGTCGGCGAGTGCCGCGGCGGCGAGGCCCTGGACATGCTCCAGGCCATGAACACCGGCCACGACGGCTCGCTGACCACCGTCCACGCCAACACGCCGCGTGACGTCCTGTCCCGCCTCGAGACCATGGTGCTCATGAGCGGCATGGACCTCCCGGTGCGCGCGATCCGCGAGCAGATCGCCGCCGCCGTCGACATCATCGTCCAGCAGACGCGCTTCTCCGACGGCTCCCGCAAGATCACCTACATCACCGAGGTGACGGGCATGGAGGGCGACATCATCACGCTGCAGGACATCTTCCTGTTCAAGCAGGACGGCTACGACGAGAACAACAAGGTGCAGGGCAAGTTCCAGGCCACGGGCTTCATGCCCAAGTTCTACGACGACCTGCGTCGCAAGGGCATCCCCGTCGACATGACCATTTTCCGCGAACAGTGAGCCGAGGCTGCATCATTGTGGTACCTCATCCTCTATGACATGAATGGCGCCGAGCTGGCCCGCGTGCCGATCACGGCCGACGCGGTGGTCTCCATCGGCAGTGATCCGTCCAGCGCCCTGCCGCTCCCCGGCCTGGCGCCGTCCCAGGCGTTCGTCTACCTGACCGAGGGCTATCCGGTCCTCGAGGACGGCGGCTCCCAGTCCACCGTGCTCGACGGCTTCGCGCTGGCCGAGCCGGCGTACCTGACGGCCGAGAGCCACGTCGTCTTCGGGCCCTACACCGCCTACGCCTGGTTCGACGAGGCCGCCCTCGCCGGCGCGCCTGGCCTGCTGCCGCCGCCGCCCGACGCGCTGCCGCCTCCCCCCGACGCGCTGCCGCCTCCGCCCGACGCGCTGCCCCCTCCCCCCGGAGCGGCGCCCCATCATCCGGGCTACTATCCCGAACAGGCGTACGCCGAACCCGGGTATCCCGAACCCGCGTACCCCGCCGACGCCCTCGCGCCCGGGGCCGGCCAGATCCAGATCAACACCGGCGAGCACGACCTCTTGCCCATGGCGGCAGTCGCGGGGGCTTCGGTCTCCTTCGGGGCCGACGCCCAGGTCATCGGCAAGCGACAGTTGAAGCTCATCGCCCGCGAGGGCTACCTCGACGGTCGCGAGTTCATCCTCGCCTACGACGATGCCTTCGACATCGGCCGTGCGCCCAACGTCGAGCTCGTGGTCGACGACCCCTCGGTGTCGCGCATCCACGCCCGCTTGTCGTTGGAGCCCGGCGGCACCCTCCTGGTGCAGGATCTGCGTTCGACCAACGGGACGTACATCAACGGCAAGGAGGTCCAGCGCGAGCACGCCTCCGTGGGCGACCGCATACGCTTCGGCGAGGTGCCCTTCTATCTCGCCGCCGTGGGCGAGAGCGCGGCCGGCTCCGGAAAGCACTTCTCGGTCAAGCAGTACAAGAAGCTGGTCTTCACCTTCATCGGCATCCTCTTTCTGTTCATCGGGGTGGCGGTCGTGAAGGTGGCCCAACAGAAGAAGTTCAAGCCGCCGGTAAGCACGAAGGCGACCGAGGATTCCTACGACCAGAACATCAAGGCCCGCGTGGCGCGCCTCAAGGCCGAGGCCGACGAGATGACGCGCATGGACGACTGGGAGAGCGCGGTCACGAAGTACCGCGAGGCGCTGGGACTCGTGCCCGACGACGCCGACATCAAGGAGAAGCTCTCCTTCGCCCAGTTCGAGCGTCGCAACTACGGCATCTTCAAGGAGGCCCTCGAGATGAAGGCCCGGATGACGCACGAGATGCGCGTCAAGGCTCTCGAGCGCTTCAACGCCATCGACAAGAAGAGCCAGTACTACCGAGCCGACATCTCCCCGCTGATCGTCGAACTGAAGCAGGATCTCGCCCGCCACTACCGCGACGAGGGCAACGCGCAGTTCAAGGGCCAGCAGTGGCAGCAGGCCCACGAGCTCTTCTGCCAGTACTTCGAGCTCGACTCCAAGCTCGACGACCTCAAGGGTGAGGAGCAGGTCCGCCTGGATCTGCAGCACACCGAAAAGTTGCTCAAGTCCCGCAAGGACTTCGCGCCCTGCGAGGCCGTGCGATTCCTCGAGCCGCGCATCCCGGTGGACGAGATGTGGGCCCGCCAGGCCAAGGACGCCATCTTCAAGAAGTACCCCGCGGGCATCGCCGACCAGGTGCTGGTGTACTTCGTGGGCGATCCCAAGAACGCGCTCCTGGGCCTCGAGGAGCTGGTGAAGAACCCCAAGCACAAGAAGAAGTTCGCCGAGCACGCGCCGCTGATCGTCGAGCTGCAGGGGCAGTTGCGCAGCGTGGTCCAGGGCTACGAGGCCGGCGAGACCAAGCTGCAGGGCGGCGACGCCGACGCCGCGCGCACCGAGTGGAACGTGGTGCTCACCGTCGACAAGACCATCATCCCCGAGGGCTTCAAGAGCCGCTACAGCCGCAACATCGGCAACCGCCTGGCCAAGAGCTACTACGTCGACGGGCGCAAGTCGCTGGACCTGTATCGTTACGAGGAGGCCTTCGACTACTTCAAGAAGGGCATGGATCTCGATCCCGACGACAGCACCGAGCTGCTCGAGGGCTTCAAGGAGCTCGAACAGAAGGCCGGCGAGTTCATGGACGAGGCCGTCTCCCTGTACGACTCCGGCAGCGTCGCGCAGGCCAAGAAGATCTTCGTGCGCATCACCAAGATCACGCTCGACAAGAGCCCGACCCACCAGAAAGCGAAGAGTTTCCTGAAGTGATCAGGGCCTTTCGCGTCATCGTACTTGTCTCTCTTTTCCTCTCCGAGACCCTGGCCTGCGGCGACCCGCCCGAGCGACGTCGCTCCCTGTCGCCGTTCGCCGCCGTCCCCGAGCCTGCCCCCTGGGTTCCGCCCAAGCCGCCGCCCTGCACCTGCACCGCTGCGGGGGCCGGCCGCGCCGAGGTGCGCCTCACCTGGTCCGGTACGTACCTCACCGGGCGCGCCCGCCTGCACGTGGCGGCGCCGCTGACCGGCGCCCTGCTGATCCACGATCCCGATCTGGTGCTGCAGAAGACCTCGTGGGCCCGGGGCGGCGTCTGTCCCGGGAGCGCCGGCGACGCGACCACCGCCGTCGATCCGGGCGTCGCCGTGGTCGAGGGATGCTCCCCGCTGCCGGACACGCCGGCGGGGGGGCGGCTCGAGTTCGAGTTCGGCCTGCGTCATCCGCCCTGGACGGAGACCTCCCGCCTGCGGGCGTTCGCGAGCCCCTCCCTGTTCGCGGTGGTCTGTCCGGCGCACTGTCGAACGCCCGCGGTGGCGTGGCCCACGCGCTTCACCCTGCGCCGCCCCGCGGCCCCCGTGGTTGCGGCGGGCGCCGGGGTGTCCCAAAACCCGGCGGGCGCCGGGGTGCCCCAAAACCCGGCGGGTGCCGGCGTGCCTGCGGATTCCGCCGCGAACGAGCTCGCCTGGGACGCGCCCCTGCCGCGCCTCGCGCTGGCCATTTACGTCCCCCCAGCGGCAGAGCTCGTGGCCGGCGACCTCCGCGTCCTCGGGTACGCCGAGGCGCCTGCGGACCGAACGCTGCAGCAACTGCACCCATTCGTCCAGTCCTTGTCGGCTGCGGCCGGTCGCACCCAGTTGCACGTGGTCCTCGACCCCTCGCGCAAGACCCCGTGGGGGGCGTTGGACTGGCGCTTCGCCGCCGAAGGTTCCCTCGACGCGGCCCGGCTGGCCGACTGGTCCACCCGGCTCCCCGCCTGGCTCGGGGCGCCGGCCCACGCCCACGAGGGCGCGGTGACCGCCTGCCGCCTCTTCGAGCTCGAGCCATCGGCCCGGATCGCCCGCCTGGCCCCGTTGAAGGCCGCCTATCTCCGCTGGCTGCAGCGGCGCGCCCTGTCCGACCCCGTGCATCCCGCGGGCCCGGCCCCGGCCGCCTACTGGACGCTGCTGTTCGCGGGCGCGCTGCAGCGCACCGCCGCCGGCCCCGCCGTCAGCGACTGCGACCGGCTCCTCGAGGTCCCCGGACGGCCTGCTGTGGCCTTCTTCGAGGTGCTCGCAGCCGTGGGACTGCCCCCCGAGGTCGCGGTCGCGCCGCAGGCGATCTCGGTCCAGGTGGTGTCCATCGTGCCGCGCAAAGATACAGTGGCGGTGAAAATTTACAACCGGAGCAAAATTTCGATCTGGCTGCCGGTGATCTACAAGAATCGCCAAGGCTCTTGGAATCATTGGATTTTCTCGAAGGCCAGCGGTCGTGTCGAAGAGGTGGAACTGCAACATACTGGAAAACCGGTCGATATTCTGTTAGACCCGGATCAAGTGACGTTGGTGCTGCCCTTCGGATGGACCGAGGAGAGATCGGAAGAGCGTCGTGTAGGGAAAGAGTGTAGATCTCGGTGGT
>CALKWH010000130.1 GCA_938004375.1 uncultured Pseudomonadota bacterium
CCACCGAGATCTACACTCTTTCCCTACACGACGCTCTTCCGATCTGAGCCGGCGAAATCAACGACGCCAGCTTTCCGAGCTCCGCCTCCAGCGTCGCCGACCCCTGGAACCGCAGGCCGGCGGCGCGCAACTCGCCCAGGGTCCGGGTGATGAACTCGGCGTGGACGACGATCGCCTTGGTCAACTCGCCGCTGAGGGCCTCCCGGAGTTCGCGCCGGGCCTCGGCATCGAGGTTCCGCCCCAGTATGCTCCGGTACTGCGCCAGAGCCGGCTCGGCGAGCTCGCGGTAGCGGCTCAGGGGAGAGGGTCGTCCGTTCTCTTGGCGCAGCAGGCGCACCAGCGCGCCCACCCGACGGATCTGCCGACAGCGGCGATCGCCGGCCGTGCCGCAGGTCGCGGCCTCCAGCCTCTCCAGAGGCCTCGTCGCACGCGTCGCCGCCTGCTCCAGCGCGGTGACCGACTGCAGGACCGAGGCCAGCTCGTCCAGCGACAGGGTGCGCGGCGTCCGGCCCTCGGCAGGGGACGCCAGGGCGGTCAGCCGCTCACGCTTCTCCCGCTCGACGACCTCGAACAGGATCGCCAGGGCCTCGCGCAACCACACCCTGGGCTCCGGCTCCAGGAGCAGCACGCGGAAGCGGTCATACAACTTGCGGACCCCGGGGTCGTGGAAATCCTCCCACTGCACCACCTGGTCGAGCCGGTCGAACACGTCCCGCTCGAGGACGTACTGCGGGTGCCGGCAGCCGAAGTCCTCCAGCGTGAAGTCCAGTTGGTCCACCCGGGCCTGCCGGGCCGCCCGGCAGCCGGCCTCGTCCTTTCCGGCGCACGGGACCGGCCACTTCTCCTCGAGCACGCCCGCCGCCCACTCCATGGCCCCGAGGTAGGCGGCCAGGTATTTGCGGTCCGATGCGGAGGGCTCCCGGAAGTCCCGGAAGACCGACCACTCCAGCACGGCGGGGCCGGCGCCCGTCTCCAGGGCCGTGATCATCAACGTCGTCGACACCCACAGGACGCTGCCCAGCCCGCCCTCGGGTTCCAGGGTGTCCAGAGAGCGCTGCAGCGCTTCCCAGAGCCCCCGAAACGCATCGGGGCGCGGCACGCGCCCGGTGGCGGCGGTCTCGCGCAGGATCCCGACGACCACCTCCACGGCCGGCTGGAGCGCCACCGGCACGGCCTGCGCCTGGCGCGCGACGACGTAATCGAGCGCGTCGGCCACCACCGCCGACTGGAGCACCTTCCGATCCTTGATGAGATCCAGCAGGGGCTCGTCGCGGAACCGCTTGCACAGGTGGGCCATCACGCCGCGCTCCCGCAGCCGGTCGCAGGCGGCGATCACCTGGTCGCGGGCGATGTCCAGCGCCAGGGCCTTGGCCTTCGAGACGGCCAGGTCCGCGATGACCGTGAGCACCGCCGCCACCGCCACGTCGGCCATGGGCACCACGGAGCCCAGCCCGCGCAGGGGCCCCGCGCCCCCCCGGGGCCCCATGCCGAAACCGCCGGCTCCGGCCGACTGGACCCGCACCCCCTCATCCAGAGCGGACTCGAGGTTCTTCTCCAGGTCGACGGCGGCCGGCGCGTCGCTCCAGAAGTCCAGGTCCGTCATGTCGGCCTGGTAGGTCAACGCGTACCGCAGCAGCCGGTTCGTCCCATCTTCGACGCGGGCCACGAGGACCAGCGTGTCGTCAGCGAGTCCGCCGGCCTTTTCCCTGGACAGACAATACGTGCGACCCGCCTGCCCGGCCCCGGCAGGCGCCCCCGGCACCATCAGGTATGGACACACCAGCACCCGGCTCTTCACCGGTCGCGCGCCCGCCCCGGCCGGCGGGGTCGCCGAGGTCGGCGGGATCGGCGGGGTCGCCGGGGTCGGCGGGATCGGCTTCGGGGGCTCGGTCTTCGGCGCCTCCGGCTTCGGGGGCTCGGTCTTCGGCGCCTCCGGCTTCGGCGGCTCAACCTTGGGTGGAGTCCCCTCCCGGCGGAAGGGCTTGGCCCACGGCGGCGCCTGGGCCCAGACAGGCTCCGTCACCCCGTTTCCCCATATGAAGATGAAGGCCAGCACGGGGACGATCGCCTTGTACGTCATGGTTTTCTCCTGCTTCCGCTGAAGCCGCCCGCGGACGCGGACCGGGACCGAGCCTATAGTAGAAGTGTGACCCAGGTCAACCGGGTTGTGGCTCGGACGCCGCTCCAGGTTGACGTGACGCCGCTCACAGGCTATGAGATGGATGCGTCCGTCCAGGGAGCCCTTCGGTTCCTCCTCCCGGGCGCCCACCCCCGCCCGAAAGGACGCCCCATGACCCGCACGCTCCTGGCCACGATGATGTTGATCCTCGCGCTCCCGCTGGTCCTCGCCGGCTGCGACGACGACAAGAAGAGCTCCATCCCGAAGACCTGCGAGGCGGACACCTGCTCGGGGAACGGCGCCTGCGACGACGCCTCGGGCCGGGCCGTCTGCACCTGTGACGAGGGCCACACGGGCCAGGCCTGCGACGCCTGCACCGAGACCCACCAGGACCACGACGGCGACGGCACCTGCGAGCCGACGTGCGCCACGGCCGGGTACGCCTGCTCGGGCCACGGCGCCTGCTCGGACGAATCCGGCACGCCGGTCTGCGCCTGCGACCCCGGCACGCTCCAGACCGCTCCCGACACCTGCCTCGCCGGCGGCGACGGCAGCACCTGCGACGCCCCCCTGCTCGTCGACTTCTCGACCACGGGCACCACCGGGAACACCGCGGGCGCCGGCGACGACACGCGCCCCGGCTGCACCGAGGCCACCCCCGGAAACGACCTGGTCTACGTCTTCTCGCTCAAGGGCACCCGGAGCGTCGTGTTCGAGACCGAGGGGTTCGACACCGTGATGTACCTGCGCTCGGCCTGCGGCGATCCGTCCACCGAGCTCGCCTGCGACGACGACAGCGGGCCGCGCCGCGCCTCGAGGATCGAGGCCGAGTTGCCCGCCGGGCTCTATTACCTCATCGTCGACGCGTACGGCGAGGACGGCGAATACACGCTGACCTGGAGCATCGACTGCGGCGAGGGCCTCGTCTACGACCCCGCCACCGGCGACTGCCTCGACGATCCCTGCGAGCCCAACCTGTGCGACCAGCCGCTGCGCCAGGCCTGCGTGCCGGTCCTGCCCGCCTCGTACGAGTGCACCTGCGATCCGGGCGCCGTGGTCGATCCGGGTGACCCGGAGGCCTGCATCCCGAACCCCGACGCCCAGGGAGAGAGCTGCCTCGACCCGATCGTCCTCGGAACCCCCGCGGGCTCCATCGAAGGCGACAACACGACCTCCACCGGCGAGCTCGAGGGCTCCTGCGGCGGCACCGGCCCCGACCGTGTCTACACCTTCACCGTGGCCGCGCGCTCGAAGGCGCTCTTCTCGGCCTCGGGCTATGACACCGTGCTGCACCTGCGCTCGGACTGCGGCGACGCTTACTCCGAGTTGGGCTGCAACGATGCCGGAAGCGCCTGGGAGGCCGAGGAGCTCGGGGCCGTCGTCGAAGCCGGCACCTACTACCTGGTCGTGGACACCTTCGACCGCACCGGCCAGTTCCGTCTGGACTGGTCGATCCACGCCGATCCCTGCGCCGACGAGGCGGCCGTGTGCCCCGGGGAGCCGGTGTGCGAGGCCTCCGCCGACTGGTCCTCCCACGCCTGCACCTGCCCCGCCGGCCAGGTGGTCTTCGGCGAGCTCTGCGTGGACGACCCCTGCGAGCCCAACCCCTGCGTCGCGCCGGGCCGCACCCGCTGCGAGGCCCAGTTGCCGTCGGATCACGTCTGCTCCTGCGAGCTCGGCTACCTCGACGACGCCGGCGCCTGCGTGCCGGATCCCGCCGCCGCCGAATGGGCGGTGATCGTCTTCCTCAACGCCGACAACAACCTCGAGTCCTTCGGCATCGAGGACGTCGACGAGATGATGACCGTGGGCTCCACCGAGCAGGTGGACATCGTGGCGCTGGTGGACCTCTACGCCGAGGCCGGCGGCGCCTCCCGGGTGCATCACATCGACGCGGGCGGCACCACGGTCGTGGACGACCTGGGCGAGGTGGACATGAGCGACTGGCGCGTGCTGCGCGACTTCGGCGTGTGGGCGGTCACCCACTACCCCGCCCGGCACTACGCGCTCGTGCTGTGGGATCACGGCGCCGGCTGGCAGAAGTCCCTCGTGGGCGCGCCCCCCTCACTTTTGAAGGGTTTCTCCAACGACGACCACGGCGCCGCCGGCGAGATCCGCATCTCCAACGGCGACTACGCCCGCGCGCTGGCCGCGATCACCACGGCCGTGGGCCGCAAGCTCGACCTGGTGTCGTTCGACGCCTGCCTGATGGGCATGTGGGAGGTCGCCGAGGCCACCCACCCGTACGCCGACGTGCTGGCCGCCTCCTCCGAGACGATGCCCGGCACCGGCCTGCCCTACGGCGCGTGGCTGGCCCCCCTGGTGGCCGACCCCGGCATGACCGCGCCCGAGCTCGGCGTCGCCATGGCCGACGCCTACCACGCCGACGCGACCGAGAACGCCACCTACGGCATCACCGACCTGGGCGCCTCGGACGCGCTCGCCGCCGCCGTGGACGCGCTCGCCGCCGCCCTGCTGGCCAACCCGTCCTTCTTCACCCAGGTCGAGCAGATCCGCGCCGCCACGCAGTGGTTCACCTACGAGGAGTACCTCGACCTGGCCGACTTCGCCGGGCGCCTGCTCCAGCTCTCCTCGGCCCCCCAGGCCGTCGCCCAGGCCGCCTCGGCGCTCCTCGACCAGCTCGACCTGTCCGTCGTCCACTTCGTGGCCCAGTCCGGCTACCCCGGCTCCCACGGCCTCGCCATCTACCTGCCCGCCCGGGGCGCCGGCTTCGACCCCGCCTATCAGGATGTGGGCGCGGTGTGGAGCCAGCGCACCCGATGGGATGAGTTCGTGGCCGCATTTACCAATTAATCAAGCTGACCTCCGGCGCTTTTCGTGTCATATTGATGCCCCGGAGGCATTCGCCATGTCGTCACCCAGAAGGTACCCCCGCCAGTGGATGCTGGCGCTCTCCCTCGTCTTCGCCCTCGCCGTCTCGGCGGCCGCGTGCACCTTCGACACCTCCGGCCCCGTGGCCCCCGACTCCAACAACTTCAGTGCCTGCGAGGACGACCGCGACTGCGCCAGCCTGAACTGCGAGAACGGGCGCGGCTACTGCCTGCCCCCCGCCTGCGACGACGGGCGCCTCAACGGCGACGAGACGGCCCTGGATTGCGGCGGCGCCTGCGATCCCTGCCCGGACGGCGCCCCCTGCCTGGTGCCCGGCGACTGCGCCGGCCGGCTCTGCCAGGCGGGCTTCTGCCAGCCCGACCACTGCGTCGACGGCCTGGCCGGCGAGGATGAGACAGATCTGGACTGCGGCGGCGCCTGCGCCCCCTGCCCCGACGGCGCCGACTGTCTGATCGACGCCGACTGCCAGAGCCGCCTGTGCGCCCCGGCCACCTGCGCCCCGGCCGCCTGCACGGACGGCGTCCTCAACGGCGACGAGCTCGACGTGGACTGCGGCGGGACCTGCGGGCCGTGCCCCGACGGCAGCCGGTGCCTGGGGGACGAGGACTGCGTCAACGGCCTGTGCGTCCACGACTTCTGCCAGCCCGAGACCTGCGTGAACGGGCGCCTCGACGGGGACGAGACCGACCTGGACTGCGGCAGCGCCTGCGTGGGCTGTGAGCTGCACCAGGCCTGCCTCGACACCCCCGACTGCGCCCGCGGGCTGGTCTGCCACCTGGAGACCTGCCGGCTCGGCGTCACGGTCGACTTCGACGCCCGGGGCGGCGTCACGCCCGAACCCGCCACGCTGGACGTGATCGTCGACGAGGCTTACGGCACGCTCCCCGTCACCACCCGCCCCGGTCACGCCTTCGAGGGGTGGTGGACCGCGCCGGAGGGCGCCGGCGACCGGGTCTTGGCCGACACCGTGGTCACGGCCACCACCGATCACACGCTGTACGCCCGCTGGTCCGCCCAGAGCGCCACCGTCACGTTCGACGCCCAGGGCGGCGGCGCCCTGACCCCGGGGAGCAAGCAGGTAATCTACGGCGAGCCCTACGGCACGCTGGCCACGACCACCCGCACCGGCTACACCTTCGACGGCTGGTGGACCGGACCCGCCGGCACCGGCTCGCCGGTGTTCGCCACCACCGTCGTCACCATCGCCGGCGATCACACGCTCTTCGCGAAGTGGCTCCCGAACACCTATACGGTCACCTTCGACGCCGAGGGCGGAGCCGCCCCCGACCCCGCCTCCCGGACCGTGATCTTCGGCGCCCCCTACGGCACGCTGGCCACGACCACCCGCACCGGTCACACCTTCGGCGGCTGGTGGACCGGAGACAACGGCACCGGCACCCAGATCACCCCCGACACCCTCGTCGCCAACGCCGCCGACCACACCCTCTACGCGAAGTGGATCGCCAACACGTACACCGTCACCTTCGACGCCGAGGGCGGCTCCGCCCCCAACCCCGCCTCCAAGG
>CALKWH010000131.1 GCA_938004375.1 uncultured Pseudomonadota bacterium
GATCGTATTCGGTGACTGGAGTTCAGACGTGTGCTCTTCCGATCTAGGGTTCCGCGGTCATGTTCGACCACGACTCGTACTACAAGGACCACCGGAACCTCCCCCTCGAGGAGCGCCAGAAGCTCAACTACGACCACCCCGACTCCCTGGACAACCAGCTCCTGGTGCGCCACCTGCACGCCCTGCGCGCCGGCGATCCCGTGGACAAGCCGGTGTACGACTTCGTCACCCACTCGCGGCTCGAGCGCACCGAGCGCATCGACCCGGCGCCGATCATCATCGTCGAGGGCATCCTGATCCTGGCCGACGAGCACATCCGCAACGCCTGCGACATCAAGATCTTCGTGGACACCGACGCGGACATCCGCGTGTTCCGGCGCATCCGGCGCGACATGGAGCAGCGCGGCCGCTCGTTCGCCTCGATCCGCGAGCAGTACTACAAGACGGTGCGCCCCATGCACCTGCAGTTCGTCGAGCCCTCGAAGCGCTGGGCCAACCTCATCATCCCCGAGGGCGGCGAGAACAAGATCGCGCTGGACGTCGTCGTCGAGAAGCTCATGCGCTTTCTGGGCGACCCCGACCGCAAGAAGTAGCTCCCTGATCAAAAAACCCCACGACGCTTCCACGCCATTCCCACGCTCCTCCCAGACGCCTGAAACCAGGGCCATGCAAGTACCCCTATGCCCATATATTCTTTCCTTGACCGGACATGAATTTGCTAATCTTCGGACGCAGGTATCATGAGAGCATCATGGACCGCTTCCGGTTCAGCCGTCTACGAACTTTTTCTCAAGTCGACTCGCGAATACGTGCCTTTTCAGCGACCGCGAGGATGGCGTCGAGCTTCTCTCGGACTTCGGTGTCGATCGACTCGGCGTCGACCAGGCTGGCCAACTTGTAGTATTCGTTCTTCCGCAGCACCAACGGCAGCCCCAGTTTCTCCGAGTATTTCTTGAAGAGAGGGTCCAGAAAGTCGTCGGTGACCTTGATATCCACCGACCAAGGGGATGGACGACCCAAGTTGCTCAAGGAACCGGCGATGCTCTCGATCGCGTCCTCCATGATTTGGACTCTCCGTTGTCGCTCCTCGTGGCTGAACAGGTCGTCGCCCAAGTCCTTCTGAGCATAAGCGAGTAGAACCTCCCTCGTACAAAAGTAGTTCTCGATCTCCCTGCGCTTCCACATCATTTCCATGAGGGGCGCGTTCTCGTTCGGTTCACGATCAAGTCGATCGAAGAGCGCGACCCCCACCAGGTCCGACTTGGCTTCCCGCAGTCCAAAAAAATGATCTCTCGCCCTCTGGGGCAGGTTGGTCGTCACAGGGTGCAGGAAAGGGCGGTCGAGATGGGCTGCGACCGGATGCGAAAGCTTGGTCGCGAACACCCGAAGGATGTCCAGATCGGTCGTGTTCTCCAGATAGAGGACCCAGCCCTTCTGCTCAGCCTGATAATATTGTTCGAAGCCGAGCTCCCGCAGCGCCTTTTGCACCTGGGATACACGATCGTTGATGGTGTGGGGTTGGCCGATGAACGCCACCACCTTGCCACGGTTGGCGGCCTCGTTGAGCACGACCTCGGAGTGGCTCGCCGCGATGATCTGGGAGTTCTGCGTCTCAGCGACCTCGACGAGCAGGTTGAAGATCTGGCGTTGCCGAAGTATCTCCAGGTGGGCGTCCGGCTCGTCGAGCAGGAGGGCGCTGCGGGGGTTCGCGTAGAGGTAGGTCAGCAGCAGGAGCGTCTGTTGGAGCCCGCGTCCCGCGCAACTCAGATCCAGCTCGTTTTGGCTCTCGTCCAGGTAGGACATGGTGATTTCTGCACGCGTGGCGTTCAGTTGCGGGGGCTGGAGCTTCACCCCGAACAACTGCTCGATGTGTACGACGATCCGGCGCCACAGGTCCCCGTTCTCCAGGTAGACTGCCTGACACAGGTTTCGCAGCACCTGCGCCGTCTGGCCCTGGCCGATGAGAAAGCCGACCTCTCCCGCCTGCTTCACGAACTCCCGGTCGGCCAACCCGGACATCGGCGGCAGGTAGGCGATGCGATGAGCCAACGCCTCGGGAGGAATGGGCATGGCCTCCAATTCACCTTCGACCTCCGTACGCAGGGGACGACAATAGAAAGACTCGTCGTTGGCGTAATCGAATTCGAGCCCACAGACCCACTCCCGACCGGCGGTGATCCCCTTCACCGTGATGTCGATCCGGACGTTCTCTGTCCGCCGTTTATCTTTCCCCCTTGTCGAACTTCGGACGTGTTTGTCACGCCAAAGGTAAAGGGCGCTGGGGATCGGCAGCGCCATCAGGTCCTTGCGGTTCATCGAGATCCCCGGCCTTTTTTTGTTGGGACGGTGCTCGGTGCCGTGCTCCGAAACCCAGGCGCGCAGCCCGGCGTCCCAGAGCGTCAGCGCCTGCAGCGCGGTAGTCTTGCCGGTGTTGTTCGGTCCCACGAACACCACCACATGCCCGAGATCGATCGCGACCTCGTCGAAGCGCTTGAAGTTTCGGACTTCCAGTCTCGTGAGCATGGGACTTCTCCCGCCGACGCCGCCCCAGGGCCGGCCGCCAGCCTGATGATGCAAGCATGCTGCCATTGCACGGGTAGGGATGCAACCGTAGTTTTCACCAACTGCCATCAGGCAGCTTTCCGGAGGAGGCGGAAATGGGCGACGCAGGATCGCCCGAACGCGGACCAAGACCGGACTATTCGCGCGCCGCCGGGGAACTGAAGGCGACGATGGAATTGGGAGTACGTCGC
>CALKWH010000132.1 GCA_938004375.1 uncultured Pseudomonadota bacterium
TCGTGCCCGACGGTGAGCGCCGCCCAGAGCTGCATTCCAAAGTCGCGGAAGACCTCGAAGCGCCGGGCGTAGTCCACACCCAGGTTCCTGACCTTGCCCATGGCCGCGAGGGTCTCGGTTTCCAGGCTCTCGACGCCCACCAGGTGGCCGACGCAGCCCGAGCGCATCATGGCGTCCATGAACGCCGGATCCTCGGCCATGTCCAGGCCGCCCTGGGAGGCCCATCGGAGCTTCAGCGGCGCGATGGCGGCGAACAGTTCAAGCGCGGCTTGACGGTTGGCCGTGAGGTTGTCGTCGACGAACATCACGGTCTTCAGGCGCTGTTCGTCGAGCTCGCGCACGACCTCGTCGAGGCGGCGGAACACCTGCCGGCGGTCGAAGTACACCGCCGGCGCGCAGAAGGTGCAGGCGTGGGGGCAGCCCCGGGAGAACTGCACCAGGTGCACGGGCAGGTACTTCTTGCCGCGGAACAGGTCCCGGCGGGGGAACACGCCCGCCTGCGGCGCCTGCGGAGCCCCCCGGTAGCGGCGCTTCAGCCTGCCGCGGCGCGCGTCGGCGAGGACCTGCGCCCACACCGGCTCGGCGTCGCCCACGACCACCGCGTCGGCGTGGCGGGCGGCCTCGGCCGGGAGCAGGCTCGCGTGCATGCCGCCGAGTACCACGGGGACGCCCCGGCGGCGGTATTCGGCCGCGAGCTCGTAGGCCCGGGCGGCGGTGAAGGACTCGGTGGTCAGGCCCACGAGGTCGGTGGGGCGGTCAAAGGGCACCACCTCCACGCGGTCGTCGAACATCTCGAGCTCGACGTCGGGGGGCGTGAGCGCGCCGAGCACGGCCAGGGTGAGCGGCTCGATGGCGCCCCGCTCGAATTTTCCGGGGACGGGACGGCCGATGCACGGACGGACCAGGGTGACCTTCATGGGGTCGCACTGTACCGGAGCGCACGGCGAGGCGCAACCACCCATTTTCTTTTCGCGATCAGGGCCGGGTTGGCCAACGTCATCGGGAACTGCGTGGTCCAGAAATGACCGGCCTGTGAAAAAACCGGTTCAAAAACCGGTCGAGTTGTGGCATTCTCCCCCCGGTTTCGAACCTCTACCAGGAGCCGGATCGATGAGTCAATTCCTCTGCCCGCACTGCAAGAAGAACCTGAACACCTCCGATGGTCAGAACGTCGAACTGAAGGGCTGCCTTAACGGCGACAAGTTCGAGTTCTGCTTCCCGATCTCCCTGCCGGCCGCCCTCGGCGTCTATGGCGCGCGGTTCCCCGAGACCCTGGAGATAGAGAAGGGCGCCCTCGTGGAGTTCCACTGCCCGCACTGCGACTTCAACCTCACCATCCCCGAGGTGCACCGCCACGCGTTCATCCTGATGCAGGAAGGGAAGGACAACTTCGCGGTGGTCTTCAACCGCGTCTACGGCGAGCACAGTTCCTTCCAGTTCGACCTGCAGCGCCACACGCTGCTGGCCGCCTACGGGGAAAACCTCGACTCCTACCGCGAGGATTTCAACCGCGATCTGAATTTCTTTGGTTGCTAGGTCCGCCTGGGGTATCCTTCAAGCGCCCCGGGGCACCTCCCGGAGCCTGGTCATCCACCACGGAGTCGATGCATGCCGCTGGTCAGCGCCCTCACGAAAAGCCTGCAGGTCAAGATCGTCTACTATGGCCCTGGGTTGTCCGGGAAGACCACCAACCTGGAAAAGCTCGCCGTCATGCTGGACAAGGAGCGCGTCGGCGAACTGATGTCCCTGGACACCAGCGGGGATCGCACGCTGTTCTTCGACTGGATGCCGCTGGATCTGGGGAAGATCCGCGGCTTCGACGTCAAGATCCAGCTCTACACGGTGCCGGGCCAGATCCGCTACGACCGCACCCGCCAACAGGTGCTGCGCGGGGTCGACGGCATCGTGTTCGTCGCCGACTCCCAGCGCGACGCGGTGGAGCAGAACCTCTACAGTTTCAAGAACCTGCGCGACAACCTCGCGCTCTCGGGGCGGGATCTCGAGGAGATTCCTGTCGTCATCCAGTGCAACAAGAAGGATCTCCCGAACACCATGTCCACGCGGGAGATGGCGGTGTCCCTGCACGCCGAGCACCTGCCGTTCATCGAGGCCTCGGCCTCGTCGGGGCAGGGCATCCTCGAGACGCTGCGGCTGATCACGCGCCTCACGATGAAGCACGTCCAAGCCTATCTGGATCCCACGACCTCGAGGGATCTGCCTGCACCCTCCACCGAGGCCCTCGACGGTGACTCCCTGCTCTCGAAGATGCTGTCCTCGGACGCCATCCTCAAGGAGCACCGCGACGCCGAAAAGGTCGCGCCGTCCGACGCGGACAAGGTACCGGACCCGACTGGCACCGTCGCCGATGACGCGGCCACGACTGCGGAGGCGCCCGAGGTCGCGCCCGAGGTCGCGCCCGAGCCCGGCGTTCCGGCGGTGAGAGTGACCGAGCCTGCCGTCTCCGTGGGAATCGGCGGGCCTGTCCCGGGGCCCGAAGAGGTTGACCGCGCCGACTCCTCCGAGCTCACCCCGGTCGTCGAGATCGTAGATACGCCCCTGGTGTCCCGTCCTGCGGCCGAGCTCGAGATCGAAGCGGAGCCAGCACAGGAAGCCGTTGTGGCATCGGAGACCGATTTGCCGGAGACCGTGGCGCCGGAGACCGTGCTGCCGGAAACCGTGGCGCCGGAGGCGCCGGTGCCACCCGAGGCGCCGGTGCCCGCGCCCGCTGCGTCGATTGTCCCCAGTGCCGTTCCCATCAGCGATCGCAACCAGATCCCCGACCTCTAGATCGGAAGAGCGTCGTGTAGGGAAAGAGTGTAGATCTCGGTTGTCGC
>CALKWH010000133.1 GCA_938004375.1 uncultured Pseudomonadota bacterium
GATCGTATTCGGTGACTGGAGTTCAGACGTGTGCTCTTCCGATCTAGCCCAGGAATCCCTCTGGAACTTCGCCGGCACCGGCGCCGGCATCCTCGAAGTCAGCCACCGGGACAAGGCGTTCGACGCCGTGCTCGAGGACTGCAAGGCCCGCGCCAAGCGCCTGTACAACGTCCCCGAGGACTACGAGGTCATCTTCGTCCAGGGCGGCGCCAGCATGATCATGGCGATGATCTCCATGAACTTCATCCACGAGGGCGACAAGGCGCAGTTCATCGACACGGGCACGTGGGCTTCGCGGGCCATCAAGGAAGCCAAGCGCTCCAAGGGCAACGTCGAGGTGCTGTGGTCCGGCAAGGACATCAACTACACCCAGCTGCCGGACCTCTCCACGCTGAAGTTCGACGACAACGCCTGCCTGGTGCACCTGTGCGCCAACAACACCATCCGCGGCACCGAGTACCCCGAGTTCCCGAAGGTGAAGGCCCCGCTGTTCTGCGACATGTCCTCGGACTACTTCTCGCGCCCGGTCAACATCAAGGACTTCGCGTTCATCTACGGCGGCGTGCAGAAGAACCTGGGCCCGGCCGGCTGCGCGCTGTGCATCGTGCGCAAGGACCTGCTCGCCCGCGTGCCCGAGAACCTCTCGGAGATGCTCTCGTTCCGCAAGTACGTCGAGGAGAACAGCATCTACAACACGCCGCCCGTGTTCGTCATCTACATGGTCGACCTGGCCTTCCAGTGGCTCGAGGAGGAAATCGGCGGTCTCGAGAACATGCACAAGATCAACAAGGAGAAGGCCGGCCTGCTCTATGACGTGTTCGACAACTCCGACGGCTTCTACCGCCCGACGGTCACCGTCAAGGAGCACCGCTCCCTGATGAACATCACCTTCCGGCTGCCCAGCGAGGAGCTCGAGACCAAGATCCTCGCCGAGTGCAAGTCCCACGGCTTCCTGGGCCTCAAGGGCCACCGCTCGGTGGGCGGCCTGCGCGCGTCCACGTACAACGCCTGCCCGACCGAGAGCGTCCGCCTGCTCGCCGACTTCCTCGCCAAGTTCGCCAAAGAGAACCGGTAATACGATTCAATGATGCGCAAGTAGAACTTGCGCACTCCTCTGATGCGCACGCCAAGCTTGCGTCGTCCGTCCCCCCGCAGCACGACCGTCTTCGGTCGCCCGCACTCCTGCCTTCCCGCGGGGTGCCGGATCGCGTAGACTGCCGGGGATGCGCTCCTCCCTGATCACGTACATCTGGAGAATGGCCTGGCGCAACGTCTGGCGGGCCCGACGCCGGAGCTTCTCCGCATGGCTCACGCTCACTTGCGGCCTCGTGGCGGCCATCGCCACCTACGGCCTGGCCCGCGGCATCTCCCGCCAGATGGTCTCCTCGGTCGTCGGCCTGCGCCTCGGACACCTGCAGGTCCACGCGACCGAGGCCGCCTTCGACCTCCCGCTGGCGGCCACCTTCCCCCTCCCGGACACGCCTCCGCCGCCAGAGCTGGGCTGGACCGCCGCGCCCCGCATCCACACGGCCGGGCTCCTGTCCGTTCACCGACCCATGAGAGCCCGGCTCGCCCCCCTGTCCGGCCGCCCGGCCTTGCTGGCCGGCCGCGCCCCGGAGAGACCCTGCGAGGTGGTCGCGTCGGGCGCGCCCGCCGAGGTCGTGGGGCTGTCCCTGCTCCACACGGAGGCCCGCGACTGCCCGCAACTGACGATCGCGGGCGTGCTGGCGTCGCCGGTGTCGTCCCTGGTCGGCCTGAGGCTCCACAGCGCCACTTTGGTCCACGAGGACTTTTTACCCGAGCCCGAGCCCGAGCCCGAGCCAGACGACTCGGAGCTCGACGCCCTCGAGAAGCTCTCCCCGGACACGCCCTCCCGCGAGGGACCGGGGCCGCCCACGCCGCCACCGCGACGCAACCCCGTCGGCCCGGAGACCCTGCTGACCTTCACGGCCACCCGCCACCTGCCGGTGAAGGTCTTCGCCGTCTCTCCGGCAGCCGAGGCGCGCTTCGCCCTCGCCCGGTCGGTCCACCGCGGCCGCTGGCTCCCAGAGGACGACGGCCCCGTCGAGGAGGCCGAGCTCGCCGACGTCCCCCTCGTCATCGGCGAGGCGCTGGCCCGTCGGCTGGACGCGCGCCTTGGCGAGCGCCTGGGACTCGACGCCTTCGACGCCGGCGGCGCGCCGCGGGACGCCTGGGGGCGCGTCGTGGGCGTCTTCGAAACCCAGTTGCCCGAGCTCGACGCCCAGGCGGTCTTCGTGCCCCTGGCCTGGGCCACCCTGCACCTGGGGTTCTCCGGGCCCGACGGCCGCCCCCGCGTCCACGAACTGGCCATCCTCCTCGAGCGCCCCGGCGGGCTCGGGGCCGCCCGCGCCCACCTGGCCCGCACGCTCCCCGCCGGTCTTGTGCTGCGCACCTGGCGCCAGCTCGCGCCGGGCATGCGCAGCGCGATCTCGTTCCAGGAGGGCCTGGTGTTCATGATCCTGTCCATCGTGATCCTCATGGCCATGCTGGGCACCCTCAACTCGTTCCTCATGTCGATCCTCGAGCGCACCTGGGAGTTCGGCGTGCTCAAAGCCGTGGGCCTGGGACCGGGCGCGCTGTTCTCCATGATCGTGCTCGAGGCCTTGATCGTGGGGACCGCGGCCGTCGCTACCGGCGGCGCCCTGGGCGCCTGGCTGTGCAGCCACCTCTCCACCCACGGGCTGGACCTCTCGTTCCTGTTTGCCGACGGCTTCACCTTCGCCGGTGTGCTCCTCACCCCCGTATGGCACGCCGAGTTGGTGTGGCAAACCGTCGCGATACCGGTCGCCCTGCTGTGGTCCGCTGCCCTCGCAGCCGCACTCTGGCCGGCCTGGCGCGTGGCCCGTATGACCGCGCGCGCCGCCCTCTCGGAGGAGAAGTGATGTTCTGGGTGCGCGTCGCCTTCGCCCAGTTGATGCGCCGCCGGCTGCGCACGGGACTCCTCGTGGCCGCCCTGGGGCTCGCATGGGCCGTGCTGCTTTTCTTCCGCGGCTTGGCCGACGAGGGGTACGACCAGCTCGCCGACCTGCTGGCCCGGGACCAATCCGGCCACGTCGTGGTCATGGCTCGCGGCTACGGGGCCGATCCGCGCCCGGAAGCGGTCTTGCATGACGCGGCAACCATCCGCGCCCGGCTGCCCTTCGTCGGCCGGGTCGAGGAGCGCCTCTTCTTCACCGGCCTCCTCAAGACGGCCGGCGGCGTCGCATATTTCCACCGGGGCCTGGCGGCGCCCTGGCCGTCCTCGCTCTGGTACGGCGGCCAACTGTTCCAGGCCACGGCCGGCGGCTTCCCTCCCATGGGGGATCACCTCGCCCTGGGCGCCGCCCTGGCGCGTACCCTGGACGTCACACCGGGAGACCGCGTGGTGATCCAGCTCGCGGGTCCCACCGGACCCATCGAACGCTCGGTCCCGGTGTGCGCCCTCGTGAAGACGGGAGACCCGGCCGTGGACCGCTTCGGCGTGTTCACACCGCTCGAGACCCTGCGCGGGTGGATCGGCCTGCCGGACGGCGCCCACCAGCTCGCGCTGTTCGCCACGCCGGCTGCCGCCGACGCGCTGGCCCACCGGGTGCGGGCGGCGCTGCCTCCGGGCGCAGACGTGGAGGTGCTCACCTGGCGACAGAACCTCCCCATGGCGGGCCAGTTCATCGACTACCACTCCGGCTCGGTGTGGCTGTTCCAGTTCATCATCTTCTTCATCATCACCATCACCCTCGTGGACGCCTTCTTCATGTCCATGCTCGAGCGGCGCCGCGAGCAGGGTATCCTGCGGGCGGTGGGCATGCGCCGCGCCACCCTGGTGCGCGCGGTGGCCCTCGAGAGCCTGCTGCTCGGGCTCTTCGCGCTGGCCCTGGGCCTGGCGCTGGGCTCCCTGGCCATCCTGTATGGCGCCACCGTGGGCATCGACCCGTCCTGGTTCACGGGCGAGGAGGGCCTGGAGGTCGCCGGGGGCGTCTTCTCGGGCCGCATCCACGCGCGCTTTCCAACCTTCACCGCGCTATGGAGCGCGGCAGCCCTGCTCGCGCTCACGGTCGGCTCCACCCTCGTGCCCGCGGTCCTCGCGTCCCGCGTGAACCCGGTGGAGGCCATCCGCCGTCGCTGACCGCTGCGCGCCCATGCGCAGGTTCAGCTTGAAGTCCCCGTGGGTTTGGGCTAAGACCGTCCCCCGGAGTCGTCCAATGGCCATTCTTCCGATTGTCATCTATCCCGATCCCCGCCTGGAGCAGGTCTCCGAGGAGGTCCCCGAGATCACCGACGAGATCCGCACGCTGGTCGCGGACATGATCGAGACACTGTACGCATCCGACGGCGTCGGGCTGGCCGCGGTGCAGATCGGCGCGCTCAAGCGCATCTTCGTGCTCGATCCCACCTTCGCCGGCGGCAGCAAGACCGATCCGGCCCTGGTGTTCCTCAACCCGAAGATCGAGGCCACCGAGGGAAAAATCAAAGAGGAGGAAGGCTGCCTGAGCCTCCCCGGCGTGTTCATCCCCGTCGAGCGCTTCGCGAAGACCCGGGTGAGCGCCACCAACCTCGCCGGCGAGCGCTTCGAGCTCGAGGGCACCGGGCTCCTTTCCCGCGCCTTCCAGCACGAGATTGATCACCTCGACGGCCACCTCACCATTGAGAAGATCGGCGGTATCCGCCGCAAGCTCGCCCTGCGCAAGTTGCGCACCCCCGAAGAGGAATAGATTCAGAGTCGTTTACCCGAGACGAAGGGGTTCGAGCGGCGCTCGTCGGCGATGGTCGTCTCCGGGCCGTGGCCTGGATAGACGACAGTGGAGTCCGGCAGCGTGAACAACTGCTCGCGGATGCTGCGGGAGAGCTCGGTCCACGAGCCCCCGGGGAAGTCGGTGCGGCCCACGCCTTGGGCGAAGAGGGTGTCGCCCGAGAAGCAGACGCCCGCCTCGGGCAGGTAATAACTCACGCTGCCCGGGGTGTGCCCCGGCGTGGGCAGCACCCGGATGCCGTCGAGCTCACAGGGCGGCTCGAGCAGGTCGTCCGGCTCGGGGACCTGGACATAGCGCAAGCCAAACATGGACGCCTGCAGATCGGCCTTGCGGAACCACACCAGATCGGCCTTGGGCAGCACGATCCGGGCGCCCGGGTGCCGAGCCCGCACGGCGGCGAGGCCCAGCACGTGATCGACGTGGCCGTGGGTGAGCAGCACCACGTCGACGGGTCCGAGCTCGGGCAGAAAGGCGCGCACTTCGTCGTCTCCGGGATCCACCAGCCAGCCACGGCCGGCGTGCTCGAACCAGAAGCAGTTCGTCTCGAAGGCGCCCAGGGCGGCCTGAAAGATCTGCATGATCACTCTCCCCCGCAGTGCGGGCAGCGGGTCTGCGTGTTCTCGATGAGCGAGCCGCAGAAGCGGCAGGGGATCTTCACGATCTCGCGCACCACCACCTGCTGGATCACCACCGGGGGCGCGGCGTTCGCGGCGGATTTTTCGGCCTGCTTCGCGGCAGCGGCGGTCTGCGCCGAGGCCAGATCCTTGAGCTCCTCGAGGAGCCGCCGCTCGGACTCCCCGGCCGAAGAAATGCGCAACTGGACCGTGTCGCCGTCGGTGAACCGGACGTGGACGTGGAGCGTCCCGATGCCAAAGAGCGAGGAGAAGAGCCCGCGGTCACGCTCGGCATGGATCCGCATGGCCACGGCGTCGGCCTCTTCGATGTGAAACCCGCGCGCGCGGAAGTGGCGCAGGAAGGCCTCGAACAGGCCGGTCGCGGAGCCGGCGAAGTCGAGGGTGTGCACCAACTGGGACATGGCAGTTAGCCGATCGAGAGGCCCATGTGGGCGCGCAGCGCGGCGTACTCGGAGCTGATGATGAAGCGCAGCACTTCCTTGATGCGGTCCTTGGCCACCATGCCGGTGATGTTGTCCGGCTCGGCGAGCACCCAGGCCACCACGCGGCGGATGTCACACCCCACGAGGGTGGCGGCGCGCAGGCTGGTGCGGTGGTTGGCGTGGATCCAGCGCGTGATCTCGGGCTCGAACTCACGCTGCAGTACGCGGGCGGCCACCGGCTTCAGGCTCTCCTGCACGGCGGTGGGCACGAACTCCTTGATGTGCGCCTTGAGCTTGTTGATCTCGGCCTCGCGGCCCGCCGGGAATTTGGGCGGGTTGTCCGGGGAGAGCACGGCGAAGGCCGCGTACAGGGCGTTGAACAGGTCGGTCGGCGCGGGCGCGGCGCGGCGGAACAGCCGCTCGGGACGCAGGAAGACGAGCTCGCGGGCGAAATTGTAGGCGGCCTCCTGCTCGTTCATGTGGGCGAACTTGCGCTCCTCGATGAGCCAGGACGGCAGCAGGCTGGTGCCCTCCTTGGTGTTGGCCAACTGGATCGGCAGCGGCAGGCCCTCGCGGGCGAACAACTCGGGGATGGCCGTGATCAGCAGGGTCTTGCTGACGTAACTGTAGGCCTGGCAGAAGGCGCGACGATCGGCGTCGAGGTCGATCTTCTTCTTGCGGTCCAACCCGTAGTCCTTGTGCGGAAGGGCATAGTACAGAGATAGATGGTGCCCCAGACCGGCCAGGATCTTGTTGATGTCCAGGCTCTCGTCCGGGCTCTGGAGCGTGTTCGCCCACAGATCGTCGGTGAGGATGCTCTTGGCGTGGGTGTACGTCTGGGAATAGCGGTCCGCGAAGATCTTCTCCTTCTGGTTGGCCTGGTGGAACATGTCCAGCACGGTGCAGAGGATCCAGGTGCGATCCTTGTTCTGGCGCGCGATCTGGATCTCGAGCAGGCGGCGCAGCATCTCGACGTTCTGCGGATCATGGTAGAGCAGTTTCTCGAAGGCGCTGCCAGCCTTATCGAGGTAGTCCGGGCCGGCCTCGATGTAGATCTGGGCGAGCTTGAGGTGCTGCTCGGGGGTGTCGTGGAGGTTGGCTGCGAATTCGAACGCGGCGACCGCGGTGGGATGGTCGCCGAGCTTGTCACGATAGATGTTGCCCAACTCTTCCCAGATCTGATAGTTGGTGCGGTTCTCGGGGTTGCGCTTGAGCTGGCGCCGCATGGCGCGGGTGACGTTGTGCCAATCCTCGCGAGCCTTGTAGATCTCGAGGATGCGGAAGAAGACCTCGTCGTTCTCGGCGTCCTGGTCCAGGCACATCTCGAACTGCTCCAGGGCGGCGTCGTGATCGCCGATCTCCTCGGAGAAGATCAGGCCGGCGCTGTAGTGGTACTTCGAGCGCACGATGCCCGGCTCCTCGAGGGCGGCGAGCTTGAGGATGGTGGACACGACCTTGTCCCACTGCTCCACGAGATGGTAGAGGTCCATGGCGTTGGAGAGCAGCTCACGGTCGTCCGGACGCAGGGCGAGGGCCTTCTCCTGCATCTCCACGGCCTTGTCGGGATCCTTCACGGTGTCGAGGTAGAACCGGATCAACTCGGCGTAGAGGTCGAGCTTCTTGTCGGTGTCGGGCTCGGCGTTGATCTTGTTGAGCTTGATCTTGGCGAGCTTGGCGTAGTCGTCGTGGGCCTCGCGCAGCCGCAGCACGGCCTCGGCCGCCTCCTGGGAGTTGTGGTTGGCTTCGAGCGCCTTGTCGTAGAAGGCGACCGCCTTGAGGTGGTCCCCCTTGCGCTCCTTGATCCCGCCGAGGCGGCAATAGATGTCGGCGACCTTCTCGGGGGACAGCGCGTCCCGGTGGGCGACGAGCAGGGCCTGGTACAGCGAGAGGGAGCCGTCCCACTCCTCCTTGCGGTAACGCAGCTCGGCGAGCTCCATGAGGACCTCGAGGCTGGTGGGGTCGAGCTCGCGCGCCTTCTCGAGGTACATCGCGGCGCGGTCGATGTCGCCTACCTTCAGGGCGACCCGTCCGGCCTTCAGGTGCAGGGCGACCTGCTCGGGCTTGGGTAACCCGGCGCTCTCGGTGACCAGCACGTGGAGCAGCGGCGCGGCCTTGTCCCACAGGCCCTTCTCGAAGTAGTGGTTGGCCAGCACCCGGACGGCCTTGGGGTGGCCGGGGGCCAGGGAGAGGAACTCCTCGTAGAGTGCGACGGCCTTGTCGACCACCGCCAGGCGGTCGGCGTAGATCTCGGCGACAGTGAAGACGATCTCGCCCTGCTCCTTCTGATTCTTCGTGGCCTTCATGGCGCGCTCGTAGTAGCTCGCGGCGCGCGTCCACTGTGCCTGGCGGCGGTAAACCTCGCCCAGCGCGGCGAGATAATGGAAGTCGTTCTCGTCCGCGGCCAGCGCCTTCTGCAGGGCGGCCTCGGCCTTCTCGACCTGCTCCAACGTCAGGTAGGCTTGCCCCAGCCGGCCCCAGGCCGCCGTGCGCTCCTTCTCGTTCTCGACGTGCTCGATGAGCTTCTCGAGGGTGGCCGCCGCGTTGGCGGTGGAGCCGGTGGCCTCGTACGCCTTGGCCGCGAGCTTCAGGGTGTCGGCGTTCTTCGGACGAAGCGCCAGGCTCTCCTCTAGCACGGGGACGGCGCCCTTGGCGTCGTCGAGCTGGGTCAGGAGCACCTCGCCGAGGCGGCGCAGCAATTGGGAGCGGGTGCCCTCGGCCTGCACGACCTTGGTGTGGCGGTTGAGGGTCATCGCCAGGGCGTCCCACTGCTCCTCGGCGGTGTAGATGTCCTCGAGGCTGTCGTAGACGTCCTCTTCCTCGAAGCGCAGCTCGATGATCTTCTCGTAGCACTCGGCGGCGTTGGCCCGGGTCGAGGGCGTGAGGCGCCACTCGGCCGCCATGCGCTTGAGCAGGTTGATCTTCTCGGCGATGTCCGGGGTCACGTCGACCAGGATGCGCGCCGTCTTGAGGTAACCGCGCATGCGCCCGGTCTTCTCGTACAACTCGAGCAACTGGCGCAGCAACTTGACGTCGTCGTGCATGACCTCGAGCACGTGCTCGAGGATGTCGATGGCCTTGGAGTTGTCGTTGAGCTCGTGGGCGTACAGGAAGCCCAGCTCCCGACGGGCGGCGCGGGCCTCCTCGGCGTTCTCGGCGTACTCGACCTTGCGGTTGAGCAGCGCGCTGAGAGATCGGAAGAGCACACGTCTGAACTCCAGTCACCGAATACGATCT
>CALKWH010000134.1 GCA_938004375.1 uncultured Pseudomonadota bacterium
AGATCGTATTCGGTGACTGGAGTTCAGACGTGTGCTCTTCCGATCTCGTCCACGCGGCGCGGCGCCTCGAGGCCGTGGCCGAGCTGGCCCAGACCGACGAGTTCCACCAGCTCGTCCGGTTGTACCGGCGGATGAACATCCTCAAGAAGGCCGAGGCCGTGCCCTCGGAGGTCCGCCCCGAGCTGCTGGAACATCCGGCCGAGCGGGCGCTTCATGAGGCCCTGGAGCGCGTCTTCGCGGTCTGCGAGGTCCGGCTGGGGGACGGTGATTTCGGCGGTGCCCTGCGGGAGATGGTCTCCCTGTGGCGCGAGGTGGACGAGTTCTTCCACGACGAGCGCGGTGTGCGCGTGATGGCGGACGACCCGGCTCTTCGGGACAACCGCCTCGGGCTGCTGTTCCGCCTCGACGCCCTCCTGCGCCGGGTGGCCGACTTCAAGATTCTTGCGGCGCTGGCATGAAGGATCTGTTCGAGTACGCCGGCTGGATGATCTGGCTCGCGGGCCTGGCCATGATGGGCTACGCCGGCTGGTCCGCGTGGAAACTGCACGAGGCTCACCGGCTCTCGTTCGCCGTGCAGGACGGCGCCTTCTGGCTTCGCCGTCCGGGCGATTATCTGTCCGGACTCACGCCCAACGCGAGGTGGCTGCTCATCGCGCTGGGCGGCTTCGTGGTGTTCCTGATCGGGCGTCACCTTCGCAACGTGGCGACGCCGTACATGAGACACTCCCGGGACTCCCACGACCCGGGGGATGGCGATTTTCAATAGGTCCCCGCTGATCGGGGATCCGGGTGATCCGATGCGACGCATCCTGACTCTGCTGCTCTATTCCCTGCTCCTGGCCGCCTGCGCCCAGGACATCGCCGGCATCGATCCGCCGACGGACCTCTTCTTCTTCCCCTCGGGTCTGCGCCTCTCCCCCTCCGGGCGGACGCTGTTCGTGACCAACGGGAACTCGGACCTGCGCTACAACGGGTCCACTCTGCTGGCCCTGGACGCGGACCGCCTCCACCTGATGGCCGCGGACCCGCTCGCCTATACGGCGTGCAAGGTGGATCCCCAGGCCGGGGACGAGTTCCTGTGCGGCCTCGACCAGGAGCTGGTTCGAAGCGCCGTCCGCCTGGGCTCCTACGCCGGCCATATCGCCGTGCTGCCGGCCCCCGCGGGTGGCACCATGGCTTACCGGCTGCTCGTCTCGGTGCGCGCCGACCCGTCCCTGACCCTCGTGGACGTCTACGAGAACGAGGCCGGCGAGGTCACCTGCCTCGACTGCGGTGACGGCTGCGACGCCTCCTGGCCGCGGGACTGCCGGCGCTCCCACCGCCTCGAGAAGGACGACGGCCTGCCCACGGATCCCTACCGCATCCTGGTGCGCGAAGATCTCGGCTACGCCCTCGTCACCCACTTGAATAGCCCCTACCTCACGGTGGTGGACTTCGCCATCGAGCCGCCGGTCATCGCACAGGTCTACGACGCCAACATGACCGTCAACTACAACGGCTACGTCGGCTCCTATGACGCGGTCACAGGCCCGGACCAGTGGCCCACCTTCTACGTCTCCAACTCGTACAGCCCCGAGATCGCCTGGTTCCGCCTGCAGTACTCCCCCGAGAACGGCATGGACCTGCTGCTGCCCGCGGGCAGCCTCTATCTGCAAAGCCCCTACGGTCCGTTCGAGAGCGGTGCCGAGCTGCGCGGGCTCGCGTTCTCAGGCGACGGCTCGCGCCTGTACGCCGCCGTCCGCTATCCGCCCATGCTCGTCACCTTCGACGTCTCGGTGGACGAACAGGGACGCACCCGCCTGACCCCGGCGGGCACCGTGGAGGTGTCCGCCCAGCCCGCCCTGGTGCAGGTCCACGCCGATCACCTCGGCCGTGAGCAGGTGTTCGTGACCAGCTTCCCCGAGGGCGAGGTGCTGGTGCTCGATCCCGACCGCGGCACCTGGGTGCAGCGCATCGCGGTGGGCACGGGTCCCCATGAGTTTCTGTTCCCTCCGGCCGATCGCTTCGCCGGTTTCTACGTCGTGAACTTCGCCGAGGGAACCATCTCCCTGGTGTCGTACGACGGACCCTCGTGGCGGCGCGTCGGCCGCTTCGGCACCCCCAGGCAGATCGGGAGGGACTGACATGCACCACCGAGACTCCCATTCCCGCATCCCCGGTACGTGGTCGTTCGATCCCCGCCGGTCCCTGGCGACCCTGACCATCGCCGCGCTCCTCTGTCTGTTGCCCACGGCCTGCGAGGACGACGAGAAGGAGCTCCCCGAGCGCCAGCTCGAGCGCCCGATCAAGGCCGGCTTCTTCTGTGCCCGGCGCGACGACCAACGCGTGCTGCGTTGGGACAGCCTGGCGGCCTGCGCCGCCGACCCGGCCGACACCCGTTATTATGCCTTCATCGCCCTGTCGGCCCGCGGCGAGCTCGCCATCGTGGACCTCAAGGACGAGCGGATCGTCGACCTCGATCCCCTGAACCCCGGCTACAACTTTCTGCCGGTGGGCATGGTGCTCCAGGACACGCTGCTCGACGACGAGCACGGGGTGATCCACGCTCTCGCTTCCAACCCCTCCCGGCTGGTGTCGGTCCCGGTGGACTCCCTGCTCGAGATGATCCGCGGCGAGGCGCCGTCGGTGCCGGTCGAGACGCGACCGCTGGTCAGCGGGTCGGACACGGTGGGCGCTGTGCCGTTCCGCTTCGAGCGCCACGGAGGGACAGGCGACCTGTGGGTCACCTTCCCGGGGTGTCAGGCGGTGGCCCGCTTCGACACCCAGGGAGTGGCCCAAGCCGCCTTCCGCGTCACGGGGACGGCTCCCCATTTCGAGGCCCTCGAGCTCGCGGGCTGCCCCCGGGAGAGCCTGGACGGCACCGGCACCGATGACGCCACCCCGGTGGCGCTTTTTCCCTCGACCCTGGCCTTCGACGGTGACGCGCTCTATCTGGGCGTGAACTCCGCCGGGACCGAGCCCGACCTGCTGCTGGCCGCCGATCTCGACCCGGCCGGTGAGCCACTGACCGCGGCGCCGATCCCCCTCGACGGCGAGACCGGCGGCTTCGGCGCGCTGCGCGTGTCCCCGCAGACCCGCTGGGGCCGGTTCCTGTATGCCGTCGCCCGCCACGGCGATGTCCGCGTGATCCGCCTCGAGGACCGTGTGGAGTGCGAGACCCAGGCCGATACCCGTGAGGTGCCCCCGCTCACCCTCGACGCCCCCGAGCGCGGGTGCCTGCCGGTGGGGACCGTCCCGCGCGCCTTCGCGGCGACCACGCCCGGCATCCACCTGGCTGACAACCGCCTGATCCAGGACGTCACCTTCTTCTCCCGTCCCGAGAACACCGAGAACGAGGATCCCGACGCCAAGGGCACCTATTTGGGGCTCTTTGCGGTGGCCGCCACCTGGGAGGGGGCCATTTATGTGATCAACCTCGACGAGACCTTCACCGAGGTCGGGTTCGACTACCGGCTGGGACCGGGGGACTCGGGCCAACTCTGGCCCGAGGAGGTCCTCGCCCACCGCTTCCGCAATGCGGTCGATCTGGCCGAAGGGTACGATACCACGGGGCGGCCCCGCCTCGACGAGCCGGTCTCGTATTACGTCGGCGAGCTCCCGTCCACGGTCACGGGCGGGCTCCCCCAGCTCCTGCCCTTCGAGGACGGCCTGTACCTGCACGACATGGACGGCTACTTCATGCGTTCGGAGACCTGGCACCTGGTCTGGGGCTCGGTGCTGCCCGGCACCGCGCGCTTCTCCGGCATCGCCGACCGCGACCAGTCCGCCGCCCCCGAGCTGCTCTTCTACGACGTGGGCACCAGCTACTGCGCCTCCGGGGTGCGTCCCGGCGACGTGCTGCGGTTCGTGGGGTGCGACTCCTCGGATGACTGCATCGATGGCTACGTATGCGGTCGCACGCCCATGCAAAGGCAGGATCTGCCCGGGCTCTGCTTCCCCGCCGAGCACCGGCAGGAGCACATCAACGCCTGCGCGCGCCTGCTGGCCTCGGACCGCGAGTTCCGCGTGACCGGCGTTTGGCTGGACCAGTTGACCGCGGAGCCGCTCTCCTACCTCCAGGATGACGGTGTCACAGCGGTGTCCTGCGAGGTCGACCTCGACTGCCGCGACCTGGGTTGGATCCACGGCGGCGTCTGTTTGCGCGAGGACGGCGCGGCCACCGGCACCTGCGCCGGCGCCCCGTGGCCCGAACTGGGCGCCGTGTGGTGCCTCGGCGGTCCCCAGCGCTACGAGGTGCGCCTGGACGGCGCCTTCCTGCTCACGGGCTCGGCCACGCCCTACCGGTCCGCCCACACCGTCTCGGCCTTGGACTCGACCTGCGAAGCCATCCCGGGCGCCTGGGACTATCGCGTGCCCGCCGTCCCGGGCGACGTGGTGACCCCGGTGTTCACCTTCCGCCTGGCCTTCGACGAAGGCGTGGAGATCCCGGTGGAGTACCGCGCCCAGTTCGACATCCTGGCGGGCTTCGGCCGCGTGGGCAAGGACATCGCCGTGCGCTTCCCGTCCTGGATCGGGGCCGGCCCGGACGGCTACCTCTACGTCACCGACCTCGCCGATTCCGGCGGCGGCACGACCTACATCGGTCAGTTCGTCCGCGTCCTGGCCCGCACGATGACCCTCGACAGTGAGTTCGAGGTTCGCTGACGTTCGCGTTTTTTCCGGTCGGATGACGATTTCCTGCAACCGAACTTCCCATTTCCCCGACAATGACGTCCAGGGAGCGCTCCCATGAGCGGGCGCCCCAGCCAGGAGCCCACCGAACCCGCGACCCCGAGAAGGCTGCAGCGGGCCCAGGAGGAGGGGCGGATCGCCTACTCCGCGCGCGTCTCCGCCACGCTCCACCTGCTGGCCGTGTGCGTCCTCTTCGCCGTCCTGGTCCAGGGCGCCGCGCTGGGGCTGGCCCGCTTCGCGACCCGGTGCTTCTCGTTGCAGGCGTCCTGGGAGTCCGCGCTCGGTGAGGCCGCGCTGGTGTTCTGGAGCGTGGCCTGGCCTTTTCTGGCGCTCGGTTTCGCCGTGGCGCTGGCCTCGGGCCTCGCCCAGACGGGGCTGCGCGTCAACTGGAGCCGCTTGCGTCCGCGCCCGGAGAACCTGTCCTGGCGTCGCGGGCTGGGACGGGTGTTCTCGCGACGGGCCTGGGCGGACCTGGCCTGGGGGCTGCCGTTCCTGCTGCTCTTTCTCGGGCTGGCCCCCGCGCTGGTCTGGTGGCACCGGGACGAGGTGCTCGGGCTCGCCGGGGGTCCCATGGCGACCGGGCTGGGCGCCGCGGGTTCGCTCTTCGGGAGCCTGCTGTGGGTGCAGTTCGGCCTGGTGGCGGCGTTCGGCGCCGTCGATGTGTGGTTGACCCTGCGCCGGCACCGGCGCGAGTTGATGATGACGCGCAAGGAGGTCGCGGACGAGCACCGCCGGGAGGAGGGAGACCCCCGTCTGAAGTCCGAGCGACGTTCCGTCTTCGAGCGGTGGATCCACCAGACCCCCGAGCAGCGGGTCATCCAGGAAGCGAAGGTGTTGATCGTGAATCCCGAACATGTGGCCGTGGCCGTCGGCGTCGACGAGGCGCGCTCCCCCGTCATCCTCGCCCGCGCCCAGGGCGCGCCTGTTGCCCGCTACAAGGAGCTCGCCCGACGAGCCGGCGTGCCGGTCGTGCGCGACGCCCGCCTGGCCCGTGCGCTGTACCGGCTCTCGGAGGAGCAGGAGATACCCCTGGAGCTGCTCGAAGCCCTGGCAGTGGTGTTCGTCACCCTCGGGATCGAGTGACGGTGGGGTGTCCAATTTCTGCGCGTCAAATTATTAAACACTGTATAAAAGCTGGACATACATTCGCTGCCCGTGTTCCGTCTGCCTCTTCAAACACATTGATATCATAGCAAGATCACCATTTCCATGTTCTGGCATGACTCTTGCCAACGCCTGAAGCCTCGAGTGGACCCGGATGCGCGCAGGACGCGCCGCCCCCTCTCGGTGGTGTTTCATGATGAAACACGGGTCGACTCGAATTCCCACCGGCTTCAAGACAAATATCCATTGACAAACCCGCCCCGTCAGGTAAACCGGAAACTTGACATGGCGCGTCACGGACGTCGCATTTCCGCAAAGAGGAGGTTTTCCATGATTCACTGGTTGTCGGACACGGTCAAGGAATCCATCATCAAAATCGTGAAGGACGTCGACGAGCTGGCCGGCGCGGTCCTCGGGACCCTGCGCGACCGGGCCATCTCCACCATCCGCGACATCCGCAGCATCGCCGACGAGATGGGGCAGGCGACCTCCTCCATCGCGTCGAGCACCATCCACATGGTGCACGAGCTCGGCGGGGACACGGTGGCCAAGGGCGCCGACCTCGTCGGCAGCAGCATCACCACCGCCCACGCCACGACCCAGGGCGCCCTCAAGGCGCTGGGCGCCACCGTGACTGGCGTGATCACCGGTCTCGAGGAGGTCAAGGCCGACCTCGATCGCGCCGTGGTCAGCATCATCCAGAGCGTGATCCGCAACACCGTGGCCATCGGCGGCGACGTCGCCGGCGCGGTGAACGAGACCGTCCGCAGCACGGTGGCCGGCCTCACCGGCACCGGCGTCGAGGTCACCCACGCCCTGGAGACCGCCATCTCCACCGCGATGAAGACCGCCTCCGAGGCGGGCGCCGACGTCGGAGAGGTGGCCGTGGGCGCGGTCAACGGGGCGCTCAAGGCCGTCGAGACGGTGGGAGGCAGCATGACCCGCACCCTCACGACCTCGGTCAACATGGCAATGGACACCGCAGCCGGGCTCGGCGGCGACACCACGGCCAAGGTGCGCGACGCGCTCATAGCTTCCGTGCACGGCGCCAAGGAGATCATCGACCGTCGCGGCGGGAAATGACCGTTCCCTCGACCCCTCACACAGGAAAACAATCATGATACCGTTCGACTATCTGCACGACTCCCGCCAGCGGCACCTCGATGACCTGCTGGCCTTTTTACGAATCCCCAGCATCAGCGCCCAAGCCGCCCACCGGCCCGACATCGAGCGCGCGGCCGACTTTCTCTGCGAGGAACTGAAGGGGCTGGGGCTCACGGTCGAGAAGATCACCGGCGAGGGCAACCCCCTGGTCTACGCCCAGACCGAGCCCGACCCGGCGCGGCCGACGATCCTGATCTACGGGCACTACGACGTGCAGCCGGTGGACCCCGAGCATCTCTGGCACAGTCCGCCGTTCGAGCCGCTGGTGCGCGACGGCATCATCTATGCCCGCGGGGCCTCGGACGACAAGGGCCAGCTCTACGCCCACGTCAAGGCCGTCGAGGCCTTCGTGCGCACGGGGACGGCGCTGCCGGTCAACGTCAAGTTCCTCATCGAGGGCGAGGAGGAGAAGGGCGGACACAGCGTGTACGAGTACACCGAGAAGCACCCGGAGAAGCTCGCCTGCGACGCCGTGCTCGTCTCGGACACCAGCCTGTACGACGAGAACACCCCCGCGATCACCTTCTCGCTGCGCGGAATGTGCTACACCGAAATCCTGGTCGAGGGGCCGGCCCAGGACCTACACTCCGGCAGCTTCGGCGGCACGGTGCGCAACCCCGGCAACGCCATCGCCGCCATCGTGGCGGGGCTCCACGACGAGCAGGGGCGCGTGCGCGTGCCCGGCTTCTACGACGACGTCGTCGAGCTGGACGCGGCGGGGCGCGCGGACCTCAACCGCCTCCCGTACGGCGAGACCGAACTGGTGCGCGACACCGGCTCCCCTGGGGCTTTCGGCGAGGCGGGCTACTCCACCCTGGAGCGTATGTGGGTCCGTCCGACCTGCGACGTCAACGGCCTGTGGAGCGGCTACATCGGCGAGGGCGGCAAGACGATCATCCCGGCCAAGGCCGGGGCCAAGGTGAGCATGCGCCTGGTGCCCAACCAGGATCCCGAGAAGATCGCCCGCGCCTTCACCGAGTTCGTGACCGCGAACGCGCCCTCGGGCGTGAAGGTCGAGGTCCGCGTCCTGCACAACGCGAACCCGGTGCTGGTGCCGCGCGAGTCCGCCATGATGCAGGCCGGCCTGCGGGCGCTGGAGACGGGCTTCGGGAAGAAGGCGACCTTCATCGGCGAGGGCGGCTCGATCCCGATCACGGGCACGTTCCAGTCCTGCCTGAAGGTCCCCGTGGTCATGCTCGGCTACGGCCTGCCCACCGACAACATCCATAGCCCCAACGAGAAGTTCCACCTGGACAACTACTACAACGGCATCCGCACCACCGTCGCCTTCTTCGAGGAGGCTGCGGCGCTCTCGAAGAAGTAGTCCGACAGGTCAGACAGGTCAGACAGGTCAGACAAAATTACTGGCAGGTCCAGAGCTCGAGGAGCTCGTCTCCGCGACCGTATTGCTCGTCGGCAGGGTAACCGATGCCCTCGAGGATGTTGTACAACTGGGTGCGGATGTCGGTGTAGGTCTCGTTGGTGCGGTTGGTGCCCGAGGGGGAGTCCTGGGCGCACAGGTACTTGGAGGCGCCGCAGGCGTCCAGGGTCTCGCAGTAGGCGTTGCGGGCGGTGGCCGCCTGCAGGTTCGAGTCGCCATAATAGCCGACGCCGTTGATGAGCACGAGGCGGACGTCGGTCGCCGTGGAGTCGATCAGCGCGTCATAGGGGTTCTGGCCCGAGCGCCCGAACACGGCGACGTCGGCGCGGTAGCCGGCCTCGAGCCGCCCCACGTGCTGCTGCAGACCGACGACCTCGGCGGCCATCCAGGTGGCCATCTCCCAGAGCTTCTGCGAGGTGAGCTCGGGGATGCCCTGCGAGACGCCGTAGTTACGGGCGAAGCGCAGCTCGGCGAGCATGTCGTCCTCGCCCGAGATCGTCCAGTCGGGGGCCACCGACACCATGATCCCGAGTTGGAGGATGCGCTGGATCGGCGCGGTGACGCCGTAGAGCACCAGGTTGCTGGACGGGGACCAAACGATCTTGGAGTTGGTGGAGAGGACCTCCAGCAGTTGGGCCTCGGTGAGCGGGATGCTGTGGATGAGCACCGACGTGCCGTTGTACAGCAGGGAGGTGCCCGCGTGGCGGTTGTCGCGGGGATCCCGGCCGGCGAAGGAGTCGAACTCCTCGGTGATGTAGTTGCCGCTGTAGCCCTCGGCCATGTGCACGTGGAAGCGCGTGATGGGCTCCACCGCCCGGGTGAAGTACTCCATGTACGTCGCGGCCTGGAGGTTGTCGATGTCGCGCACCGAGGCGATGGTGCCGGTCATGTGGTCGTATCCGCAGTTGTGGTAGCCGTCGGCGTTGCGCACGCCCCAGTTGATGCACGACCCCGACGCCGAGGGTTGCCCCTGCAGGGTGGTCGTGCCGTGGGCCATGCAGCGCAGTTCGGCCCACTTGGAGCCGGGGCAGAAGTGGGTGTTGGCGCTGCGGTGCTTGCTGTAGGGGAGGATGAACTCCTCGTACTGCGGGTTCTCCGCCCACTGGTAGCGGTTGCCGAACAGTTGCGGCGGGTCGGGGACCCACTCTGGGAAGAAGTTGTAGCTCTGGTGGTTGTGCGCGTCGATGAGGCCGGCCGAGATGATCCCGTTGGTCTCGATCACGGTGGCCGTCGAGGCCCCGGTCTCGCCGGCGCAGGAGGCCGCCACGCAGGTGATGTACTCGTTGATCACCAGCACCTCGCCCGGGGAGAGCACGCCGCCGGGGGTGAGCACGGTGCCCCTGAGCAGCAGCCCGCCCGTCCCGGTGGAGACGACCTGGGCGGGGGCCGTGGGAGTCGAGCCCTGGCCGGCGGTGCAGGCGTAGGTGAGGATCTGGGTGCAGCCCGCCGAGCAACCCAGGGTGCCGCCGTCGAAACCCAGGCTCTGGCAGGTGGCGCCGCCGAAGTCCTGGCCGTCGCAGGCCTCAGGGGCCTCAAGGACGCCGTCGCCGCAGACGGGGTTCTGGTTGTTGGCGTCGCCGTCGGCGTCTTCCAAATCTTCGACCACGTCGACCACGTCGATGACGTCGTTGCCGGTGTTGTTCGTGTTGTTCGAGTTGTTCACGTTGTTGGTGGAGACGTTCCTGCAGATGCCCTGGACGCAGGTCCAGGGGGCGTCGCAGGTGTTGTCCGGGTAGCAGTCGTAGCCGAGCTTGCCCTGGTTCTTCGAGGAGCCTCCATTATCGCAGGCGGTGGTGAGCAGGAACAGCGCGATCATGGAAAAATAATGTCTGTTCATGGTGTACTCCCGGCGTTTCGGCCACCGGAAGTGTAGCAGAAAGGGGCCACGTTCGCCCGCGGAAAAGTTGCCGCCCTTCTTTGCTGAGGGTATTTGTGGGGATGGCAGAGATTAGAGATTTCCGCGATCGGGCCAGGAATCCACGACCAACGCGGGGACGCCCAGGGCGAGGACGTGGTCGGGGAGGTCGGTGACCACGGCGGCGCCGGCGCCCACCATGGTGCTCTGTCCGATGCGCCGTCCCTCGAGCACGGTGGCATTGGCTCCCACCCAGGTATGTTCACCGAGGACGACATTCTGGCACACGACGGCGCCGGTGGCGACGTGGCTGAAGGGCCCGAGCTCGGCGTCCTGGTCCACCACCGCCCGGGTGTGCACGATCGCGTTTTCTCCGATGACCGCACCCGGACCCACGATGGCCCCAGCGCCGACGACGCAGCCGGCGCCCAGTCGGGCCGAGGGGGACACCACCGCCGTGGGGTGCACCGCCGAGAGCAGCGGCACGCAGGCTGCCTTGAACAGCGTGGCCACCCGGCTGCGGGCGAGGCTGGCGGCCACCGCGATGACGCCGGCCTCGAAGTTGAACTCGCCCGTGGAGAGCAGCAGTTCGGTGCCCAGGATGGGCCGCGACAGGAACCGGTCGTTGCGTCTGAGGGGATCCGGATCGAGGAAGCCGGCCACCGGGATCTCACGCAGTCCCAGGATCTCCAGCACCGTCTTGGCATGATCGGTGGTGCCGTAGATCACCACCGAGGGATATTCGCGGGACATGCCCACCTCCGAAGACCGCCAGTCTTACACCATTCCCGGCGGGTGACAACGTCTAACCGAAAGGATGGCAGGGCAATCGCAAGAAGTTCTGGTTGACTTCACGATTCACCTGCAGGGAAGAGGAACCTACCAACTAAATACGAAAATTCGATTTCGATTTCGATTTCGATTTGGACTTGAGAATGGATCGGGCTACCAGGGGCCCGGCGACCGGCGGACCGGTCGCTATGGAATCGCAACGCGATTCCGCTTAGCGACCGACTTCGGTCGCCACGGCAGCGTCACCGTCACCGATTTTATTGCTCACTGTTTATAATGCGCTGGCCCTGGGCAGAACTGCCGGAAACTGTCGCGTCGGCGCCCGTTCTGCTACACTGCCGCCCCGGAGGGGATGTCCAGAATGTCCGAAGCCCACATCCGACCGTTCGCCATGCTCTCGCCACGCAAGACCGTGCTGTTCACCGCGCTGTACCTGGTGCAGGGTCTGCCGTTCGGCTTCTTCCTGTTCACCTATCCGCTGATCCTGCGGGCCCAGGGAGATCGGAAGAGCACACGTCTGAACTCCAGTCACCGAATACGATC
>CALKWH010000135.1 GCA_938004375.1 uncultured Pseudomonadota bacterium
AGATCGTATTCGGTGACTGGAGTTCAGACGTGTGCTCTTCCGATCTTGGTGGTGCGCCTTCTGGAACAACAGGTCGTTGGCGGCCCAGAACGCGTTCTGCTTCGCAGCGCAGTTGGCCAGCTTCGCCAACTGGCAGGCCCGCTTGTGGAAGGGCTTGGTGAGCAGCCGGTTGCAAGCCTGGTCCAGAGGGAACTGGTGATGGACCAGCCGCACGCGCCGGGCGTTCTGCGCCACCAGCCTGCGGACCTCGCGGTGAAACTTGTTGCAGAACGGACACTGGTAATCACTGTACTCGTGGATGGTCAATTCGGGCGTGGCGGCGCCGATCCAGTGATGTCCGGCCTCGTCGACGCCGGTGTCCAGGCGGGTCCGGTCGGCGATGATCTGCTCGATCTGCCCCATCCCCTTCATGCGCACGCCGTCGATGAAGTAGGCCGGCGTCGCGTCGAGCTTCATGCGGTTGCCGACCGCCACGTCGTCCTCGACGTGCTTGAGGATCCGCGGATCCGCCATGCACTCCTTCATCTGGTGCTCGTCGAGCCGGAGCTCCAACGACAGACGATAGGCCGAGAAGCGGGTGTTGCGATTGGCGTACATCAGATCATTGGCCTGCCAGAATTTCCCCTGCCGGGCCGCGCACAGGCTCAACTTGGCGCGCTCACAGGCAGCGAGATGGTAGGGCTCGTCGAGCATGGGGTTGCAGGCCTTGTCCAGCGGATAATTGTAGTGAACGAGCTGGACGGTGTCGGGGTGCCGGGCCACGAGCTCGCGCAGTTGATAGTGGTAGGTCGCGCAGCTCGGGCACTCGAAGTCGCTCCACTCCTGGATCACGACCAGCGGGTGCTCGGCCCCGATCCAGGGATGGCCGTCGTCGGTGATCCCGGTGGGCAGGGTGAGCTCGCCCGCAGGGACCGACTTGGGGACCCAGTAGCGCGGATACCACAGGAAGCCGGCCACGATCAGTCCGACACCCATGACGCCGAGGCCGCCCAGGTGCAGCGGGTGCCGGAAAAACCAGAGGATCAGGTCCAGCGCGCCCTTGAACGGGTTGATACGGTCCTTCCAGAGCGCCCAGGCGATGAGGCCCAGCATGGAGAAGTTGAGGAAATACGTGCCGAAGCAGAAGATGCAGATGGACGTGATCTTGGTTATCGAGATATACCCAAGGAGAATGGCCGTGCAGCAGGCGAATCCGACGAACCCCAGCAGGTAGACCAGCGGGAGCCTGCGTTCCTTCGCCACGAAGCCGGCGATCACGCCGAGCCCGATGAACAGGTACCCCAGGATGCCCCACACCGAGACGGGCAGGAACAGAAACACCGAGTACGGGTTCTCGGCCACCGTCTCGCAGTTGGCCTTCTCGCCGATGGAGCAGACCGAGGAGTCGGCCTGATAGTCGGCTTGGGTGAAAACCTTGACGTGGAGCACGGTCAGATACACCGCGAAGATCAGACCGAGGATCACGAACGGCGTGAGATAGAGGAAGAGGCGCTTCTGTTTGTCGATCATCGGAACGAATCTCCAAAGTGGTTCGCCGCGGGGGGCAACCCGGGACGGCCCAACTTTATTCGGAGGAAAAAGTTAGGCAAGCGAAATTTCTGGTTCATCTTCCATCAATCCTCGGCCGTCAGCCCCTCGATGGGGGAGATGACCGCCGCCTTGTGCGCCGGGTACAATGTAGCCAACAGCGAAAGCATCAGCGAGGAAAAACTGATGGAGACCACGTCGAACACGCTCACCGACACCGGGATGCGGGCGAACATGAAAATATTTTCGGACATGCGGATGCCCACCACGGCCAGGTAGGCGCACACGCCCAGGCCCGCCAAAAGGCCGAGCACCAGCCCCAGCACTCCGATGAACACCCCCTGGAGCATGAAGATGGTTCGGATGGAGCGGTCGGTGGAACCCAGTGCCTTGAGGATCGAGATCTCGGCCTGCTTGTCGATCACCACCATGATCAGGTTCGCAGTGATGCTGAAGGCGGCGACCAGGATGATGACCACCAGAATGATAAACATGACGACCTTCTCGAGCTTCATGGCCGAGAACAGCGCGCGGTTCTGGGTCTTCCAGGTGCCCACCACGAACTCGGCGCCCAGGGCGCGGCGCAGCCCGGCGGCGGTGCGGTCGATGTCGCCCTGGTGGTCGAGGCGCAGCTCCCAGCCGGTGAGTTGGTCCGGGCGCGCCGAGAACTTGCGGGCGTGCTCGAGGGTGGTGAAGGCATAGCGTAGGTCATATTTGAAATATTTCGTGCTGTAGACGCCGGCCACGCGGAACCGGATCAACTTGGGGACTGGACCCGTTGGCGTCATGGTCCCGCGCGGGCTGATCACGTCCACCGTGTGCCCCAGGGAGAGCCCCAGCGTGCGGGCCTGCTCGGCGCTGATGATCACCCCCGGCAGATCCGCCGGCCAGGGCGGAACGAAAGAGTAGCCGTCCCCGACCGCGGTGTAAGTCCCATAGACGACCTGGGCGTCGAGCCACTTGACCGCGGCCTCGTGGACCAGGTTGCGCAGGGTGCCCTGCTTCATATGGGGCTCGAGGTCGAAGGTGGGGTTGGTCGGGTCGAGCCCGCGCAAGAGCACGCCCTGGGAGGCCTCGTAGGCCACGGCCTTGAGCAGGACCTCCTCTTCCATGTAGGGCGCGATGACGGCCTTCACGCCCAGTTGCTCGAGCCCGGCGCGGATCTTCCCGGCCACGGGCGCGGCGTCGACGATGCGCTCCTCGTGGGGGCGGGTGATCACGACGTGGGGCGAGAAGCTCACGATCTGCCGCGTCTGCTCGCCCTCGAGGCCACCGAGCACGGAGAGCACGACCACCATCGTGGCCGTCCCGAGAAACACGCCGAAGATGGAGATCGTCGAGTACACGTTGAACACGGCCAGGATCAGGGAGAACAGGAACACCGCCGCGCCCAGGGACACCGAGATGAGCCCGGTGTAATAGCAGGCGGCGCGGGGCAAAAAGGACAGGAACCCGGGGCGCGGGCCGAAGGTCCCCGCCGCGAACAGGAGGGCCGGGCCCAGCGCCAGCAGCGCGACGGCGACCAGGAGCACCATCCAGTGCGAGCGCTCGGCCCGCAGGTAGCGAAAGGCCACCGTGCTCTCGAAGGCGCCCGCGGACTTGGCGTTCATGCGCCCTTCTCTTCCTGCTGCTGCACGAGCAACGCGGTGATGAAGGGCTGCAGGTCGCCGTCGAGGACGCCGTCGACGTTGCCGATCTTGAGCTCGGTGCGGTGATCCGAGACCAGCCGGTAAGGGGCGAGCACGTAGGAGCGGATCTGAGAGCCGAAGTCAATCTTCTGCTTCTGCCCGATGATGCCCTCCATGCGCTCCTCCTGTTCGCGCTGCTTGAGCTGGTACAACTGCGAGCGCAGCATGCGCATGGCCGTGGCCTTGTTCTGGAACTGGCTGCGCTCGTTCTGGCAGGCGGCCACGCAGCCGGTGGGCAGATGCGTGAGGCGCACGGCGCTCTCGGTCTTGTTCACGTGCTGCCCGCCGGCCCCCGAGGAACGGTACACGTCCACGCGCAGATCCTCGTCGCGGATCTCGATCTCGATGGTGTCGTCGAGGTCGGGGGTCACCAGCACGCTGGCGAAGGCCGTGTGCCGCCGCGCGTTGGCGTCGAACGGGGAGATGCGCACCAGCCGGTGCACGCCGGACTCGGCCTTGAGGTACCCGTAGGCGTAGGGCCCCTCGATGAGGATCGAGCAGTTCATGATGCCGGCCTCGGCGCCTTGGTTGACGTCGAGGAGGGTTGCCGAAAAGCCCATGCGCTGGGCGTAGCGCAGGTACATGCGCTGGAGCATCTCCGCCCAGTCCATGGCATCCACGCCCCCGGCTCCGGCGTTAATGTTCACCAGCGCGTTCTGGGTGTCCAGTTCACCCGAGAGCATCTGCTGCAGCTCGTGCTTGGCCAGCTTCTCATCGACCTGCTGCAGGGCCTCCCAGCCCTCGAGGAGCACGGCGTCGTCCTTCTCCTCCTTGGCCATCTCGATGAGGGTGGACGCGTCTTCGAAGGCGCGCGCGACGTCGCCATAGCGGTCCAGCCGGCTCTTGCACTCGGCGATCTCCTTGAGGGTGGTCTGGGCCCGCTCCTTCTGGTTCCAGAAGTCGGCCTCGAGCGTCATGGCCTCGAGCTCGGCGGCCCGGTCCCGGGCGTCCTTCACCCGCAGCAGGCGCTCGAGCTTCTCGACCCGGTCCTTGACGTTCGTCAGCAGCGCGTTGATCTCATAATTGTCGGGCACCGTCGCCTCCTTCGCCCAGAAGCGGCTTTTAGCAGAAAAAACCAGCGTAAACCATGGAAAAATCCGGCCTCAGAACGCCACCAGGTACCCCGTGTACGCGGCGTAGCCCAGAATCAGGAGCACGCCCTCGACCCTGGAGATGCGGCGCCGGGTCAGCATGAACAGGCCGAACAACACCGCAAATGCCACCATGGCGCCCAGATCGATCTGCAGGGCGCGGCCGCCGGGCACGGTGATGGCGTGGATCAACGCGCTCACCCCGAGCACGAAGATGATGTTGAAGATGTTCGACCCCAGGATGTTCCCCAGGGCCATGCCGGACTGCTTGCGCCAGGCGGCCATCAGGCTCGCCGCCAGCTCGGGCAGCGAAGTACCCACTGCCACCACCGTAAGACCGATGACCCGCTCGGACATCCCGAAAGCGCCGGCCAGCTCCACCGCGCCCATGACGCCCAGGCGTCCGCCGCCCACGAGCCCGGCCAGCCCTAGAACAATCAGGGCCACCTGTTTCGGGCGGGACATGGAGGCGTCGATCTCGGCCGCCTCGGCGCCCTCGTCGGCTTTGCCCCGCGTGGAGAGGACCAGGAAGACCGTGTAGGCGATCCCGGCCAGGAACAGGACCGCGCCCTCGACGCGGCTGATGGAGCCGTCAGTCAGGAAAAAGATGAACAAACCAGTCACGACGGCCAGGATCGGGAAGTCCCGGCGCAAAAAGGAGCGCTCCACCGGCAGCGGTCGGAACAGCGCGGTGAGGCCGATGATCAGGCCGATGTTGGCGATGTTGGAGCCGATCACGTTGCCCAAGGCGATCTCCGGGTTCCCCGAGATCGCCGACACCGTGCTCACCGTCATCTCGGGCAGGGAGGTGCCGTAGGCGATGACCGTGAGCCCGATGACCGAGGCCGAGAGACCGACCTGCAGGGCCAGCGCCGAGGCCCCGGCGATGAGCCAGTTCGCGGAGATCGCCAGGAGCGCGAAGCCGCCGATCAGTTCCAGCACGGAGAGCCATAGCATGGCGTCACCTCATCCTTCCAGGTCCAGGGCGCCCCCGCGGGCGGCCAGCGCCCGGTGCGCGTTGTCCCAGGCCGCCGCCGCCAGCGTCTCCGGCGTCTCGCCGCGCAGGGCGGCGAGCTCGAGGAGGGTGTCGCAGACGTGGGCGGGCTCGCAGGTGCGGCCCCGGTGGGCGCGGGGCGCGAGATAGGGAGCGTCGGTCTCCACCAGCAGCCGGTCGGCGGGAACGAAACGGGCGGCCTCGCGGACCTCGACGGCCTTGGGAAACGTGACGATCCCGGAGAAACTGACGAAGAAGTCCAGGTCCAGATACCGGGCGGCCGTGGCCGCGTCCCCGGTGAAGCAGTGGACGACGGAGCCGGGCAGCGCCGGATGTTCGCGCAGCAGCGCGAGGGTGTCCTCGTGGGCCTCGCGGACGTGGAGCACCACCGGGAGCCCGACCGAGCGCGCCCGGTCGAGCTGGTCGGCGAACACCGCGCGCTGCGTGTCCCGCGGGGAGAAGTCGTAGTGGTAGTCCAGCCCGATCTCACCCCAGGCCACCAGGTGCGGCTCTAGGGCTGCGGCGCCCACCGCGTCGAGGAACTCCGGGGTCGCCTGGGCCGCGTTGTGCGGGTGAATCCCGGCGATGACGGTGATCCCCGGCGTGGCGGCGGCGAAGGCCAGCGTGCGCGCGAGCTCGGCGGGATCCGGCCCAAGGGCGGGCACGGTGACGCGCAGGACGCCGGCGGCGCGGGCGCGGGCGAGGACCGCCGGCAGCTGCCCCTCGAGGGCGGGGAACAGCAGGTGCGCATGGGTGTCGTGGAGCCTCATGGGCCGTCGCCCCCAGCGGTGGCGTCGAGGGACGCCAGGGCGTCCCGGGCCGTCTCGGCCTCCTGGGAGTCCGGGCGGCGGTCCCTCAGGGCGGCGAGCGGCTCCCGGGCCCAGGCGGCCCCCGTGAGCCCCAGGCAATGGATGGCCCAGACGCGGGTCTCGAAGGAGAACGCCCGGGTCTTGGCGATCAGGAGCGGCCGGGCGCGGTCGTCTCCGAGGCGGGCCAGAAGCGCCCCCAACTGGAGCCTCTGCAGCGTGGACTGGAACACACGCCCGTAAAGCCGCTCGATGTCTGGGCGGACGACCGGGTCCGCGAGCGCGCACAACTGGGTGAGCGCGTCGGTGAACATGTCGTTGCGGTTCAAGAATGGCACCAGCAGCGCGGCGGAGCCGTCGGCGCCCACGCGGGCCAGGGACATGGCGGCCTCGAAGCGGACCTCCTCATCGCCGTCCTCGGCCACCGCGCGGCGCAGCGCCTCCACGGGGACCGGCTCGAGCTCGCCCAGGGCCGACGCCACGTTGGCGCGCACCCGGGGATCGGCGTCCGAGCGCAGCATCTCCTGGAACCGGGGCGACAGGTCGTTCAGCCCTTTCTCGGCGGCCGAGAGCACGGCCTGGTAGCGCACGGCCGCGTCGGTGTCGGACACCAGCGCGCGCAGGCGGTCCGAGGCGTCCGGATCCGGCACCGCGGCCAGCGCCATGACCGCCGGCTCGCGCACCAGGGGGGAAGAGTCCTCGAGGGCACCGTGGATGGCGTCGATCAGCGGCAGCTCGAGCTTCTGCTCGAGGATGGAGTACAGCGCGAAGGAGCGCACCGACACGTCGAGGTCGGTGGCGGCCTTCTCGAGCAGGCGATGGAGCTCGGGGAAGTCCGGCTCCACGCGGCCCAGCTCGCGGGCGGCGGCGGCGCGCACGCGGGGGGTCGGATCCGCGAGGTCGCGTACAATGGCCTGCTGGGTGCGGGGCGGCTGGCGGAAGAACAAGCTCATGACGGATCTGGCTCCACTCCGGGGCCGTCGTCCTCCGGTCCGTCGGCCACGGGCTCCGGCGTGGGCTCGGCTGCCGCCTGCTCGGCGCGCATGGCCAGGATCTGCTCGCGGGTGAAGGTCTCCATGGGACCGTCCTCGAGGAGCACGCGGATCTGCCCGGTGAGCAGGTTCACGTCCAGCACGCGCCCGATCCCGTGGGGGGTCTCGATCTTCTTGCCCAGCTTGGGCATCCCCTGGCGCAGCTCCTGGTAGAACTCCTGCTCGTAGGCCAGGCAACACTTCAGGCGGTTGCACTGGCCGGACACGCTCTGGGGGTTGAGCACCAGGTTCTGGTCCTTGGCCATGCGGATGGACACCGGCAGGAACTTGTTCAGGTGGGACGAACAGCACAACTCCTTGCCGCAGATCCCGAGGCCGCCGGTGATGCGGGAGTCGTCCCGGGGGCCCATCTGGCGCATCTCGATGCGCATGGAGAAGCGGGCTGCCAGATCTCGCACCAGGCGCCGGAAGTCCACGCGGGAGTCCGACGTGAAGTAGAACATCATCTTGTCGCCCGAGGACAGCACGAACACGTAGAACAGTTTCATGTCCAGGTCGAGCTGGCGGATCCGCTGCCCGGCGTAGGTGAACGCCTCGGTGGCGACCCTGCGGTGCTTCTCGAAGACGCCGCGATCCTCGGGTGCGGCCAGCTGGACCACCCGCCGGGGGTGCTCGGTGCGCCCGCGGGTGATCAGCCGCGTCGGGGTCGCGACCTCGCCAAAGAAGCGTCCCTTCTCGGTCTCGACGAGCACTTCGTCGCCGGGCTGCAGCGGCCCGAGCTCGGAATGGAACTCGTTCACCTTCGGGGGCACGCCCCAGCGCACGTGCACGGCGTACAAGTAGGCGGCGGCGGGATCCGGTTTGTAGCCGGGGGACAGATCGGCGAACAGGTCGTCCCCGAAGGGGTCCGCCTCGCCCACGGGGGCCGGGACGTCGTAGCCCCCATAGTTGTCGGGGGTGAACGTCTCGGGACCCTCGTCATGGCCGTACTGGACCAGCTCCACGGCTGGCCGACCGCGATGGGCCGGGGTCTCGTGCCCCTGACGCCTGCGCCGCGCGGCCGAGGGGCTGTCCGACGCCGGTGCGGCGGGAGTGCCGGGCGCGGCCGGGGCGTCGTCGTCGTCGTCCGTGCGCGGGGCGGCGCCGGACGGCGGGGCCGGCGGGTTGCGGGGACGCGGGTCGGCGCCTCCGTGTGCGCCACCCTGGGCGGCGCCGCCATGGGCGGGGTGTCTGCGATGGGGTCTGCGGGTCATGTTCGCCTCAGCCTCCAGAGGAGGTTCTCCAGCACGATGCGACGGTTCACGTTGGCCGCCACGTCCGCGCGGGCCGACGCCACGGCCTGTTGCCAGGCCACCGGATCCGCCGGGCGCGGGGGATCGGCGACCCCGGGCCGAAGGAGGCGGTTCCGAATCTTCATCGAGAATACGAGCAGAAAGGTGTCGACCGCCTCCCGGTCCAGCGCGGCCACGGGCTCGGCCGCCTCGAACAGGGCGGGCAGCGCCCCCGAGAAGGCCAGCTGCAGCCACTCGTCGGCCAGCCGCGGGAAGGTGGCCACGGTCTCGGACGCGTAGAAAGACAGCGCGCGCCCCACCGAGCCGTCGCACAGGGACGCCAGCTCCGGGTCCGGAGCCACGTCGGGCAGGCTGCGCCGCACCAGCGCCAGGAGCGCGGGCTCCGGCAGCGGCGCGAAGTGGGTGATCCGGCAGCGGGAGCGGATGGTGGCCGGCAGCTGGTAGGGCGCGTCGGTGATCAGGAAAAAATATACGCCCGGTGGCGGCTCCTCGAGGGTCTTGAGCAGGGCGTTGGCCGCCGAGTCGGTCATGGCGTCGGCCGGGTCCATCACGATCGCCAGGTGGGAGCCCTCGAACGCGCCCACCTGAATGCGGTCCTCGAGGGCGCGCACGGCCTCGATCTTGATCGTCGAGGTGGCATTGTCCACACCCCAGGCGGGGTCCACGAGGATGAAGTCCGGGTGGATGCCCTGGGTAACGCGGTCCACGCAGTGGGCGGTCTCGCGTAAAAGCCAGGTCGCGAGCGCCGTGGCCACCGTGCGTTTACCCACGCCGTCGGGTCCCGCGAACAGGCTGGCGTGGGGGAAACGATCAGCCTCGGCGGCGGCCGCGAGGCCGGCCAGGACGGCGTCGTGTCCGAGGATGTGGCGGGTGAAGTCGAGAACCGAGGAGACCATGGGGGGTGAAGTGAACCACAGGACGGGGTTTTGGGCAAGGGTTTCGTTTACGTATTGAACTGGGCCGGGTCGTCCAGGGCCGCCAGCCGCGAAAGCGCCCGCACGAAATCGGCCGGTGGCTCTGAGGTGAACATAAGCGCCTCGTCGGTGAACGGGTGGGTGAAGCCCAGCACCGCCGCGTGCAGCGCCTGGCGTCCCAGCTCGGCGGCGAGCTCCCGCACCCGCGGGTCCGGGATGGATTTTTTATAGAGCGCATCGCCCAGGAGCGGGTGACCAGCGTCGTGGAAATGCACCCGCACCTGGTGGGTGCGCCCGGTGTGCAGGGTGGCGCGCACCAACGTGGCGGCCTCGCCGAAGCGGCGCTCCACCTGCCAGCGCGTGACCGCCCGCTTGCCCTCGGCGACCTTCGACGAGAACCGCAGACGTGCGGTGGGGTGCCGCCCGTGGAGGGTATCGAAGGTCCCGTCGTCCCGCGACAGGCGGCCCTGCACGATGGCCAGGTACTGGCGCGTCAGGTCGTGGCGGGCGAACAGGTCCTGCAGCCGCTCCTTGGCCTCGGGGGTGCGCGCGACCACCAGGAGCCCCGACGTATCCTTGTCGAGGCGGTGGACGATGCCCGGGCGCAGGTCCCCTGCCTCGCCGGCGAAGAGCCCCAGGCCCAGCAACGCGTTCACCAGGGTGCCGTCGTCGTGGCCCGGCGCCGGGTGCACCACCATGCCCGCGGCCTTGTCGACCACCACCAGCCACGGATCCTCGAAGACCACCGTGAGCGGCAGGTCCTGGGCCACGGCCTCGGTCAGCGGCTCGGGAGGCGCCGCGAAGTCGATCTCGTCCCCGGCGCGGACCTTGTAGTGCAGCTTCGCCGGACGCCCGTTGACCAGACACAGGCCCGCCTCCAGGCTCTGCTGCACGCGCGCGCGACTCTCGGACACGCGGGCGGCCACCCAGGCGTCCACCCGGGCGCCGGCGGTCTTTTCGTCGACGACGAATTTCATGGAATCAACGCTGCCGGAAATCGCGGACTACTCGGGGGCGTCCCAGATGGGGGTCTTGACGCGGTCCTTCATGCGGTGCAGGAGCACCTCGACCAGGGCCCGCTCGTAGATGTTCATGGCCGCGATCTCGGGGGTCACGCGGGCGTTGAACTCCTCGCGCCCCTGCTGCACCTGCTCCTCGAGGGCCTCCCAGACGTTGTCTTCCTTGAGGCTCTTGAGCAGGGCGTCCTTGTTGTACTCCACCATGTCCGAGGCGATGGTCTTGGCGTAGCGCAGCGCGCGGTCGGCATTGTCGTACAGTCGGGCCATGAGAAACACCCTCCCTGGGGGCGAAACCATCATACACGCCCACGCCGTGGAGTCAAATGTTGATTCCGCGGGCGGCGACGGCGTATGCTGCCGGCCGGAGGCGAAACATGATGAACGCGCGAGGCTGGAAGATCGGGATGACGATGCCGGTGCTGGCGGCGGGGATGGCGCTGGCGGCCTGCCGGGGCCCGGCCAAGCCCCCGGGACCGGCGGGCACGCCGGCGGCCGCGAACACACCGGCAGCGGCCACGGTCACGCCTACGACGGTCACGCCTGCGGCGGCTGCCACCCCCGAGGCGCGCCTCGAGGCGGTCGTGCGCGCGCTCTCCGAGACGGATAAGCCCCGCCATTACAAGAATCCCGAGATCCTCGACGCGGTGGCCGCGGACCTGGGCCGGCGCATGACCACTTCCGGTTTCACCTGCCGCGAGCAGGTCTTCTCGGCGCGAGGGCAGACCTTCCGCAACGTGGTGTGCACCGGCGGCGCCGCCCCGGAGCAGGGCGTGTGGGTGGTGGGCGCCCACTACGACGTGTACGGCGATCTGCCCGGGGCCGACGACAACGCCTCGGGGGTGGCCGGGCTCGTGGAGCTCGCGCACCGGCTGGGGCCGAAGCTGGGCACCCTGCCCCATCACCTGGAGCTGGTGGCCTACGCCAACGAGGAGCCGCCCTACTTCCGCACCCCCGACATGGGCAGCGCGCACCACGCGAAGGAGTTGAAGCTGCGGAACGTGCCCGTGTGGGGCATGATCTGCCTGGAGATGATCGGCTTTTTCTCGGAGAAGGACATTCAGAAGCTGCCGGTGGAGCAGTTGAAGTTCCTGATGCCCAGGCACGCGAACTTCATCGCCGCGGTGGCCAACCCCGGGTCCGCGAAGCTCGCCGAGGGCTTCGCCGCCGCGATGAACGAGATCGGAAGAGCACACGTCTGAACTCCAGTCACCGAATACGAT
>CALKWH010000136.1 GCA_938004375.1 uncultured Pseudomonadota bacterium
CGAAGCCGGACCCGAAGCCGGACCCGAAGCCGGACCCGAAGCCGGACCCGAAGCCCGGGGGCGATCTGGCCAAGGCCCGCGAGCTCTACAACAGCGGACAGATGGACAAGGCCCACGCCATGGCCATGTCCGTCGCGAAGTCCACCAACTCGGCGGCCGCCTGGCAGTTGGCCGGCGAGACCGCCTTCGAGTTGGGTCAGGTCGCCGTCGCCGAGACCGCCTACACCAAGCTCGTAGCGCTGCAGTCCACCGCCGCGAACTGGTACCGGTTGGGGTCGGTGCAGCAGAAGGCCGGCAAGACGTCCGCCGCCCGCGCCAGTTTCCAGAAGGCGCTGGCCATCAACCCACAGCACGCGCCCTCGCAGAAGGCCTTGGAGCGCCTCGGACCATGAGCCGGACGTCTTTCCTAGTCCTGATGTTCGCGACGCTGCTGGCGGCCTGCCAGGGCCGTCCGCGCAAGGCGCCGACCCCGGTGGCTCACCCGGAGTGTCTCCCCCACGACCTGCGCATGGTGCTGGGCCAGGCCGAAGACGGCCGGCTGGTGCGTCAGGCCATGGCGATTTCGCGCTGCGCCGGGCGCACCTTCACCGATCCCCACGGGCGACGCTGGTCCACCGACGCCCAGGGACGAGTGGTGATCCCGCGGCCCCTGGACGAGACCTGGATCACCTGGCCCGCCGAGGCGACCCGGCACCTGGACATGGCGCTGGCGTTCTGGCTGTTCGAGGCGGGACATCATTTCCTAGCGGTGCGCCAGATGATCTCCAACCTGCTGCACCCCGCCATCGCCCCCCAGATGAAGCCGCACTTCTGCACCTGGTGGGAGAAGGTGCGGGCCGAGGGCGGGACCTGGGAGAAGATGATGTCCGCCCTGCCGCTGGCCGCCTGGCGCACCGGGAGCCACCTGGTGGCCGCCAGCCCCCGTCACGGCTTCCTGTTGCGGCTGCCGTCGGACTTCGGCGTGGAAACGCGACCCCTGGACGGAGACACCTCACTGTTCGTCGTCACCGGCCCGGGAGGCAGCGGGGACCTGCTGCTGCTGCTGGCTTCGGCGAAGGCCCCGATCCCGGTCGAAACACTCCTGGCGTTGCCCGCCGGCACCCGCTGGACACCGGGGAAGGAGCCGGGCACCCGCACGGCGACGATCCGGGGCGCCACCTGGTCCCGCCGAGACGAGCAGGTGTTTGGTCAGACGCACGCCTGGCTCGCCACCGGCGCGATGCGCGGCCGGCTCGCCGGACTCCCCACCCTCATCGAGTCATTTTCGATGGTCGATCCGTGCCCGCCGGCCGAAACCCCTGAACCAGTGGAACCTTGACCGCCGGGGCTGCGGTGCTGACTCTTCGGCGGGATCTTCGACGGCCGACGGCACCACGTAGATGTCCTCGGCGACGTCCTGCTCCAAGGCCAGCAGCGAGCGCTCCAGGCGCAGGGTGAACACCGGCCGGGTCTGCTCCACCGTCAGGACCGCGCCGGGCACCACGCCGAACGAGATCAGGCGCGAGAGTCGATCTGGCCGGCGCGGCTGGATGTACTTCACCTGCACCCGCTGCCCCTTCTCGCACCAGGTGAGCTTGTGCAGCACGCTGCGCGCGTTCTTGGAGTCGGCCTCGCAGCACGGGCCCGGAGGAATGGGCTGTCCGTCGGGACAGTGGGTCGGGTGTCCGAGCAGGGTGCAGATGCCGTCCACCAGCTCGGGCTGCAGCGTGTGCTCCACCTGGCAGGTGATCCGCTCCCGGTCCTCGTGGGACTGCATCCCCAGCGCGAAGAACAGCAGGACGTCGGCGAGGCGGTGTCGCCGGATCACCGCCCGGGCGACCTCCAGGCCCTCCTGCGTGAAGCGGATCCGGCCGTCGTCCACCTGCACCAGGTGTTCTTCCCTGGCCTGGTCGAGCACCCCCTCGGGCACCTCGCGGTCCGCGTGGAAGCGGCCCAGCAGGGCCACCTCGTCCAAGCCGTGCTCGCGGGCCATCCACACGGCCTCGCAGAACTCCTCGATCGCTTCGCTCCTCGTCCGGTTCACCATTGCACTCCCAGCAGGCGGAGCCCGAAGTTCACTGCGCCGCCCATCAGCGTCGTGTATAACAGCACCGACCCGATGATGAGAAGCGCGATTCGCGTCCCGCGCTCCTTGAACAGCATGAACGTCGCGTTCACGCAGGGCATCAGGAAGGTCATGATCAGCAGGGTGATCAGCAGCTGGTTGCCCGTGAAGCCCGCCTGCAGGTGGGCCAGCTCGGCCACGCCGTTCTCGCGGCGGATCATGGTCTTGATGAAGACCTGCACCGACTCCGGCGGCAGGCCCCAGAAGTGCTCCACCAGGGGGGCGCTCGCGTCCCCCAGCCAGGCCACGGCGCCGAGCTCGTTGAGCAGAAAGAGCAGGAAGCTGGCCGCCAGGAAGAACGGGATTGCCTCCTTCATGAACAGCCAGGTGCGGACCCAGGCGCTGCGCAGTACCCAGCGCGGGTCCGGCAGCGTGATCGGCGGGATCTCCATGATCAGTTCGGACTGCCGGCCGGACACGAGCTTGTTGGCGAGCCACCCGCCCACGAAGATCTGGGACAGCAGGATGCCGAACAGCAGGAGAGTGGCGGCGATGGGGAGCTGGCCCAGGATGATGAACATCGTGCTCAGCAGCGGGGCGCAGGGCATCCCCAGCACGAGGAGGAAGCTGGCGATGATCTTCTCCTTGCGGGACTCGAGCATGCGCGTGGTCAGGATGGCCATGGTGACGCAGGAGAGACCCATGATCAGGGGCATGACGCCCTTGCCGTTGAGGCCCATCGGGCGCATGGTGCGGTCGAGCAGCACCGAGAGCCGGGGGAAGTAGCCGGCGGACTCGAGGAACCCGATGAAGAGGTAATAGGTGAGCAGCACGGGAAAGACGATCCCGAGCACCAGGAAGAGCCCGGTGGGCACGAGTCCGAAGTCGGGGTCCAGGATGGCCTTCTGCACGAAGTCGCTGGGGAACAGGCGGGTGAACCAGAGGAAGAACGGCTCGAGCACGGGGGCGAACAACCAGCGCTCCATCCACTCCACCAGGATTTGCGCGCCGAAGAGGCCGACGAAGACGTACATCAGGGAGATAAGCCCGAGCACTACAGGGATGCCGGTGCTCGGCCGCTGAGCCCAGAGTCCGATGCGCTCGCCCCAACCGGGTTTTTTCCCGCTGGGGAGCGGCCGCTTCCAGCCGGCGACCTGGCGGGCGGCGAGCTGGAAGGTGAGGTCGGTGAGAAAGAGATCGTTGCGCAGGAACGGGTTGATGCGGGCCAGCTCCCGGGCCGTGTCGCGTGCGGCGCCGGCCTGGGCGGGGCCGAGCCCGTCGAGGGGCGCGTCGGGCAGGCACAGCAGCATCAACTGCCGATCCGAGACGCCCTCGAGGGCCGACGCGCGCTCCGCGCGCAGGTGGGCCAGGCGAGGGACCGAGAGCTGGACGGCGGGCGCCTCCGAAGGCGCGGCGAGGGCTTCGAAAAGGCGCGCCTCGTCCGCGGCGCGGGCGGCGGACAGACAGATCACGGGGCACCCCAGGTCGCGGCGCATGGCGTCTTCGTCGAGGCGGCTGTCGGTCTCCTGTTCCAGGCCGGTGACGGCCACCACGATAGGCCTCCCGAGCAGGGTCAACTGGTGGAACAGGGCGACCGCGCGATGCAGGTTCCGGGCCTCGGCCACGTACAGGAGCCGGTCGGGTCTCCCGGAGAGCAGGAGCTCCCGAACCTCCCGCTCCGTCTCGAAGGAAGAGAACAGCGAAGAGATCGCGGGCGTGTCGAGGAACAGGGCCCGCGCGCCGTCCGGGAGGCCCCCTTCCGTCTCGGAGATCGTCATCGTGGATTGGAACTGTTCCGGGGAGTCCATGCGGCAGAGCCGACGCAGCAGCCGGGTCTTTCCAGACCCTTTCAGGCCGACCAGGGTGATGACGGGGATGGGGGACGACAAGCGCGGGAACCTCCGTTAGAGGCTTCTAACAACTCCCTCAGAGTTTAGCAAGTGAAAAATCGCACAAATATGACCGGACGGACGGTGCCGGGCAGGAAGAACGCCGTCAGGGCTCGGGAGATCCCCCGGGTTCCGTTTGTCAGGGAGGGTCGCTTCAGGCGATTAACGCTTGGAGAACTGGAAGCGCTTGCGGGCGCCCGGGCGGCCGTACTTCTTGCGCTCGACCTCGCGGGCGTCGCGGGTCACGTAGCCGGCGCGCTTGAGCTGGGTGCGGAGCTCGGGGTTCAGGCGCATCAGGGCGCGGGTCACGCCGTGGCGCATGGCCTCGGCCTGACCGGAGAGCCCGCCGCCGTGCACGCGGACCATGATGTCGAGCTTGAACGTCATGCCGACGAGCTCGAGGGCCTGCAGGGAGACAGATCGGAAGAGCGTCGTGTAGGGAAAGAGTGTAGATCTCGGTGG
>CALKWH010000137.1 GCA_938004375.1 uncultured Pseudomonadota bacterium
CCGAGGACCTCCCCGGCACCGGAGTGTTCGACTGCACGGGACTCTGCGCCCCCGGTACCGCCATCTTCCCCTCCGGCCTGTGGGGCTCGTGCGTTGCCGTCGTCCAGCCCCGCACCGAGGAGTGTAACGGTCTGGACGACAACTGCGACGGCGTCGTCGACGAGAGCCTGACGCGCACCTGCTATACCGGGCCTGCCGGCACGCTGGGCGTGGGCACCTGCGCCTCCGGCAGCCAGAGCTGCGGCTCCGGCGCCTGGGGCACCTGCACCGGCGAGGTTCGCCCCGTCCCCGAGGCTTGCAACAACGCCGACGACGACTGCAACGGCACCGTCGACGACATGGGCACCACGACCTGCGGGCTGGGGGTCTGCCTGCACACCGTGGACAACTGCGTCGCCGGTGTGGCCTACGTTTGCGACCCGATGCAGGGCGCCGGCCTCGAGTCCTGCAACGGTCTGGACGACGACTGCGACGGTCAGGCCGACGGTCTGCAGGAGGGCTGCTATCCGGGCGGCGAGTCCGGCTGCACCTGGAACGCGGGTACCATGACCTATGATTGCGCGGGCGTCTGCTCCCCGGGTGTGAGGACCTGCCCCATCGGCAGCGGCGCGTGGGGCGTCTGCGAGAACGCGGTCATCCCCGTGGTGGAGATCTGCGACGGGCTCGACAACGACTGTGACGGCCAGGTGGACGAGGGCCTCACCGAGGCCTGCTATCCGCCCGGCTCCGGGCCCGGCAGCGGCTGCGAGGAGCAAATCGATGGCACCTGGATCTGCCAGGGCATCTGCAGCGTCGGCTCGCGCGAGTGCTCGGCGGGCGGCTGGGGCAACTGCCAGGGCCTGGTCATCCCCGAGCAGGAGATCTGCGACACCATCGACAACGACTGCGACGGCGAGACGGACGAGGGAATCCCAGGCATGGGACAGCCCTGCGGCGGCGTGGGTGTCTGCGCCCCCGGCATCCGGGCCTGCATCAACGGCACGGTGGTCTGCGACGGCGGCGGGGATCCGGAGCCGGGGCTCTGCGACGGCCTCGACAACAACTGCAACGGCCTGGTCGACGAGCCGGCGGAATTGATAGAGGATCCGCGCGTGGGCGCCGCCTGCGGCGAAGAGCTCGGGGCCTGCTCCTTCGGCAACAATGAATGCATCAACGGCGCGATCGTGTGCGTCGGTGGCAACGGGCCGACCGCGGAGATCTGCAACGGCGTCGACGACGACTGCAACGGCGAGATTGACACCGGCGACATCTGTCAGGCGAACCACGTCTGCTACACCGCCGAGTGCCGCCTGATCTGCGATCCCAGCGATGAGCAGGCCTGCCCGGCGGGTTATGCCTGCATCGAGCCCCAGGACCTCAGCGGGACTCACCTCTGTTATCCCCAGTTGGCACCGTGCGGCGGTGTCTACTGTGCCGAGGACGAGGTCTGCCGGGAGGGCACCTGCGCGAACCCGTGCGAGCCCAGCCCCTGCGATTGGTTCGAGCGCTGCTGGGTGAACCGTTACTCCGGGCAGGTCGGGCATGAGACCGAGCCCGAGTATTATTGCTTCGACGACAGTTGCTCGGCGGTGGGACACTCTTGCCCCACCGGGGAATTGTGCGTCAACCACGCCTGCGTGGACGATCCCTGCGCGGCCTCGCCGTGCAACTTCACCAGCGAGTACTGCGTGCGCAGCGACTGCGAGACCCTCGAGACCTGCAACTACGAGTGCCTGCTGGTGCCGTTCTGTGAGCTCGGCCAGCGCTGGGACGTGGCGTCCCAGACCTGCGTGTCCGACGCCTGCGCCGGGCAACTGTGCGACGACGGTCAAATCTGCATCGACGGCGCCTGCCAGACCGACCCCTGCTACACCACCAACTGCAACTGGGGCGAGACCTGCGTCCTGGGCGAGTGCCTGGACGATCCCTGCGCCGACCTCAAGTGTCCGAGCTACACCCATTGCTATGTGGACCAAGCCAACGGCGGTGCCTGGTGCGAGCCCAACCCCGGCGTCTGGACGCCCTCCATCCCGGGTGACACCATGACCACGGGCGGCGGCTCGTGCTCCTCGGCGCCGGGCGCCGGTTCCACGGGCGCCGGCTCCTTCCTGGGTCTGCTGCTGGCGGTGGGCGCGTTCCTGGCCCTGCGGGGCAGGAGGCTGCCGCGCGGCCTCTTTCGCGGCACCCTGCCCACAGCGATCCTGGTGGCCCTTTTCTCCCTGAGCGCCTGTGACTGGGCCGAGTTCTCCCTCGAGACCCCTGGCGTCAAGATCGTCCCCGACGCCGAGGTGCTCCCCGACGCCGACCCCGACGCGGACGCGGATGCCAATCCCTGCGTCCCGGCCGAGGAGATCTGCGACGGTCTGGACAACGACTGCAACGACGTCATCGACGATTACTGGACCCCCTCCACGTCCGGCGGGCAGGGTCACTTCTCCGATGACATCTTCAACTGTGGACGTTGCGGCAACATCTGCGCCTACGTGCACGCCCAACCGCTCTGCGTGGACGGCCAGTGCCAGATGGGGGAGTGCCACCCGAACTGGTACGACTTCGACGACCGCGACGAGAACGGCTGTGAGACCAGTTGCATGATCAGCGCGGGCGGCACCGAGATCTGCGACGGCACCGACAACGACTGCGACGGCGTCGCCGACGATCCGTGGGTGCCCGTGGCCGAGGGCGGTCAGGACGGCTTCATGACCGACGCCAACAACTGCGGCGAGTGCGGTCGCGTCTGCGCCTTCCCGAACGGGCAGGGCGCCTGCGTGGGCGGCGCCTGCACGCTGTCGGGCTGCAACGAGAACTACGTGGACACCGACGGGAGCCCGGCCAACGGGTGCGAGTGCATCATGTCCGCCCAGGACGACGCCACCTGCGACGGCGTCGACAACGACTGCAGCGGCCAGATGGACGAGGACTACTCGATCCGCCAGTGCTACACCGGCATGGGCTGCGCCGACAACGGCGACGGCACTTACACGTGCCAGGGCCTCTGCACCCCCGGCCAGACCGTCTGCACGGGCGGTCGCGAGCAGTGCCAGAACCAGGTCGGACCGGTCATCGAGGTGTGCGACGGATTGGACAACGACTGCGACGGGTCCCCGGACGAGGGCTTCGACCTCCAGGTCGACGTGAACCACTGCGGATCCTGCAACCACTCGTGCGCCGCCAACGCCCCGGCCAACATGCGCAGCGTCGGCTGCGCCGCGGGGTCTTGCAACTACGTGTGCCGCGCCGGCTACTACGACCACGATCCCGGCGTGCCCGGGTGTGAGTACGCCTGCGCGCCGACCAACGGCGGCGTCGAGCGCTGCGACGACGGCGTCGACAACGACTGCGACGGCGGCGTGGACGAGTTCAACGCCCTGACCGACCTCAACAACTGCGGTTCCTGCGGCTTCAGTTGCCAGGCGAACGCGCCCGCCAACATGGACGCGGTGAGCTGCACGGCGGGCACCTGCAACTATGTGTGCGCACCTTCTTATTATGACTACGACCTGCTCACGCCGGGCTGTGAGACCTTCTGCCAGGTCAGCAACGGCGGCGTCGAGGCCTGCGACGCGCTGGACAACGACTGCAACGGGCAGATCGACGAGACCTTCGACAAGACCACCGACGCCCTTCACTGCGGCGCCTGCAACTATCAGTGCGCCGACAACGCGCCGGCCCAAATGACGGCCACCGGCTGCGTCGCGGGCAACTGCCAGTTCGAGTGCCTGCCGGGCCATTACAACTACGACGGTCTGCTGTCCAACGGCTGCGAATATGCCTGCACCGTGACCAATGGCGGCGTCGAGCTCTGCGACGGCATCGACAACGACTGCAACGGGACCATCGACGTGAACGCCGACGGGACCGGCATCTTCCAGGCCTGCTACACGGGGCCCGGCGGCACCGACGGCGTGGGGACCTGCAGTCCGGGATCCCAGCGATGCTTCACCGGCACCTGGGGACCCTGCCAGGGCGAGACCCTGCCGGTCTCCGAGGTGTGCGACACCGTGGACAACGACTGCGACGGCGCCGCCGACGAGGACTTCGATCTCGCCGGCAGCCTGTTCCACTGCGGCGCCTGCAACCGCAACTGCAACGGGATCAAGCCCCCGAACACCAGCGCCACCGGTTGCGTGGCCGGGGTCTGTCAGTTCCAGTGCCTGCTGAACACCTACGACATGAACGGCGATCGCAACACCGTCGGCGGCGACGGCTGCGAGTATGAGTGCACGTTCACCAACGGCGGCGTGGAGCGCTGCGACGACGGCGTGGACAACGACTGCGACGGCACCGTCGACGAGTACAACGCGCTCACGGACACGATGAACTGCGGCGCCTGCGGGCACGTGTGCGAGATCAGCGGGCCGCCGAACATGGACACCACCGGGTGCGTGGCCGGCGCCTGTCAGTACGAGTGCATGCCCAATTACTACGACTACACGTCGGCGCCGGGCTGCGAGTACTATTGCGCGATCACCAACGGCGGCGCCGAGGCGTGCGACGGAATCGACAACGACTGCGACGGCACGGTCGACGACGGCGTGAACATCACCACGGACATGCTGCACTGCGGATCCTGCGGCTACGAGTGCGCGGATCACGCGCCGGCGAACATGTCGGCCACGGCCTGCGTGGCCGGTGCCTGCCAGTTCGCCTGTCTCGCCGGGCACTACGACCGCGACGGCCTGTTGTCCAACGGGTGCGAGTACGCCTGCACCGTGACCAACGGCGGGGTCGAGATCTGCGACAACATCGACAACGACTGCAACGGCACGGTGGACCGGCTCTCCGACGGCACGGCCATCGAACGGGCCTGTTACACGGGGCCGGGCGGCACCGAGGACGTGGGCCTCTGCCACGGGGGCACCCAGCAGTGCTTCACGGGAACCTGGGGCACCTGCAGCGGCCAGGTCCTGCCCTCGACGGAGCAGTGCGACACCCTGGACAACGACTGCAACGGGACCATCGACAACGGCTTCGATCTGAACACCAACCTGTACAACTGCGGGTCCTGCAACCGGAACTGCAACACGATCAAGCCGCCCAACACCAGCGCGATCAGTTGCGTGGCTGGCGCCTGCCAGTACCAATGCGTGTCCGGCACCTATGACCTGAACGGGAACCGGAACGTCATCGGCGGCGACGGTTGCGAATACGCCTGCGTGTTCACCAACGGCGGAGTCGAGGACTGCGACGACGGGATCGACAACGACTGCGACGGCACGGTCGACGAGTTCAATTCCCTGACGGATTCGCTGAACTGCGGCGCCTGCGGGCACGTGTGCGAGACCAGCGGACCGCCGAACATGAACACCACCGGCTGTGTGGTGGGCGTGTGCCAGTACACCTGCATGGCCAACTATTACGACTACTCTTCTGCGCCGGGGTGCGAGTACTACTGCGCGGTCACCAACGGTGGCGCCGAGGCGTGCGACGGCGTGGACAACGACTGCGACGGCACGGTCGACGAGGGCGTCAACATCACCACCGACATGAATCATTGCGGTGGCTGCAACTACCGCTGCGCGGACCACGCGCCGGCCAACATGACCGCCACGGCCTGCGTCGCCGGCACCTGCCAGTACGCCTGTCAGGCGGGCCATTACAACCTCGACGGCCTGTTGTCCAACGGCTGCGAGTACGCCTGCACCGTGACGAACGGCGGCGTCGAGAGCTGCGACAACGTGGACAACGACTGCAACGGCACGGTGGACCGGCTCTCGGACGGTTCGGCCATCACACGGGCCTGTTACACGGGGCCGGGCGGCACCGAGAACATCGGCCCCTGCCGAGGCGGCTCGCAGCAGTGCTTCACCGGCACCTGGGGCGCCTGCAGCGGCCAGGTGCTGCCGTCCACCGAGCTCTGCGACACGGTGGACAACGACTGCAACGGTACCATCGACAACGGGTTCGACCTGAACACCAACCTGTATAACTGCGGGTCCTGCGGCCGGAACTGCAACACGATCAAGCCGCCCAACACCAGCGCGATCAGTTGCGCGGCCGGCGTCTGCCAGTACCAGTGCGTGTCGGGGACCTACGACCTGAACGAGAACCGGAACGTCATCGGCGGCGACGGGTGCGAGTACGCCTGCGTGTTCACCAACGGCGGCGTCGAGGACTGCGACGACGGGGTGGACAACGACTGCGACGGCACCGTGGACGAGTTCAACTCCGCGACCGATCCCTTGAATTGCGGGGCCTGCGGGCACGTGTGCGAGACCAGCGGGCCGCCGAACATGAACACCACCGGCTGCGTGGCCGGCGTGTGCCAGTACACCTGCATGGCCAATTACTATGATTACAGCGCCGCGCCGGGCTGCGAGTACTACTGCGCGGTCACCAACGGCGGCGTCGAGGCCTGCGACGCGGTGGACAACGACTGCGACGGCACCGTGGACGAAGGCGTGAACATCACCACCGACATGAATCATTGCGGCGGGTGCAATTACCGCTGTGCGGATCACGCGCCGGCGAACATGTCGGCCACGGCCTGCGTCGCCGGGGCCTGCCAGTTCGCCTGCCAGGCCGGGCACTACAACCTCGACGGCCTCATGTCCAATGGCTGCGAGTATGCCTGCGCGGTGACGAACGGCGGCGTCGAGATCTGTGACAACCTGGACAACGACTGCAACGGCACCGTGGATCGGCGCACCGACGGCTCGTCCATCACCCGTGCCTGCTACACGGGGCCCGGCGGCACCGAGAACGTCGGCCCCTGTCACGGCGGCAGCCAGGAGTGCTTCACCGGCACGTGGGGTGCCTGCGGCGGGCAGGTGCTGCCCGTGAGCGAGTTGTGCGACACGGTGGACAACGACTGCAACGGGACCATCGACAACGGGTTCGACCTGAACACCAACCTGTACAACTGCGGGTCCTGCGGCCGGAACTGCAACGCGATCAAGCCGCCCAACACCAGCCCGATCAGTTGCACGGGCGGCGTCTGCCAGTACCAGTGCGTGTCCGGCGCCTACGATCTGAACGGGAACCGAAACGTGATCGGCGGCGACGGCTGCGAGTACGTGTGTGCGTTCACCAACGGCGGCGTCGAGGACTGCGACGACGGGGTGGACAACGACTGCGACGGCACCGTCGACGAGTTCAACTCCGCCACCGATCAACTGAACTGCGGCGCCTGCGGCTACGTGTGCGAGAACCACGCGCTGCCGAACATGACCACGACCGGATGCGTGGCCGGCGTGTGCCAGTACACCTGTGCCGCCAATTATTATGACTACTCGGCTGCGCCTGGCTGCGAGTATTACTGCGCCATCAGCAATGGCGGCACCGAGGCCTGCGACGGCCTGGACAACGACTGCGACAACAGCATCGACGAGGGCTTCAACAAAGCGACCGACGTGAACAACTGCGGCGCCTGCGGCTATGTCTGCTCGGCCCATGCGCCGGCCAACATGACGGCCACCGGTTGCGCCTCGGGCAACTGCGCCTATGCCTGTCAGACCGGCTACTACAACCATGACGGCCTGCTCTCCAACGGCTGCGAGTACGGTTGCACGGTGACCAACGGCGGGGTGGAGCTCTGCGACAACGTCGACAACGACTGTGACGGCGTCAAGGACGAAAACGCCTCGGGCAACCCGCTGGAACAGAGTTGTTACACCGGGCCCGGCGGTACCCTGGGGGTGGGCCCGTGCCGCGCCGGCACCCAGAAGTGCTTCGGCGGCGCCTGGAACGCCTGCCAGGGGCAGATCCTGCCCCAGACCGAGTTGTGCGACGCCGCGGACAACGACTGCGACGGCACGCCCGACGACGGCTACAACCTGAACACCGACATCCTCAACTGCGGCACCTGCGGCACGAGCTGCTTCACCACCACGCCGCCCAACGCGTCGGTCTCCGGCTGCGTCGCAGGGGCCTGTCAATACACCTGCAACGCCGGCTACTACGACCTGGACGGGAACCGGAACGTGCTGGGGAGCAACGGCTGCGAGTACGCCTGCACGGCCACCCTGCCGGCAGGCTCCGAGGACTGCAACAACCTCGACGACGACTGCGACGGGGCCATCGACGAGGTCACCGACCTGATCCCGCCTCCGGCGGGCTACTGCAAGACCGGCGGTGCCTGCGGCGGCTCTGTAGCCTCCCAGTGCCAGCTCTTCGACGGCGTCAAGACCTGGGTCTGCCAGTATCCGGACGCGGTGGACACGCTCGCCGGGAGCCCGAACAAGGTGGCCTACGCCGAGGTGCGCTGCGACAACCTGGACAACGACTGCGACCTTTCCACGGACGAGGACTTCCTGCCCATCAAGGGGACGGCCTGCGAGGACTCGGCATTTGGTCTCTGCAAGGGCACCGGCGTCTATGTCTGCCGTTCAGACGAGGCGGGTACCGAGTGCGACATCACCGTCCCGGGGGCAGACCCGGCGGCCGAGCTCTGTGACGGTCTGGACAACGACTGCGACGGCCTGACCGACGAGCCGCCCTGGAACCGCGGTTCCAACGAAACCTATTACGTCACGGACGACACCGAGACTGTCTCCGTGGGCGGTCATGACGTCATCGTGTACAAGTACGAGGCGTCACGACCCGACGCGACGGCGCTGAATCCCGGCCTGGGTAACCCCCGCGCCTGCTCGCGCCCCGACGTGCTGCCCTGGAACCGCGTGACCTACGCCCAGGCCCAGGCGGCCTGCGCGCTGGCCGGCGCGCGGCTCTGCATGGCCGACGAGTGGCAGGAGGCCTGCGAGGGCGCCTCGAACCTGGTGTATCCGTACGGCAACACGTATGAGGCGGCGACCTGCAACGGGTACGATTATCTGATGGATGATTCCATACCCGCTGGCGACGCCATCGATTGCTTCTCCAGCGACACTGGGACGTTCGACATGAGCGGCAACCTGCGTGAGTGGACCATGGATTACCGCGGTCAGACCGCCGCCGATCAGAAACTCTTCACGTTGCGTGGCGGAAGTTACATGGATAACGCCACAGGCCTGGCCTGTCAGTTCACCGGGTCGGTTTACATCGACACGGCCTTCACCGCCCATGTCGGCTTCCGCTGCTGCACGACCTGCGGCAACGGCACCGTCGAGGCCGACGAGCTCTGTGACGACGGCAACCGGCTCAACGGCGATGGCTGCGACTGGTTCTGCGCGTTGACCGCCGGTCAGACCTGCGGCAACGGCACCCGGGAGGGCACCGAGGAATGCGACGACGGAAACCGCATCGCCGGTGACAGCTGCAGCCCGTCTTGCCGCTGGGACCATGTGATTCCCGTGTGCGGCAACGGTACCGTCGAATATGGTGAGACCTGTGACGACGGCAACACGGTGAACGGTGACGGCTGCGAGTCGTACTGCCGGCATTGTCTTAACGGAGTTATTGACGATTACGGGTACGAACGCTGCGTAACGAATCAGGCGTTCGTCGACATCACCGGTACCGGGACCAAGCTGGGCTACGGTGATGATAATCAATACAACTTCGACATCCCCTTCACCTTCCTGTTCTACGACGGTTCGTTCACCAATCTGCGACCGACCACCAATGGTGTCGTTCACTTCTCCGGTACCAATACGGCCTACACCAACAACGATTTGCCATCGGGCACGTTCACCGCGGTCATCATGCCCTTCTGGGACGATCTGTACAGCACGAATACGTCCCAGGGCGTCTGGTACCAAATCGATGGCACAGCGCCGAACAGACGGGTCATCATTCAGTGGCTCACGCGCCACAACAACACGACGGGCACCAACAACCCCGTCAACTTCCAGGTTCAGATTGACGAAGCGACGATGAACATCCATTTCGTGTACAGCGACGTGCTTTTCGGAAGTGCGACGTACAATAACGGTCTTTCTGCCACCGTGGGCATTCAAGACACCACCACCGACCCGTACTACAACAAGTTCTCCTACAACACCGCATCGCTCTCCGCGCCGCTCTCCCTGACCTTCTACCGACCGTAGCGCCCGACAGGGCGATAAATTGGGCCGCAGGTGGGGGCCAGCCGAACCCGTCTACGGGACACCTCGTATCAGGAATCCTTCCGGTTGAGAAAGGCCCCTTTTCCTCCCCATGCCTGGGTTTTGGCGGGTATCCGTGGCTTGACCGTAACTGAGCCTACGCGCGGGGATCCATCGAGGCGAAGCGCTCCTCGGCGGGGACGCCCTCGGGGGCGGGGGCGGTGCCGGCGGGCAGGCGGGGCTCGTGCAGGGCGCGGACGTTGAGGGACTGGAGGAAGTCCTGGCTCTTCTTTTCCCGCTGGGCGTCGGGGGCCAATTCGCCGGACATGTGCACGGTCATGGCGGGGTAGGCGAACGGGATGTCCAGTTGACCGAAGCGCTCGTAGACGGCCAGGAGCACGTTCTCCTGGATCTCCAGCCACTCGGCCCACACCGCGGTGGTGGCGTAGCAATGCACCATGATCTCGAGGGCGGAGTCGGCGAATTTGTTGAATCGCACGAGTACCACGTCCTGGTGGATGTGCGGGTTGCCGGCGAGGACTTCCTCGATCGCCGTGATCGCGGCCTTCATCATGGCCGGCGTGCACTCGTAGGTGATGCCCACGGTGAAGTAGATCCGCCGGCGATCGCGGCGCGAGTAGTTGCGCAGGGGTTCGGAGGCCAGCATGCCGTTGGGGATCTGGACGATGGACTTGTCCATCAGGCGCACGTGGGTGGACCGGAAGCCGATCATCTCCACCGTGCCCTCGTAGCCCTTGAAATCGACGTAGTCGCCCACCTGGAACGGCTTGTCGGTGAGGATCATGATCGACCCGAAGAAGTTCGACAGCGTGTCCTTGGCGGCGAGCGCGAAGGCGAGACCGCCGAGGCCCAGGCCGGCGATGAGCCCGGACGGGTCGTAGCCGAACTCCTGCAGGACCATGACGAATCCTATGAGGATCACGACGATCTTCAGGATCTGCTCGATAAATGGCATCAACCGGTCATCGATAATCTTTTCCTTGATGGTCATGGCGCCCCGCATCAGGTAGGTGAGCACCTTGATGCTGCGGGTGGCCGTCCAGCACACCAGGACGACCACCGCCATGCGGAAGCCGGCGTAGAAGATGCGCTCGAAGGTCGGAAAGTGCTGGATGGGGAGCACGACGACCGCCCACAGGCCGGAAAGGATGACGACGGCCGCGCGGGCCGGGACGCGGATGGCCTCGAGCAGCAGGTCGTCGGCCTGGGTCTGGGTCTGGGAGGCGAGCTTGGAGAGCAGGGCGAGCAGTCCGGCGACCACGACCCGACGGAGCAGGTAGCCCAGCGTGAGGATCAGGGTGGCGTAGAGCAGGTGGCTCCACGTGAAGACGGAGCCGCCGATGGGGACGTTGACGACGTCGTGGAAGTCATGAAAGATGGTGGCGACCATGATGGCTTTTCCTCCTGTCGACCGGGGGGATCAGATTTCCTTCTCGGCGGCCAGCTCCTGGGCGCGCTTCTTCTCGGCGCGGGTGATGAAGCCCACGGCGATGAAGATCAGGCCCAGGTTGACCCAGTCCATGTAATGCGGATACTTCCCGTTGAACATGAGCGCGAAGACCAGAGTGGCGGCGGTGCCGGCGATGAGGCTGGTGATGCGGTTGACCAGGCCGGCGAAGGTGGCCGTGCGGCCCTTGAACATGAAGATGAACACCGAGAAGAACGACACGATCCCGAAAGCGGTGCCCGCCAGGACGGCCCAGTGCGCCCACTTCGCGTCGGGCCTGAGGAAGCCGTCGAGCATGGGATCGAGCCGGGGGCCGGACAGACCGACGGTGGCGTGGAGCAGCAGGAAGACCAGGACGACCAGCGCCACCGTCGAGGTGGAGGAGATCTGCTCGATGGCGAAGAAGCCCTTGTTGCTCCCCGTGGCGCCGTGGGGGCGCGTGTTCTTGTAGTAGTTCATGATGTAGATGCGCAGGCTGTAGGCCAGGATGTAGGACGTGAAGATGACCATCACGGGCACCGAGGTGAAGGGGCTCTGGCCGCCCTGTCCCGGGCTCAGGATCTCCGTGACGACCACGAGGATGGCGATGACGACCGCGATGTTCTCTTCGAGGTACACTTTTTTCTTGAGGATGCCCTGCCGGATCTGGAGCTCGTCCACCGCACGGCTGATCACGATGACCGAGGAGCGCATGAGCACCATCGCCACCATGACCGAGATGCCGTCGAACGAGTAGAGCAGGGTGGTCGTGGGGACGACCACAGCGGTGCACACGCCCGAGGGGATGATATAGAAGAACTCGTACGGGATCGAGAACGGACCCACCTGGCGCCGGTTGTCGGACGGGAAGCGGTACCAGCGCAGCGCGAGCACGATGGCCAGGGTGATGCCCATGCCGCCGGTGGTCGAGTAGACCAGGAACTCCATGCCGTGCAGGCCTGGGAAGCCGGCCCCGTGGGCGAGGAAGTACTTCACCGTGACGCCGGTGATGACGTAGAAGACGAAGTAACCGATGCACAACTGGATGAGCGCGGCGGTGGAACCTTCCTTGGCGTTGAAAAACATCCGAGAGACTCCTTGGTGAGGGTCCTGGAACACACACCGGGGCCAGCGGGTCTCGGTGTGTTAGGAATTGGTTAGGCTAATCCGCTTTTCCCGGTGCGTCAAATGAAATGACGTGCACGGGGGTCAGGGACGCTCATTTGGCGGGGGCGGGGACGGGGGCGGGAGCGGGAGCGGGGGTCCCCGCGGGCGCGGTGGTCCCCGGCAGTTCGATTTTCAGCAGCTGGGTGAAGGCGAGCTTGCGGACCTCGTCCACGGTCTTGCGCAGGGCGGTGGTGCTGACGGTGGCCTCGGTGAGGGCGTCCACGCCGCCGGGGCCTTCGATGATCTTGTCTTTTCCCAGGCCGGCGAGCTTGGGCAGCCATTCCTTCTCGACGCGGTCCATGAACTCGGGGGTCTCCTTGTGGGCGGCGACCTTGACGCGGGCGATCGTCCCGGCCTCGTCGAAGACCACGACCACCTCGATGGGCGCGGTGTATCCCTTGAGATCCTTGGACTCCTTGTACTTCGCGGAGTTGAGCGCGAGGTACTTCTTCCCGTCCACGGTGAAGGTCTGGTGCCACAGCGGCGCCTCGACCACGACAGCGTCGGGGGGGACCTCGACCTGGACCGCCGGGACCGGCGTCGCGTCGGGGGTCATGGCGGGCTCGGGGGCCATGGCGGGCTCGGAGGCCATGACGGGCTCGGGGGCCATGACGGGCTCGGGCTGCATCGCGGCGCCCATGTCGGGGCCGGGCGCGGGGGCCGGGGGGGCGTCCTTCTTCTTGGAGCAGGCGAACAGGATCAGGGAACAGAGAGTGAAGGTCAGCAAGTTCTTCATGAACGAATCTCCTCGGAATCGGCGGGGAATGATTAGGCTTTTCGCCAGAGCTTGTCAAGGCTCCGCGGGCGTCATTTCGTGGCCGTGGAAGGCCTGGGGTAGCAGGTTGCCGAACATGTATATACGCACTTCGCCCTTGTGGTTGCCGCACACGACCCGCGTGTCGGTGCCGCAGAACTCGGCGAGCACCTGCAGGCACAGCCCGCAGGGTGCCGCCGGTGGGGAGGAATTGGTATGGATGGTGACCTGGCGTAACCTCATGGACGGCCCCTCGGCCGTCACGGCGGCCCCCAGGGCCATGCGTTCGGCACAGATGGTGCCGCCGAAGCTCGCGTTCTCGACGTTGACGCCGTCGTACGCGCCGCCGGAGGCGGTCAGCAGCGTGGCGCCGACCTGGTAGCGGGAGTACGGGGCATAGGCGCGCACGGAGATGGCGCGGGCGCGTTCGATGTGGTCGGGGAAGGTGGACATGGCGGTTCGCTCTCCCCGCGCTAGGTGGCGCGGATTAAATATCCTTTCAAATAGGCGCTCTCCGGGATCTGCGGGTGGCTCGGGTGATCCTGCCCCGCCTGCACGAACCGGTGCACGCAGAAGGTGCGGCCGGCGTCGCGGGCGCCGCCCACCAGCGCGCCCAGGAGCTCCTCGGGGAGCACGTGGGCCGAGCAGGAGCAGAACAGCAGCAGGCCGCCCGCCCGCAGCCGGGACAGACAGCCCCCCGCCAGTTGGCGGTAGGCGAACAGGGCCTTCTTCCGGTCCCGGGCGTGGGGGCACAGCGCCGGCGGGTCGCACACGATGGTGTCCCAGCGGGTGGCGTCGGCCTCGCGCAGCAGCCCGAAGACGTCGTCGACGATGCCGGTGACCGCCAGGTCGTTGCGCCGGGCGTTGGCCGCGAGACGCTCGACGGCGGGGGCCGAGGCGTCCACGGCCGTGACGACGGCGCCGGCGCGGGCCATCTGGAGCGCGAAGCCGCCGTGGTAGCAGAACAGGTCCAGGGCCTGGCCCCGGGCGACCTGCCGCAGGAGCAGGTGGTTGTCGCGCTGGTCCAGAAAAGCGCCGGTCTTCTGGTCCGCGGCCAGGTCCGTCTCGAAGGTGACGTCGCCCTCCCGGTAGAGCGTGGGCCCCGGGGCGCCGAAGAGCACCCGGGTCTCCTGGGGCAGGCGCTCGGCCTGCCTCGCGCGGGCGGTGTTCTTCAGGAGCAGCAGGCGGGGGGAGAAGAGCTCGACGGCGGCGTCGCGCAGGCGGTCGAGCCAGGTGTCGGCGCCCGCGCACAGCGTCTGCAGCACCAGGGCGTCGCCGATGCGGTCCAGTACGACGCCCGGGAGGTGGTCGCTCTCCGAGTGCACGAGGCGGCAGGAGGCGCCCGCGAGGCCCAGGGGACCGTCCCGCAGGGCGGCGGCCTCGGTCAGTTGGCGCCGCAGCCACTTCTCGTCCAATGGGCGGGTGGTGGCGGCTAAAAAGCGCACGCGGATGGTGGAGGCGGGGTTGTAAAATCCCTGTCCCAGCCAGGCGCCGCCGGGATCCCGCAGCCCGACCACGCCCGCGGGGGTGTCGACAGGTGCGGAGGCGTCGTCGGCCCACACCCAGGGCAGGCCGCGGGCCAGGCGGACGGCGCCGCGCGCCGAGACGCGGACGGGGATCAGGCTTGCGGAGACGTCCTGCGCCATGCGGCCGTCACTTCGGAGCGGGGAGCCGGGACTCCCAGCCGGTGACGAGGGCGTCGACCTCGGCGAGCAGGCGGACCAGGTAATTGGTGCGGTCGTACAGGTAGAGCAGGTCGCCGAGGTTGCGCAGCACCTCGTCGCGGTCGTAGGGCTTGATGAAGAATCCCAGGATGTTCTGCCGCAGCGCGCCCACGGCGTCCTCGCTCTCGGCGAAGGAGACCGACAGGATCGGGATGAGGCTGGGTGAGCGCGTCTTGAGCTGCGAGAGGAACTCGAGCCCGCTGCGGTCGTCGTCGCCCCGGGGGCGGGGCACCGAGACGACCAGGGACAGATCTCGCAGAGCGTCGGCGGTCTTGCGGGCCTCCTCGATGGTCTTGACCGAGAAGACCCGGTAGCCCATCTGTTCGATGAGCTCGGCGAGGGTGGCCCGGGCCGAGTCGTCGGGCTCGAGGATCAGCGCGGTGCCCGTCTTGACGTTCTTGAGCAGCTGGGCGGGGATTCGAGAGCGGAACGCCTGGAGACGTTGCATCAACTGGTTGAGATCGTCGGCGCCTGGTGTGTTCATGGCAAACTCCATAAATATCCGGTACCCCCGGGGTGACTCGAACACCCGGCCAACGGTTTAGGAAACCGCTGCTCTGTCCGCCTGAGCTACGGGGGCGGCAGGACTATGAGGTAACTCCAACGCGCGCCCGTTTGCAAGGGGTTTGTGTGGGGGGCGCCGGCTTTTCCTACAAAAACAGCTTGCCATCGGTCCGGAATTTGACTAACTTGCCCGCCTCAGTCGTGCTCACGCATGACGCTTCCTGCTCCGCGCACGGTGCGCGGGGCGAAAGGGTGCAAGCCCCTACCCAAAGGGAGAATGGAAAGGTAATGACACTGACGCGTTCGTATCGAGATCAACTGAACAATGAACGGGAGTACGAGATGATCACCATCCTCGCTCCGGAAACCACCTCCGAGGACATCAAGGTCATCCAGCGCCGCGTCCTCGAGCTGATGGAGCGCAAGGAAGGCCGCCTGCTCGCCCTCGAGAACTGGGGCCGCCGGCGTCTGGCGTACACCGTCCGCAAGCACCGCAAGGGCATCTACCTGTATTGGCGCTTCCTGGGCCACTTCGAGCTCGTGGCCGAGATCGAGCGCCTCATGCGCATGATCGAAAAGGTCATCCGCTACATGAGCATCCTCGTGGACGCCAACGTGGATCCCAACGCCCGTCCCGAGACCGTGACCGATGAGCAACTGAACCAGGCCGCCACCATCCCGACCTTCGATGCCCCCGAGCACGAGGAGCGCGAGGCGCGCCCGGCCGAGACCGACGAGGAGTCCGGCGAAGAGGCCGAGGCCGCCGGTGACGAGTCCGATGACGAGGACAAGGAGTGAGCGCCATGATGAACGACAAGAAACCCCGCCGCTTTGGTCGTCGCAAGGTCTGCATGTTCTGTGCGGACGCCAACGTCAAGATCGATTACAAGAACCCCCAGATGCTGCGTTCGTTCGTGACCGAGCGTGGGAAGATGATTCCCTCGCGCATCACGGGCACCTGCGCCCAGCACCAGCGCTCCTTGTCCCTGGCGATCCGCCGGTCCCGCATGGTGGCGCTCATGCCGTTCGCCGTGAACGAGTAGAAAGAGGAGACCCGTCATGGCATACATGGAAATCATTCTCAGCGAAGACATTCTCGGCAAGAAGACCGGCGACGTCGTCCGCGTACGCGCCGGCTACGGCCGCAACTACCTCATTCCGATGGGCCTGGCCGTGCAGGCCACCACGAAGAACAAGGCCCGCGTGGAGCACGAGAAGCGCGTGGTCTCCGCCCGTCGCGCCAAGCTCGTAAAGACCGCCGAGGACCTGAAGGCGCGCCTCGAGGCGCTCACCCTCTCGATCCCCAAGCGCACCGGCGACGGCGAGAGATCGGAAGAGCACACGTCTGAACTCCAGTCACCGAATACG
>CALKWH010000138.1 GCA_938004375.1 uncultured Pseudomonadota bacterium
ACCACCGAGATCTACACTCTTTCCCTACACGACGCTCTTCCGATCTCGGACTTCCTCGACCGCGTCGCCGAGTTCCCCGACCTCATGGAGAAGGTCACCCGCGACGTGACCATCCTCCAGGCGCCCAACAGCCAGGGCCTGCACGACGCCATCGTCCGCCCGGCGCAGTTGATCGGCTACGCCTTCGAGGACCCGCACATGGTCGAGGAGATGGTAAACTCCCTGCGCGACGAGCCCGCCGCGCTGCCGCTCCTCCAGTTCACCGCGTCCAAGCTCTGGGAGAACCGCGACAAGAACCGCAAGCTGCTGACCCGTCGCGTCTACGACGAAATGGGCGGTGTGGGCGGCGCGCTGGCCCGCCACGCCGACGCCGTGCTCTCCGGCATGACCACCCAGGATCAGACGGCCGTCAAGCGTCTGTTCCAGCGCCTGGTCACCTCCGACGGCACCCGCGCCGTCATCACGGTCTCCGAGATCCGGGCCATCATGGGCCAGGAGGTCGCCGCGCGCATCCTCAAGACCCTGGCGCTGGCCCGCCTACTCACGGTCTCCAACATCGGCGAGCACGGCGAGGACGCCCAGGTCGAGATCGTCCACGAGTCCCTCATCGCCCGGTGGCAGACTCTCAAGCGCTGGCTCGAGGAAGACAACGAGAACGCCGCCATGCTGCAGCAGCTGCGCGAGGCGTCCAAGCAGTGGGATCTGCGCGGGCGCCCCAACGGCCTGCTGTGGTCCGGCGACGCACTCGACGAGGCCCGCCTGTGGCTCAAGCGCTACCAGGGCGGCCTCACCGACCTCGAGCGGTTGTACCTGGACCACGCCTTCCGCCTGTCCGAACGTTCGGCCCGGCGCAAGAAGTACCTCGTCGCCACGGCGATCATCCTCATGGCCATGGTCACCCTGGGCGCCATCGGCGCGCTGTTCATGATCCGCGGCGCCGAGCAGAAGGCGCGCCAGCAGGCCGTGCTGGCCCGCAAGGAGGCCGACCGCGCGGCCACGGCCGAGCAGGAGGTCAAGAAGAAGATGGTACTGCTGGCCGAGGAGACCGAGCGCGCCAAGAGCGCCGAGGGCCTCGCCAGCTCCCGCCTGAAAGAGGTCGAGAAGGCCCGCGACCAGGAGCGCGTGGCGCAGTTGAAGGTCCAGGAGTCCAACAAGGCTCTCGTGGCCGCGCTGGACAACGCCAAGGCCGCCCAGAAGCGCGCCGAGGAGGCGACCCGCCGCGCCGAGGCCGCCGCCCAGCAGGTCAAGCGCTCGGCCGAGCTCGAGCGCAACGCCCGCCTGGCGGCCGACGAGGCCCGCAAGAACCTGGCGATCCTGCTCGACAAGGAGAAGGAGACGGTCCGCAAGCTCCAGGCTCTGCGGTCAAAGATTATTCAAAGTCTGCCGGAACGATAATTAAATAATTATTCGTCCTGTCGGCTTTGGATCTGGTGCTATACTTTCGAAGGATTTGGTGCCCAATGCACGCGAGATTCTCGATTTTGCTCAGTCTTTTCTGCTGGTTGATGCTGACCGGCCCGGCCGCTGCCCAGGAAAAGGTGGATCTCCCCGACTCCAAGCCGGCAGTCAACGCCCAGGGCGTCACCGTGGTCACCCAGAGCATCGTACTGCCCACGCAGACCCAGAACTTCGAGGACGTGACCCCCAAGGCCGACGCTGAAAAGGCCCGGGCGCTGTTCACCGAGGCCAACGCCGAGTTCGAGGACCGCAAGCTCGCCGAGGCCCTCGAGCTCTATCAGAAAGCCTTCGCCCTGTGGCCCCATCCCCGGATCGTGTTCAACATGGGGGTCACCCTGGCCATGATGAGTCGCCCGCTCGAGGCAGCGAACATGTTCAAGATGGTGCTCGAGTACGGTCCCGATCCGGTGGAGATGCACCGCTACAAAGAAGCCCAGGAGAAGTACCTCGAACTGATGGGCACGCTCAGCGTGCTGAACCTGAAGTGCACGCAGGAAGGCACCAAGGTCTACGTGGACGGCGCCCTCCTCGCCCAGTGCCCCTTCACCAAGGGCGTCACCCTCACCGGCGGCCGCCACCTGATCACGGCGAACCAGGACGGCTACATCCCGCTCTCCGAGGACATCTTTTTGCCGCCTGGCGTGGTGGCCGAGAAGTCCATCGAACTGAACAAGTTCGAGCAGGGCATCCGCTACAAGACGGTCGAGCGTTATTCGATGCGCTGGCCCATCGTCGCCGGCGTGGCCGCCGCTCTGCTCATGGGCTCGGGCGGTTACATGATTTATTCTGGCCGTGAGCAGATCGACGAACTGCAGGCCGAGATCGACGACATCGTCGCCACCTCGGGCACGCGGCCGTTCGCCTTCGATCTGAGCCGGGAGGACAAGCCCGTGCTGATGCAGAACGTCGGCTCGGGCCTGGTGAGCGTGGGCGCCACCGCGCTGGTGACCGCCGCCGTGCTGTACTTCTACCAGAAGAAGACGGTCCCGGTGACCGTGCCCATCTCGGGGACGGACGCCGGCAAGGCCAGGGGCAAGTAGTAATCATTCGCCGAAGGACAGGTGCGCCATGAGACATTTCCATTATTCCTTGTTTGCGATGCTGCTGACCGTCTTCGGGTTCGCCGGTTGCGCAAAGCACATCGAGCTGGAGTCCTGTCCCGACGGCTCCTACTGCAAGGGCGGCATGAAGTGCGTCGAACGTGGTGACGGCACCTATACCTGCACCAACGCTGGCTGCGGCAACCTGGTGACCGAGTACGCCACCGGCGAGGAGTGCGATCTGGGCTCCGCCAACAGCGACGCGCCCGGCGCCGCCTGCCGCACCACCTGCCTGCGGCGCGACTGCGGCGACGGCATCGTCGACCCCGTCTCCGGGACGATCCCGGCCGAGGAGTGCGACGACGGCTTCCCCGAGGACGGCACCGGCAACGAGATCATCGATCCGGAGGCGGCCGAGCCCATTCTGGCGACCCGGACAAACGCCTGTCGGGCCGTGGTGAACCCGGCGTTCCGGAACCTCATCGACACCCCCGACGAGCCGCGGTACTTCTGCCGCGCCGCCTACTGTGGCGACGGCTCCGTCGATGACGGCGAGCAGTGCGACGACGGCAACCAGGTCGATGACGACGGCTGCGGCAACGACTGCATCCCCTCCACCTGCGGCGACGGTGACGTGAACGTCAGTTCCGTGGGCGGCGGCGAGCCCGAGCGCGAGCAGTGCGACGAGGGCGCGGGGAACGCGGACCTCCCGGACACCTGTCGCACGACCTGCAAGGACCCCATCTGCGGCGACGCCATCACCGACGTCACCAGCGGCACCGGTCCCGGCGGCGGCCCCGAGGCCTGCGACGACGGCACCGCGGCCAACACCATGGATCCCAACGCCTGTCGCCCGGACTGCTCCGCGCCCTACTGCGGTGACAACGTCCATGACGACGAGTACGGCGAGCAGTGCGACGAGGGGGAGAACGTGGACGGCGAGCCCAACCGCTGCCATCTCAATTGCATCGCGCCGCGCTGCGGAGACGCCCTGATCGACACCGCCGTCGAGTGGGGCGAGGAGGCCTGCGACGACGGTGACTCCACCCCCGGCGACGGCTGCAACGCGAACTGCAAGATCGAGCTGGGCTGGTCCTGCATCGGGACTCCCTCGGTGTGCACCGAGGGTTGCGGCGACGGCCTGATCCGCGGCTCCGAGGATTGTGACGACCAGACCAACTTCATGCCGGTCAGCGGCGACGGCTGCTCGGCCTCCTGCCGCTTCGAGCCCGGCTGGACCTGCACGGGCGAGCCCTCCACCTGCCTGCCCAACTGCGGCGACGGCGCCCGTGTGGGCCACGAGGCCCAGGTGGGCGGCTGCGACGACAGCAACACCAACCCCGGCGACGGCTGCAACTCCGCCTGCTTCGTCGAGTCCGGCTGGTCCTGCGTCGGCACCCCCTCGGTGTGCACGCCCATCTGCGGTGACAGCAACATTCTGGGCGGCGAGACCTGCGACGACGGCAACGCCACGGGCAGCGACGGCTGCTCCTCCACCTGCCGCATCGAGCAGGGCTGGAACTGCAACGGGACGCCCTCGGTTTGCACGCCCATCTGTGGCGACGGACTCGTACGCCCGGGCGAGCAGTGCGACGACGGCAACCTCAACCCCCTCGACGGCTGCAACGGCGCCTGCCAGCGCGAGGCCGGCTGGACCTGCTCCGGCGCTCCGAGCACCTGCAGCCCGATTTGTGGCGACGGTCTGCGCGTGGGCTCCGAAACCAACGCCGGTCGCTGCGACGACAACGACACCACCCCCAACGACGGCTGCAGCGCCACCTGCACCATCGAGTCCGGCTGGAGCTGCTCCGGAATCCCGTCGAACTGCACCGCCATCTGCGGCGACGGCCTGATCGTCGGGCCCGAGGGCTGTGACAACAGCAACGCCTCCGGTGGCGACGGCTGTTCGGCAGTCTGCCAGGTCGAGCCGGGCTGGTCCTGCACCGGCACTCCCTCGGTCTGCACTGCCTCTTGCGGTGACGGCGTCATTCTGGGCTCCGAGCAGTGCGACGATGGCAACCTGGTCAACCTGGACGGGTGCACCAACACCTGTCAACGGGAGCAGTACTGGACCTGCGTCAACGAGCCTTCGGTGTGCACCACGCTCTGCGGTGACGCCCACCGGCGCGGCACCGAGCAGTGTGACGACGGGAACACGACCAGCGGCGACGGCTGCGCGTTCAACTGCGTGCGGGAGACCGGTTGGAACTGCGTCGGCACCGATCCCACGACCTGCACGCCCATCTGCGGCGACGGCATCCGTGTGGGCATCGAGGCCACCGCCGGGTACTGCGACCAGGGCAACACCCTGCCAAACGACGGTTGCTCGGCCACGTGCACCGTCGAGGCCGGCTGGTCCTGCAGCTCCGGCGCGCCGTCGGTCTGCAACACCGTCTGCGGCGACGGCCTGATTCGAGGCGGCGAGGCCTGCGACCAGGGCAATGCCGTCTCCGGCGACGGGTGCTCCAACATCTGCGCGGTCGAGGTCGGATGGTCTTGCAACGGCAACGAGCCGACCACCTGCACCGCGATCTGCGGCGACGGGCGCATCGTGGCGACCGAGGGTTGCGACGACAGCGACAACGATCCAAACGACGGCTGCTCGTCCCTTTGCCAGATTGAGACCGGCTGGACCTGCTCCGGCGTGCCGTCCTCGTGCTACACGACGTGCGGCGACGGTCACCGGCGCGGCTCCGAGGTGTGCGACGACGGGAACACCACGAGCGGCGACGGCTGCGCGGGCAGCTGCCTGAGTACCGAGACTGGCTGGACCTGCGTGGGCACCGACCCGACGACGTGCACGACGACGTGCGGCGACGGCCTGCGACGGGGCTCCGAAGTATGCGACGACGGGAACACCACGAGTGGCGACGGATGCGCGGGCAACTGCCTGAGCACCGAGCTGGGGTGGACCTGTGTGGGCACCGACCCGACGACGTGCACGACGACGTGCGGCGACGGTCACCGGCGCGGCTCCGAGGTGTGCGACGACGGCAACACCTTCGGCGGAGACGGGTGTTCGGCCAACTGCCTGACCGTCGAGACCGGCTGGACCTGCTCCGGCCTGGATCCGTCGACCTGCAACCCGACCTGCGGCGACGGCCTGCTCGTGGGCGCCGAGCTCAACGCGGGTCGCTGCGACGACCACAACACCACCAACGGTGACGGCTGCAGCAGCACCTGCACTATCGAGGCCGGCTATTCCTGCAGCGGCGTCCCCTCCACCTGCGCGCCTAGGTGCGGTGACGGTCTGCGCGTGGGCGTCGAGCTCAACGCGGGTCGCTGCGATGACGGCGACATCGACAATGGCGACGGCTGCAGCAACACCTGCACGGTCGAGACCGGCTGGGGCTGTGTCAACACGCCCAGCGCCTGCACGCCGCTGTGTGGCGACGGCCTGCTCGTTGGCTACGAGACCAACGCCGACCGGTGTGACGACGGCGACACGACGCCCAACGACGGCTGCGACGGCTCCTGCTTCGTCGAGCTCTATTGGACCTGCTCCGGAACTCCCTCGACGTGCACGACGACGTGCGGCGACGGTCACAGGCGCGGCCTCGAGGAGTGCGACGACGGCGGCACCGCACCGGGCGACGGCTGCGACGGCTCCTGCAACACCGAGTCCGGGTGGGGGTGCGTGGGCACCGATCCCACCGTCTGCGACGAGCTCTGCGGCGACGGCCTGCGCGTCGGCGTCGAGTTGACCGCCGGCTATTGCGACGACGGCGACAACGACAACGGCGACGGCTGCAGCGACGTCTGTGCGGTCGAGTTTGGCTTCGACTGCACCGGTACTCCGTCGCTCTGCGAAGAGGACTGCGGCGACGGCCACGTGGTGGGCGTGGAGGTGTGCGACGGCGCCAACCTTGACGGCTTCACCGATTGCACCGACCTCGGCTACGCCGCGCCCGGCACGCTGGCCTGCCTGCCCGATTGCTCGGACTACGACACCGCCGGGTGCGCGCCTATCTGCGGCAACGGCCATGTGGAGCCGGGCGAGGGCTGCGACGACGGGGACACGACCGGCGGCGACGGCTGCTCCAACGCCTGCGCGGTGGAGACCGGCTGGCAATGCGCCGGGGCGCCCTCGGTCTGCAGTCCGATCTGCGGCAACAATCTGATCCACGGCGCCGAGCAGTGCGATGGCACCGAACTCAACGGGGTCGACTGCACCGATTATGACTACCACAACGCGGTGGGCCTGCTGTGCCTGGCCGACTGCTCCGGCTTCAACCCGGCCGGCTGTTCGTCCTCGTGCGGCAACGTGGTGGAGCCCGGCGAGGGCTGCGACCAGGGCAACGTCATCGCGGGGGACGGCTGCTCGGCCACCTGTTCCATCGAGGCCAACTGGTCCTGCACGGCCACCCTCGGCACCACCTCGGTGTGCTCCTGCCTGAACAACGAAGCCTGCCCGGTCGGCCGTCGCTGCGACACCGGCACCGGCGCCTGTTACGGCGTCAACGGCGACAACTGCTCCGGGGTCTACCCCGCGGTGGCCGTGACCAACGGGCACAACGCGGTCTACGACAACACCCACCTGGCCACCGCCATCACCGGTTACATGGTCAACAGCACCCTGGTGCCGGTCAACGGCCCCGACATGTTCTTCAGCATCTCGGTCCCCAACGGTCAGTTCCTGGTGGTCGAGGTGACCGAGAACACCTTCGACGCGTCCATCGCCCTGCTCTCGGCCTGTCCCGCCACCAACCCGGTCACGCCGACCCGTTTCGCCAACCGCAACGGTGCCGGCGCCATGGAACAACTGCACTTCCAAAGCCCCTCCAACGGCACCTACTACATCGTGGTGCAGGGCATGACCGCGCTGGACGAGGGCTCCTTCCGCCTGAAGGTCTACCAGAGCACGCTCACCGCCTTCGGCAAGAACGAGCGCCTCATCATCAACGAGTTCATGCCCAATCCCACTGGCGCCGACGGCTACCGCGAGTGGATCGAGATCAAGAGCTTCAGCGACACCCGCAACTTCAACCTGAGGGATGACAAGATCAATATCAACGGGACGAGCTATACCATCAATGAGGACGTCATCATCCGCTACGGCCAGCTCCTCATGCTCGCCGGCAGCACCGATAGTACCCAGAACGGTGGTCTCGACACGGTGGTCTGGGCCTGGGGTGCCGCCAACGTCATCCCCGACGCCGCGGGTACCCTGAGCATCCTGGTCAGCAACAACGACGTGTGTGATGAGGTCACCTACTCGGCCTCCTGGCCTATCGCCGAGGGCGCCTCGGTGTCCCTGGATCCGGACCACGGCGTGAACGTGAACGCCAAGACCCTCAACGACACGGCCACCAACTGGTGTTCCGCCAACGATGACGGCACGCCGCCCGACATGACGCCGTGGGACTTCAACGACCAGTGCCCGTGACCGGGCAACCCGGTCCGGGGCTGCGCGCCACTTTATGACCGCGCTGTTTTTGTCGCTGCTCTGCCTCACCCAGGAGACCGGAGACTACCATCCCCGCAACACCGACTGGAACGGCCTCTCCGCCCTGTGGGAGCTCGCAGGCGAGCACCGCCTCCCCCTGGAGCGGGTGCAGGAGCTCGACTGGTCCCGCGTGGACCCGGCCGTTCACACCCTCCTGTTCTGGTCCCCCTCGATCTGGGTGCCGCCGGGCAAACTATGGGCCTTTTTGCATCAGGGTGGGCGCGTGATCCTCGCCGAGGACTTCCGCAACGGCGCCAACCTCTTCGTGGACATGGGACTGATGCTGCTGCCCGAGAAGGCCCGCTTCCCCAAGGCGGTCCCAATGGTGGACGGGCATCTGCTGACCTCCGGCCTCGGGCAACTGGTCTCCAACCATCCCGCCTCCTTCGTGCCGGTGCAGACCCCGCTGTGGGCGTTCCCCGACTCGGCGCGCGCCCTCGTGCTCGAGGTGACGGTGGGGGAGGGGCGTCTGCTGCTGGTGTCGGACCCGAGCCTGGTGATCAATGACATGCTGGGCCGCGGGGACAACCGCGTGTTCGCGCTGCGGATGCTCCAGTGGGCGTCGGAGCGTGGTCGGAAGATCTGGCTCCTGACGGACTTCACCGAGCGAGGCTGGCCGTCCTGGGTCGAGGACGACACCGTCGGACGGCAGAAGAGCGTGCGTGATCAGGTGAGGGAGGTCGTCGACTCGGTGCGGGATCTGCTGGTCCGCCACGAGACCGGCGCGCGGGTGTTGGCCGTCCTGCTGCTCGGGCCGTTCGTCTACCTCGTGCTCTGGTTCTCCAGCCAGGGGACGCCCCAGTTGTCCCGTAAGCCGCCCACGCTCTCCACGAGCACGGAGATGGCGCGGCTCTGGCTGCGGATGCTGGCCCTCGTTGAGCTGGTGTCGCGGCGCATGGGGGTCCCCGGTCCTCTCTATACGCTCCCCGGGCGACAGGTCCGGGCGTTGGGTCAGGAGCACCTGCCCGACGTGGACGCCCTGCGGGACCGTTTCGTGCGCATGGTCGCCGGCCTCGAGCGTTCGGGCGTGCGGCAGGGGACGCCCCGTTCCGTGGACCACACCCAACTGCTGGAGTGGATCGACGTGGCCGAGGAGGTCCTGCGTCGGCTCGACGAGCGCGACGAGCGTGCCCCCTCGGGCGCGTTCGAGCCCCGGGAATGAAGGAGCAAATGGTAATCAGGGGTGACGGGCCACCGTGTCGGCGAAGTGCAGGGAGACGGTCAGCCGGTTCCCCTGGCTCTCGAGTTGGACGCGGCCTGGCAGGGACTGGGTGTAAACGATCAGGCGGGACTTGCCGGACATCGGCACCACCTTCAGGCGCCGGATCCGCTTCCCGTCTCCACCGAGGAAGCCGCTCTTCTGCAGGATGCGGGTGCCCTCCAGGTCGATGACGACGCCCGTGGGATCGGCTAGGGCGTAGTGGTTCCTGGAAGCGGGTGGGCCCTCCAGTTCGAGAACCAGGCGGCTCACGCTCCCCCGGCTCGCGAACTGCACCGGGACGGCGCGGGGCTCGGCCGGCTCTTTCGAATGCGCGGAGCCCGGGGAGGGGGGCGGCGCGGTGGACGGCGCCGGAACGGCGGCGAGGGGTGGCTCGGGGGTCGGTGTCGGGCCGGTTGAGGCAGTGATCGGGGCCGGGTCGACAGGCGCCGCCGGCGCTTCACTGAGCCTGGAACCCGAAGAGGACGAAGGCTGCGACGGGACGGGGTGACCCTGATGCTTCGGCGTATAGGCCCAGGTCTGCTTGATTTCCCCGGTGAACTCCCGCAGGCCCCTGGAGGGTTGTACACCTCGTTCACGCGCGGCCTCGGGGCGTCCGGAAACCAGCAGGCCCGTCAGCCCCAGCCCTCCGAGGACGATCCCGAAGACGATCGCCGTGGCGCGGGCGTTCAGGGGCCAGCCGCCCGAGGAGACGCCCAGGGCCACCGGGTAGGTGTCGGTGGCAAGCGGGGGACTGGGGAGCCGGGGGGCCCAGCCGGCGGGAGGCGCCGGGGCCGGCTCGGGAGGCGCCGGGGGCGGCCCGGAAAGCGCCAATGCCGGCTCGGAGAGCGCCGATGTCGGCTCGCAGAGCGCTGGGGCCGGCACGAGCGGCGTGGAGGCCTGCCGCGTCGGCGTCGGTTCGGGGTGCCGGGGAGGCTCGGGGGTCCGGCGAAGGAGCAGGAACGGCGCCTCTTCATCTCCGGGCTCCGGGATCGGGAGCGTGGGCGCCAGCGTGAAGGCCGCCGGTACGGACTGCAGGATCTCGTAGTCCCACTCTTCGTCCTCCTCGCCGACGGGAAGTTCGCCGGTGGCGCGGCGGCAGGCGGCCTCCTGACCCCAGGTGTGCATCTGGAGCTCGACACCCAGCTCGAGCTCGGGGCCCTCGCGTCCCTGTGGTACGAACTGGATCCAGGAGATCCGTCCCTGCTCGGCGATCCTGCCCTCGTCATCGGAGGTCCGAACCTCCTGGCCCGGTTCGAAGGGAAGGGCCATGGTCACCACCAGGCTTCGGCCGTTCCAGGACTCCAACCGGGTCGACGTGGTCGCCCCGTCCACGAGGAGCTGGACCCGCGGCACCGACAGGAGCATGGCGTCCTCGGAGAGCCGCTGGTGCTGCTGGTAGTACTGGATCTGGGCGTTATGAGCGTCGATGACCCTGCGGATGCGGTCCTGCACCGCGTGGGGCAGGCGGAGAAAGCGCAGCCCCATCCCTGGAGGCGGCACCATGTCCGCAGGTCCCGGCCGCACCCAGGCGACCTCGGCGAGCACCTGCAGGGGTTCGGGCTGGTCCCCGAGGTGAAAACGGCAGTGCAGGCGCGCGCCGATGGACAGGGGGAAGGCCGTCTGCACGAAGAACCCGCCTTCGCTGAGGTCGAGCATGGAGAGGATGCGGGAAGGATGGCCGGCGCCCGTGTCGCAGGTCACGGCCGTGACCACGGGTACGCGGCGGGTCGTCAGTTCGGATTGCGCAGTGGGCATGGGACCCCCGTTCATCCCAATGGGCCTATCACGGATTTTCGGTCAGATCG
>CALKWH010000139.1 GCA_938004375.1 uncultured Pseudomonadota bacterium
TTGGAGCACGGCCCCGGCGACGTCGATCAGGTCATAATCAGAAATGGTAAACCGAAACATGAAAACTCCCTTCATGGTAGTGACCCACCGCGCGCCCTGCAGGCCGGGGCTGATTCCCCGACATGCGCGGCTACAGATTTGTACGGCAGATCGACGGGGTGCGTATATAAGATCCAAAAGCACAGGTCAACAATAATTTGCACGCCATGGCCGCCCGCCTGGGCCGGGACAAACATCCATCGGGCTACACGGCAACTCCCTGTTGATTGTCCTGACAGATATTTCCGCAGAGAGACTCCACGGGCGGGTTGACCGGTGGACTCATGGGGAGTACGGTTCATGCATGCTCCTCCACGCGATGCTCTCCCTGCTTGTCTTCTCGAACGCGACGCCGGGGGCGCCGGACCTGTGTCCCTCGACGAAGGTTGGCGGTCTCTTCCCGGGGCGCTACGGGAGCCCTGTGAGCCTCTTCGCCCAGCTCGAGTTGCAGCATTCGCAGGGTAGCTTCCGTGCGGTCGTCCACCTGTCGGGGCGTCTGACGGTGGAGTCGAACGCCGCGGGGGAGCTCAAGACCGCGGACCTGAAATTGGATCTGGCGGTCGTGTACACGGGGAACAAGCCCGTCAATCTGGCCGCCGAGACCTTCCTGGGCGCCTGCAGCCTGGACAAGTCCTCTCCGTTGGGGTTCACGCTGGCGTGCACGATCCTGCCGGGGCGGGGGGAGGTCCGCGTCGAGCACGCGCGGCGCCGGGAGAAGTTGACCTTCGCGATCGAGCGCGCCGGGTGCGGGTCGATCCAGGGGAAAATGTCCTTCTCCTATGTCCAGGCGTTGACCGATTCCCTGGCCCGGATGGGGATGCGGGTCACGAAATCCCGACAGGTGGCCAACTTCTCCCTGGGCCAGGAGTCCGGCGCCTTCTTCACGGCCAGGAGCGCCCTGGACGCTTCCTGGGACCGCGTCGAGGCGCTCGCGCCCGAAGGGTCCCTCCTTCCCGAAGCGCTCCTGTCGCGGGTCGGGACGGTAGCCCGGGAGATCGAAGCCGATCTGAAACGGCAGGCCGATCCCCGGGTTCGTGACTGCCTGAAGGCGCACCATCGGAATCGGGTGAACCGGTTCGTTCAACTCCGGACCCGTGTCCCGATCGCCTCGCTGCTCCGGGAGAGCCTGGACCCCGTGGTGTTTGTACGCACCGGGAAGGCGGTGCCCGAGCTGGTCCGATGGTTGAACCTCCTGACCGCGGCCGGGGTCGAGACCTGCTCGGAGCGGACGCAGCAGGACCTGGTGTCGTCGATCCGTCAGAGAATGTGGCAGGTGGTCGAGTACACGCTCTGGAACGGGGTCCCGGCCGTGGACGTCACCTCGGTGTTGACCCGCTTCCCCGCCACCGGCGCCGTCGCCGGTCCCCTGGTGCGTCAGATCCCGCAGGCGCTGCGGGACTTCGGCGCGCAGCGGATCCGCGACGAGGTGATGAAACTGCGCGCCCTGAAGGCCTCGGCGGATCTGTGCGATCGCCAGGTCGCGACGGCCTGGTCCAGGGCCGAGGCCGTCGAGTCCCTCGTCAACCGGTTGACGGGCGGCGGCTTCCGGCTGGTGGCCGATCATCGCAGAAAGGTCGCGCCCAGGAAGCTCAATTGCAAATAGGGAGTGCCGCCACGCCGGTGTGAAGCCTACGTTCTCCCGTAGCGCGACAGGGCGAGGCCGCCGAAGAGCGCGCGGTCGTCTCCGAACGCCGGGTCGACCGGGAGCGGGCGCCAGCGGTCCGGCGTCAGCAGGGGTTCCAGGCCGCCGCGGCGGCGGAAGTCGCGGTAGTTGCGAAAGTGCTCGCGGCCCGCGAGGCGCTCGACGAGGGTGATGCCGGCGGCGGCCGGGGGCCAGGTGCGCGCGTCGATGGCGAAGTCCACCACCAGCAGGACGCCGCCGGCGGAGAGCAGGCGGTGGGCCTCGGCCAGAAGCGCGGCGCGGGTGGCCGGCGGCTTCTCGTGGAGGGCCAGGCTCAGGATCACGGCGTCGAAGCGCCCCGCCGCCAGGCCGGTGGCGGTGGCGTCCCGTTCCAACAAGGTGAGGGCGTGGGGGCCGCGCCGGGCGACGGCGAGCATGTGGGGATCCAGGTCCACGCCGGTCAGGTCGGTGTGCCCCGCGCGGGCCAGGTGCTTGAGTTGAGCCCCCGTGCCGCAGCACAGGTCCAGCACCGGGCGGTCGCGAAAGGGCGAAAGCGCGCGGGTCACCCGGCGGCGCACGCCCCGCAGGAAGACGTACAGGAACGGGTCATAGATCTTGCTGGTGAATTCGTACTCGCCGGTCATGGGGCCACTGTACCCGCGTAGCCGTCCAACTTCCTCAGTGCCCGGGGAAGTGCGTCGGCAGATAGGTGTCCGGATCGAAGCCGCACTCATAGGTCCACGTGCCCATGAAATGAAGAACCACGCCCGCCTCCGTGGCCGACGGCAACCAGACGAGGTCGTCCTTCAGGCAATCGCACGACCCCACGTCCGGAGGCCCCCGGCGCTGCTCGAAGGCGCGGCACAACCGCTCCCGCTCGGGCTCGGTCTTGTCGGCCAGTTCCACGCTCACCCGGCCGAGCCGGTCGGCCCCGTTGCACGTCGCCGAGCAGGATCCGATGGGGAGGGGCATCCCCGGCGCCTGGCAGGCCGCCGTCTTCAGCGACAGGAACCCGTAGCCGCCGTGCTCGTTGCGCCCGAGGGGGCCCAGCGCGAACGTCGGCGCCGGGTCACAGGGGACCGCGCACGGGACGTCCCCGGCCCGGCGCCCGGCGATCGCCTCGAGCGTGTCACCGGGCCGGTGGTGCAGGCCGTAGGACAGCGCGCCGCAGGTCTGCTTCGGCGCCTCACCCGCTTTCTTCGGGGGGGAGCTCGCCGGCGTGACTCCCGGCTCACCCCGGGTCGGGGCGGCCCCGGGCCGCGAGCACGCCGCGAGCGCCAGCGCCAGCGAGAGACCCAGCAGAAGCCAGCGCGTCCGCACCGCCGAGATGAAGAGTGCCCATCGGTCCATCTGTTCTCCTCCGTTGGATACTATTCCCGAGGGTCCCGCGACTGTCAAGCCGCGGTGAGTCGTGTCTTCGGGAGTTCCCGTCGGGGACCTGCATGCAGGATCAGGGGAGCGGACCGGCGTTGGACTACTCTTCGCGGAAGACGTCCCCCGAGGCGTTGTCCGAGAACGTGTTCGAGGTCTCGAGGTCGGCGTTGACGTCGGCCCAGAGGCCCAGGTAGATGGCGTAGAGGCCACTGTGAGTGAGCGTACTGTTGGTGATCGACACCGCGACGCCGTGGCTGTCGGAGACGACGTGGACCATCCCCTGCTCGCCGGTGCCGCCCACGGAGCCGCCGTACTCGAGGACGACGTGGTCGAGGGCGTTGGCGGCGTTGAGCGTGCCGTCGAAGCGGATGGCCTTCCAGAAGCCGGCGGTCTGCTCCTCGCCGGTGAAAGTGATCGGCGCGTCGACGGTGCCGACCGCGTGCAGTCCGGAGTAGTCGCCGGCCACCGACAGGACCGCGGCCGCGGGGAGGATCAGGGTGACGCCGGGCGCCAGGGTCCACACCACGGGGTTCTGCTCGGTGCCGTTGACGTGCAGGCCGCCGTCGAGGTGGTAGGGGACGCCCAGGTCCTCCCAGGTGACGTTCGCGTTCACCCAGTCGGCGGCCACGGCGACCTCGTCGACGTCGTTGCCGGTGTAGGTCGAGGTCGTGTCGAGCTGGTGCACCGCGGTGGAGCCGGACATGACGGGACCCAGCGTGTTGGCCGTGAGGGTGTTGCCGGCGAAGCCCGGGAGGACGGCGCTGCCGGCAAGGTACAGCCCGTAGCCGCCGCACTCGCGGAAGGTGCTGTTGGTGATGCCCGAGGTCACGCCGCGGCTGTCGGCGATCATCCGCAGGCAGGCGCTGTTCGCGTCATGGGCGGTGCTGCCGCCGTACTCGAACGTGACGAAGTCGAGCCGGTTGTCGGCGTGGTTGGTGCCGTCGAGGTTCACCGACCACCAGAAGCCGCGGGTCTTCTGCGCCCCGGTGAAGGTGATCGGCGCGTCGGCGGTGCCGACCGCGTGCAGGGCGGCCTCGGCGCCGGACACGGCGACCACGGCCTCTTCCTCGAGGATCAGGGTGTTGCCGGCCTCGATGGTCCAGGGAATCGACACGTCCAGGCTGCCGCTGAGGTGGAACGGGACGTCCAGCGCGTGCCAGGTGCCGTTGCGCGTGATGTCGCCGGTGCGGACCCACACCTCGTCCACGTCGTTGCCGGCGTAGGTCGAGGCGGCGTCGAGCAGGCCGGCCACCTGGGAGTCGACGTTGGCCGGCCCCAGGGTGTTGCGGGTCAGCGTGTTGCCCGAGAACGCCGGCATCAGGGCGCTGCCGGTCAGGAACAGTCCCCAGCCCTGGCTCTCGCGGACGGTGGAGTCCGTCAGGCTGAGCGTCACGCCGCGGCTGTCGGCGGTGGCCTTGATGCCGGCCGAGTCCGCGTCGCTGGCGGTGCTGCCCGCGTACTCCACGGTGACGTGGGCCAGCGCGCTGCCGACGTCGGCGGTGCCGTCGAAGCGCAGGCCGACCCAGGAGCCGCGCTCGGCGAGCTCGCCGGTGAGCAGGATGGGGTCGGACGCGGTGCCCACGGCCTGCAGCGACTGGTCGCCGCTGATCGCCAGGCGGGTGTCCGGCGAGAAGATGATCTTCACGCCCGGGTCCAGGGTGAGGGTCACGCCGGCGGCGAGCACCGGCGACTCGAGGGCCAGGTAGCACCCTTTGGGCAGCGTCGTGTCGGCGTCGAACCGCGCCGGCAGGACCGAGCAGGTCTCCTTCTTCTTGTCTTCGTCGCAGGCGAAGAGGGAGAACAGCAGCAGCCACGGGAATAGGAGAAGTGTGAATTTTTTCATTGAAAATCCCTTTCTTTTTTATGAACGCAGGAAACAAATCATCGACGCGGGAGTCTCCGGAAGCGCGTCACGGGGGGACCATAATCGAGGAAAGATTATTTGTCAAGGCGCAGTAAAATATTTGTCAAGGCACCTTGGATGGGGGGCGCGGGTGCCCGGACGCGGCCCTGGGGTGGCTTCGCCTTCGGCTGCGTGACCCTGGGCGACCCGTCTGTCGACCGCCCGGGGCGGGCGGATTCGCTACGGGGTGGCGTCGGGCTCCTCGCGGCGCACCAGCGCGGCCCAGAGCACCTCGAGCATGGCGGCGATGGCCTCGGGCTTCACGGCGTCGAGGGTGTCGCGCAGGGTGTGGTAGGGGAAGCCCCGCGGGGGGAACAGCTTCGAGGACATGGCGATGAGGGTCGTGGCGCGGATGCCCCGGCGGCCGAACTCGCCCGCGTCGGTGGCGCCGGCGCCCATGGGCATGGCCAGGGTGCGGGCGGAAAAGCCCAGCCGTGCGGCCAGCTCGACGAACTCCCGGGCCAGCCGGTCCGAGAGCGGCACGGTGCCGTTGACGTCGCTCACCAGGAAGCGCAGGTCCTTAAGCTCGTAGACGGCGTCGACGTTGAACAGTTCGGCGGGGTGGGCGGTGAGCTCGTCCAGGTGGCGCGCCACGAAGGCGCGGGAGCCTCGCAGGCCGCTCTCCTCGGCGTCGAACAGATCGGAAGAGCGTCGTGTAGGGAAAGAGTGTAGATCTCGGTG
>CALKWH010000140.1 GCA_938004375.1 uncultured Pseudomonadota bacterium
CGACCCCCGAGATCTACACTCTTTCCCTACACGACGCTCTTCCGATCTGGGCGCCCTCTGCGAGGGTGTTCTCGAAGGGCGTTCGCAGTTCGACCTCGGGCTCGTCGTCGACCTTCAGTTTGAACTCGAGGCCGGGCTTCTCGGAGGCGATCTTGAGCTTGAAGGTCTTCTTCACGACTGCCGGTTCCACGGGCATGGGGTCCGGCGGCGCGGGCTCTGCGGGCATGGGGTCCGGTGGCGTGGTCTCCGCGAGCATGTCACCGGCGACCGGGTCTGCGGGCGTCACGTCGTTCTTCATCTCGTCCTTGTCGCGCAGGACGAACCACCAGAGCCCGCCCCCGATGCCGGCGAGGACCAGCAGGATCACCACCCAAACCATAGGGGAGCGCCCGCCGCCGACGGCGATCTGTTCGCCGGTCATGCTCGTCTTCACCGCCGAGGTGCTGAGTCCGGGCATCGTGCTGCGCGCCGGGATCGGGGACACCATGCCCACCGCCGTGATGTGTGCGGGGATGCCGCGCGCGGCCTCGACGAACATGTGATGGAACGCGCTCGCGCTGGGCGGCCGGGCGTCGATGTTCTTGTCCAGCGCGCGGGAGATGACGTCCCACAGCAGCGGCGGGAATCCAGGCAGGAACTCGAAGATGGGTACCGGTGGATCGGTGATGTGCTTGAGCAGCACCTGGGTGACCGACTCGGCGTCGATGGGCAGATGCCCGGAGAGCATCTGATACACGATGACACCCAACGCATAGATGTCGGTGGCGGGACCGATCTGGGCGCCCGAGCCGCGGGCCTGCTCGGGGCTCATGTACGACGGCGTGCCCATGATCAGGCCGGTGGCCGTCTTGTGCTTGGCGCCCATGGCCGGGTCGAGCAGCTTGGCCACGCCGAAGTCGAGGACCTTGACCACCGGGCCGTTGGGCCCCTCGACCACGAAGATGTTGTCGGGCTTCAGATCCCGGTGCACGATGCCGGCTGAATGCGCCGCGTCCAGGGCGGACGCGATCTGGCCCAAAAGTTCGCTGGTCTCGTCGATGCTGACCGTGCCCTTGGCTTCCATGTACCCCGAGAGCTCCACGCCTTCGAGGAACTCCATGACCAGGTACAGCCGACCGTCGGGGAGCTTGCCGAAGTCGAAGACCTGGATGATGTTGGGGTTGTTGATCTTGTTGACGGCCTTGGCCTCGGACATGAAGCGGTCGGCCATCTCGGGGTTAGAGGAAAAGGACGCCATCAGCACCTTGACCGCGACCTTGCGGCCGATGTGCGGGTGCTCGCCGAGGAACACCTGACCCATGGCGCCCGCGCCGAGCAGAGATTTGATCTCGTAATTGCCGATGGTGGTGCCAATCAAGGGATCGGAAGTATCGTGGGACATCTCAGCTCCAGTCTAAGTACAGGCTCGGGCCGGGTCTGCACCCCAATTCCCGCAGCGGTTCTCGCGAAAAGACGATAGAACCCCGTTTCGGTTGTAGCACAAACCGGGGTTTTCACAACTATCTGGATAATTCTTTTTCAGGGCAGCCGAACATTCCTGAAGGTGGTCCTGTCCGTGGTGGTACCGTCGCCGAGCTGGCCGAAAGTATTGAGCCCGGTGCAGCCGACGGTGCCGTCGGCTCGCAGCACGCAGGTGTGGGAGTACCCGGTGGCGACTCCGGTGACCGAGGTCTCCCCGGACGTGGGGACCGGTGTGTAGGAATATCCGGTGGCGCCGTTCCCGAAGACACCGTCGCCGTTGGTCCCCCAGCACCACAGTTGCCCGGAGGGCGCCGCCGCGCAGGCGAAGTGCCTGGAGCCGTCCAGGGTGAGTGCTCCATCGTCCATGCCCACCTGGGACACGGGCGTCGACCGGTCGACGATGGTCCCGTCCGCGAGCATGCCCTGGCTGTTGTAGCCCCACGCACGGGTCATCCCGGTGTCCAGGATGACGAAGTTGAAGTAGCCTCCGGAGTGGAGCGACACCGGCTTCTGGCCGGTGAGCCCCTGGACCTGGACGGGGACCGGGGAGGTGACGGCAGCGGAGTTTCCGAGCTGCCCCTCGGTGCCCCGCCCCCAGCACCAGACGGAGTCATCGGTCCGCAGCGCGCAGGTGTGGAGGAGACCGACCGAGACGGCGCGGACCTGGGTGTGCATGCCGGTGGGGCAGATCGGCGTGGTCTTGTCGACGGTCGTGCCGTCGCCGAGCTGGCCGTGGTCATTGGAGCCCCAGCACCACAGGCTGCCGTCGGTCTTCACCGCGCAACTGTGACCGGCGTACATGGCGACGGAGGTCACGCCCCCGGCCATGCCGATGACAGCCACCGGAGTGGAGCGGGAGATCGTGGAGGCGTCGCCGAGCTGGCCCCGGTCGTTGTATCCCCAGCACCACAGGCTCCCGTCGGTCTTCACGGCGCAGGCGTGCCCCTCGCCCAGCGCGACGGTCGAGACCCCGCCGGACATGCCGACCACCGGGACCGGGGCGCTGCGGTGGATCGTCAGCCCCTCGCCGAGCTGGCCCACCTCCCCGCGGCCCCAGCACCACAGGCTGTCGTCGGAGCGCACGGCGCAGTTGAAGTGGCCCCCGCCGGCCGCGATCCGGGTCCAGCGGTGACAGGCCGAGGTGTCGTAGGTCGCGCAGCCCGGCGCGCAGGTCAGGGTGCCGCCCGGGAGGTCGAGCGCGCCGCAAGAGCTCCCGAGGGTGTCGGCTCCGTCGCAGAGCTCCCCCTCGCCGGCCTCGGCCACCCCGTCCCCGCAGGTGCCTTCGCAGGTGGCCGTGTCGTGGAGGCAGCCGGCGTCACAGGTCGGCGTACCCCGGTAGAACCCCAGCGCCCGGCAGTCGACCAAGCCCAAGTCGGCGCCGTCGCAGGCCTCGAAGCCGTCCTGGATGAGCCCGTCTCCGCACGAGCCCGTGCAGCCGGTCAGATCCCAGGTGCAGTCGACGCGGCAGGCCGGCGTGCCGTCGTAGAAGCCGTGCTCGAGGCAGGCTCCGGAGACCGGCGCACCGGGATCGCATTGCTCGCCGAGCTCCGACTCCACCTGGCCGTCTCCGCAGGTGCCCTCGCATCCGGAGAGGTCGAGAACGCAGCCTGCCGCGCAGGCCAGCGTCCCCCGGTAGAAGCCGAAGTTGCGGCACGTCAGGTGATTCAGATCATCGCCGTCACAGACCTCGCCGTCCCCCGGAGAGACGACGCCGTCCCCGCAGAAGCCGGCGCACTCCGAGGCGTCGAGGGCGCAAGCGTCGTCGCAGGCAAGCCGCCCGCGCTGGAAACCGGCGTCCCGGCAATCGCGACCGCGCAGGTCCTCGCCGTCGCAGGCCTCCGTCCCCACGGCCACCCCGTCGCCGCAGGTGGCCTGGCAGGCGCTCCCCTCGCCGTCCGGGACGCAGGTCCACCCGGGCTCGACGCCGCAGAGCGAAGAGCAGCCATCCCCCGCATCGGCATCACCGTCGTCACAGGCCTCGTCCGGCTCCAGGAGGCCGTTGCCGCACACCGAGACGCACCCGGAGACGTCGAGCCGGCAGCCGCCGCCGCAGGCCAGCGTCCCACCGGTGTAGCCCAGACCCTCGCAGGTCTGTCCGGGGGCCAGGCCGCCGTCGCACTCCTCGTGTTCGGCGTCCACCTGCAGATCCCCACAGCGACCGCCGCACTGGGTCCGCTCGAAGCGGCAGTTGACGCTGCAGCCCAGCAGCCCGTCGGGGTTGTAGTGTCCGAGGGTGGCGCAGGTCTGTCCTTGCAGGTCCCCGGGCTCGCACTCTTCGCCGGGGTCCAGGAATCCGTCGCCGCAGGCGCTCTTTGTGACGACCTTCGTCTCGCAGGCGGACAAGAACGCTGCGAGCACCATCAACCCCGATGCACAAATGATTTTCATGGAAAACTCCCGGGACGTCCTGCCCCCAAGAAACGGGCGTCCTGCCCGATGAGAGAGTTTTCTAGGAAAAATTCCGACCGAATGCAAGTCATTTTTTAAGGATGGCTTGTCCGAATCCGGACGGTGACGACCGGAAACGGTGAGCCCCCGAAGCCCCGCGGCACGATGCGGCCCAGTAACAACGGGCGTTTCCGGCTGGCACGGGATTCGCTTGGGAATCCGGCATGCACACGAAGATCCTCTCCGGAGACCTCATAGGTATTGACGGCTTCCTGGTCACGGTCGAGGTGGACTGCCAGACCGGCATGCCTGGCTTCCACCTGGTCGGCCTGGCCAGCGCCGCCATGAACGAGGGCCGCGTCCGCATCCGCACCGCGCTGGACAACGGCGGCTTCGAGCTCAAGAGCAAGCGCTTCACGGTGAACCTGGCGCCCGCGGAAATCCGCAAGGACACCACGGCCGTGGATCTGCCCATCGCGCTGGGGGTGCTCGCGGTCAACGGCAATCTGGACCTGAACGCCGCCGGCGAGGGTCTGTGGGTGGGCGAACTCGCGCTGGACGGCGGAGTGCGGCCGGTGCGCGGCGTGCTCTCCATCGCCCAGCTCGCGCGCCGGTTGGGCCTGCCCTTCATCGTCGTGCCCGAGGAGAACGCGGCCGAGGCCGCCCTGGTGGCCGGACTCGAGGTGCGCGTGGCCCGCCACCTGCGCCAGGTCGTCGCCTGCCTCATGGAACGCGAGCCGTGGCCCGCGCCGCCCACCGCGACGACGGCGCCGCCCGCCGACACGGGCCCGGACCTGCGGGACGTGCGGGGCCAGGTCGTCGCCCGCCGCGCGCTGGAGCTCGCCGCCGCGGGCGGACACAACCTGCTCTATGTGGGACCTCCGGGTTCCGGAAAGAGCATGCTCGCCCAGCGCCTGCCCGGGATTCTCCCCGCGCTGGACTTCGAGGAGGCGCTGGACTGCACCCGCATCTACAGCGTCTCAGGCCTCCTGGACCGCACCCGGTTGCTCACCCGGCGCCCGTTTCGCGCGCCGCACCACACCGTGTCCACCGCCGGTCTCGTGGGCGGCGGGCTCGGACCGCGCCCCGGCGAGATCAGCCTGGCCCACCACGGCGTGCTGTTCCTCGACGAGCTCCTCGAGTATCCGCGCCACGTCCTCGAGACCCTGCGTCAACCCATGGAGGACCGGAAAATCACCCTCACCCGGGCCCGGGGCACCGTGGAATACCCGTGCGCCTTCCAGCTCGTGGCGGCCATGAACCCCTGCCCCTGCGGCTTCCACGGGTCGCAGTTGCGCACCTGCACGTGTTCCCCCGAGGGCATCGGAAGGTACCGTTCCCGGCTGAGCGGCCCCCTGCAGGACCGCTTCGACCTGCAGGTGGAAGTCCCCGGTTTGAAGTACGCCGAGCTGCGCGCGCAGCCCGAGGGCGAACCCAGCGAGGTCGTGGCCGCCCGGATCCGCGAGGCCCGGGATCGCCAGCGCCGCCGCTTCGACGGCCGCCCCATGCTCAACGGCCGCATGCCGGGCGCCGCCGTGCGCGTCCACTGCCGGCTGGGGAGCGACGCCGAGTCGCTGCTCGAACGCACGGTGGAGCGCTGGGGCCTGTCGGTGCGCGCCATCGACAAGGTGCTCAAGGTGGCCCGCACCGTGGCCGATCTCGAGGGTACCGACGCACTCACTGCCGGCCACGTGGCCGAGGCCCTGCAGTACCGCCACCTCGATCGAGGACTGAAGTGAAGTGCGCCCTGACAGAAGCGTGCCTTGACAAAGCTTGCCAGGCACTTGTCCCCGTCGGGAATTCGTCTTACCCTGCGTACACGACGGAGGACCACCGATGCACCCGAACGAGTATTCACGCGAAGAAGCCGTCTGCGCCCGCTTCGCCCGCAAAATCGAGCCGACCCTCGGATTCGTAGCCTATGGAACCATCTGGTTCTTCATCGCCGGTGGAATCACCGCGCCGGTGATGATCGGCACTATCATCTTGCTGGACCACTTGCACGGCACCCCACTCCCAGCTTGGTCGGGGGCGCTGATCATGGTCGTCATGCTGGGCACCTTCCTGTCGCTCTGGTGGCTCTTTTTCCGGTGGGTTTGGCGTCGCAGGCGCAGAGCGCGACAGTTTTTCATGGAGGGCGTCTTCGCCGAGGGCACGATCGAACCCATGGGACACACGGTGGCCACCTTTCTGTTCAGTCTGAACCGAAATACCGGCAGGCTGAAGCGTTCTACCGCCCGGTTCACCGTCGACGGCGAGACCTACCTGGCAAGCCTGATCGAGGCGCGCCCCGACCCTCGCCCCGTCGGCTCGACCTGCACCCTCCTGTTCACCCCGACCTATCCACTGGTGGTCGTCTTCGAACCGGATGGCGGTTTCACCTCCGCCTCCTGGCGACGCGCCGACGCCTGACGGCGGCAGCGGAGCCGGGCCCGAACCCTGCCTACCAACTAATGCAGGCGCCGGCGAGCAGCCAGGCGGTGGCCTCGTCGACGAGGGACTTGTCCGCGAAGTTCGACCAGGCGGCCCCGGCCTGCAGCGTGAGCGTCAGTTCCTCCGAGGTCGCCCACTCGAGGGCGGCGGTGGCCTGCACGTCCCAGGCGTTGTCCGTCACGGTGTCGTCTCCGACGAACCACTTCCAGCCACCCTCCGTCGCGAGCTTGAGGGTGAGCTTCTTCGCCAGCGCCACGTCACGG
>CALKWH010000141.1 GCA_938004375.1 uncultured Pseudomonadota bacterium
CCACCGAGATCTACACTCTTTCCCTACACGACGCTCTTCCGATCTAAGCGCCGGGGCTCCCGCTGGCGGGCGGTCCCGCCCAGGCGGGTGAACGCCTCGAGGAAGAAGGCCTCGATGAAGTGGGGCTGCAGGCGGCGGGCCTCGGCGCGCTCGAGCTCCTCGCGGACCTGCGCCACGCGGGTGGTGTCCATGACGTCCTGGGCCAGGGCGTGGTCGGCGATCAGCGCCCGCAGGGCGTCGGGGTCCACGGCGGCCTCGATGACCTGCGTGAGCCGCGCGCGGACCTCGGGGCGCTCGCCGTAGCGGATGGCCTCGAGCAGCAGCTCCCGCAGGGGCCGGTCCCCGAACTGGAGCTTGCCCAGCACGTCGAAGACCTGGCCGCCCAGGGCGGTGCGCGCCTCCTCCAGCTTGCCCAGCAGCGTGTCGTACACGTCGCCCTCGCGGGTCTCCTTCGCCAGGAGGTTCCACAGGTGGCAGACCTCGGTCTGGCCGATGCGGTGGATGCGGCCGAAGCGCTGCTCGATCCGGTTGGGGTTCCAGGGAAGATCGTAGTTGACCATCAGGTGGGCGCGCTGCAGGTTGATGCCCTCGCCGGCGGCGTCGGTGGCCACGAGCACCTGCACCAGCGGGTCGTGGCGAAAGGCCTCCTGCACGGCCAGACGCTGCTCACGGCCCACGCCGCCGTGGATGGAGACCACGGCCTCGGGGCGCCCGAGGAGCGTGCGGATGCGCGTCTCCAGGTAGTTGAGCGTGTCCCGGTGCTCGGTGAAGATCACGAGCTTCTGGCGCGGCGAGGCGGCCGGCCGGGGGATGGACCCGGCGTAGGCCGTGGCGGGCTCGTCGGCGGTGCCCTCGAGGCCGGCGGGGGTGAAGATCTCGGCGAACAAGTTCGCGAGCTCCTTCCACTTGCGGTCCTGGCCGCCGCGGCGCACGGCCTGCGCCAGGGACTCGAGGCGCACCAGGGTGGCGATCTCGATCTTCAGTTCGCCGATGGTGCGCGCGGCCGTGGCCTGATCGAGGACCTGCTCCTGGGTCTCCTCGAGCTCGCTCTCGGGGGCGTCCTCCAGGTCGTCGAGGTCGTCGGCGTCCAGGGTGCGCCCGGTGAAGTCGGGCAAGGCCGCCCCCCGTTGGAGCAGCTCCAGCTCCCGCAGGCGCTTGTCCAGCCGCTCGCGGCGGCGGCGCAAAGACTGGTAGATGGCCTCGGGCGAGGACGCGAGCCGGCGCTGCAGGATCGTCAGGGCGAAGCCGACGGTGCCGGTGCGACGGTTGTTCTCCAGCTTCTCGGCGCGGTTGAACTCCTCGCGGACGTACCCGGTCACCTCGCAGTACAGGCGGGCCTCCTCGTCCGAGAGCGTGAACGGCACGGTGTAGGCGATGCGCTCCGGGAACAGCGGCGTGCCGTCGAACTTCACCAGGCGCTCCTTGACCATGCGGCGCATCAGGTCGCTCACGTCGACGACGCGCGCGCCGTCGCGGAAGGCGCCCTCGAAGCGGTCGCCGTCGAGCAGCGAGAGGAACAACTGGAAGTCCTCCTCCTTGCCGTTGTGCGGGGTCGCGGTCATGAGCAAAAGGTGGCGCGTCAGGGTGGACAGGAGCTGGCCCAGGCGGTGCCGCCTGGTGTACTTGACCTCGCCGCCGAAGAAGGTGGCCGACATCTTGTGGGCCTCGTCGCAGACCACCAGATCCCAGCGGCACTCGGGCACGGCCAGCTTGCGCTGCACGTCGTCATCGCGGGAGAGCTTGTCGAGCCGCGCGATCACCAGGTGGTTCTCGAGGAACCAGTTGCCCGTGCGCGCGGCCTCGAGCTTGTCGTTGGTGAGGATCTCGAAGGGGAGCTGGAACCGGCGGAACAACTCATCCTGCCACTGCTCGGCCAGGCTCCCCGGGCACACGATCAGGCAGCGCACCAGATCGCCGCGGACGATCAACTCCTTGATAAGCAGGCCCGCCATGATGGTCTTGCCCGCGCCGGGATCGTCCGCGAGTAAAAAGCGCAGGGGCTGGCGGGGCAGCATGGCCTCGTACACCGCCGTGATCTGGTGCGGCAGCGGTTCAACCAGGGAGGTGTGGACGGCGAGCTGGGAGTCAAAGAGATGGGCGAGCCGGATGCGGTGCGCCTCGGACACGAGCCGGAACAGGGCGCCGTCGCCGTCGAAGCTCCACGGCCGTCCCTCCTCGACGACCATAAGATCCGCCTCGTCGTGCCGGTACAGCAGGCGGTTGTGGACGTGCCCGTCGGGGTCCTTGAAGGTCAACTCCAGCGCCTCGGAGCCGAACCACTGCACGTGGACCACGGTGACCAGGGCGTCGGGGAGGACTCCACGCACGGTGGCCTGGGGCCTCAGATCCTCGAGCCTTGTCGATTTTTCCATGCTCGCCTCCATCACAAACTGTCCGAGTGTACAGAATCCTTGGCAAATATCTACCGAAAAGCCGGGCTTTCCTGCGTACCAGACGCAACGGTTCTCCCACCGCGACGGTGGCTCGGACGGGTCGGTTTCCACTCTCTGACAAGCAATGAATCAATATCTGCCGCCACGCGCCTCGAATTTTTCGACCGAGAAAGACACCTGACCGAACGCCTCGGGCACGCCCACGGAGAGGATGGGGTCTGAGTACCTGTGTTGCCCGGTGGTGTTGTCGAAGAACCGTCCCGACGGGTCCACCATGGCGTAGGAGCCGTACATGAGGGTATTGGATTCGACGATCGCGGTGGCGTGCGCCCCCTGGTTGCGCTCCACGAAGGCCCGGAATTGCTCCTCGGTGATGCTCAGGTCGTCGACCTCGGCTCCATTCTGGTCCCGCACCGGGAGCACCTGGAAGAACTTCAAGCGGTCCGGCGCGAGGGCGTCGATGAACCAGCGCAGGTCTTCCATGAAGTTCAACCGGTTCACGACGATGTTCACCTTGAGGCCGATACCCGCGGCGTGGAGCAGGCGCGCGAGCTCGATGTATCGCTCCGGTCGGATCGCGCCGCTTCGCGTCACCCGGCCGAGGCGCTCGAGGACCTCGGTCCGCGCGCTGTCGATGCTGAGGCCGAACGTGTCCAGGACCGGGGCGAGTCTTGCGATCAACTCCGGTCTTCTGAGCAGCTCGGAACCGTTGCTGACCAGGCAGGTGGTCCGGCCAAGGGCCTTGCAGGTCGACAACAACGCGATCAGAAACGGACAGAGCAGGGGCTCCCCTCCCGTGAGCGTGATCTTCTCGAAATGCGCCGCGAGGGCCGTCACCAGTCTGGCGGCCGTGGGTAGATCCCGGATCAGTTTGTTCGCGGGGATGTCGTGGAATCTGCCGAAACAGAAGCGGCACTTCATGGTGCATTCCCGGTTGAGGTGCCAGTTGACCGTGGTGGGGAAAAGCGGGTGGTTCATGCCGCCCTCCCGACCCTGGCCGGCCGCCAGAACCTGGAGATGCGCGGAGCATGGATGACGGTTACCACGATCAGGGTCCCGTCCGGGCGTCGATTCACCAGGACCGCGACGTCGGCGAAGTCGTCAAGCCGCACCCCCTGTTCCCTGGCCTGCCGGATCTGTCGACGGCCCAGGTGAAAGGCGATGATGCCGTCCTTGGCATGAAAAGCGCGACCCAGGCGCAAGGCCCACCAGATGGCCTCGAGCCGGATCCCCCTTTGCTGGGAACGCTGGACCGCATGTTTAGAAAGGATAAAAATCGTTCTTGTGTCGATAACCATGAATGCCTCCGAACTCGTGGGACCTGCATACAGGCAGGTCGCCGGTGGAATTGTTCAGGGGTGGCATTTGGCCGCTCGGACACGCAGGTTCCGGAACCCCCAGGTCGTCGTGTTCGCTATTCTTTGAACTCCTCTTTGGTTCGTCTCACCTCCTTGGCGCGGGTGCGGGAAGCTCCCGCCTGATCTACTTCAGACTTCAGACTGATGACATGGGCCTGCCGCAACCACCAGAACGCGGCAAACAAGGCCGTGAGCGGGGAGCTCGCCGCAGGCAGGCCTTCGTTTTTCCGCATCTGGTTGTAGGTGATTTTTGCCTGATCACGAATCTCTGGGACCTGGTCGTTGCCCATCACCCAGTACAGGACATGGTGACCCCGGCCACCGGGGTTGGAATGGAGCTCCCGGAGGGCGCGGACATACGCTTCGCGCCACACGGGATCGGGCTCGGTGAGTCGACCGGGGGCCTCACTCGAAGTTTCTTTGTTTTCTTTTCTGGATTTCAGGCGGTCCAGCAGGTAGGTCGCGAACTGGTCCCGGACCTCCTCCATGCGATCCTGGCCGGGGTTGCGTCGGCGATGCAACCGCAGTTGGTCGGCGATCAGCGTCGGGATGTCGGACCAAAGCTCGGGGGGATCGTCCTTGCCAATCTCGGACCAGTACCGCAGATCCAGCCCCGTCGAAAGGGTCCTTAATTCCCGCAGCGCCAGCAGGCAGGCCTTGGTCGCCCGCCAGGGATGGCCGAACTCGTTCACGATGTGGACGGCCTCTTTCAGGGGCAGGCGACGGAACCGGGCCTCGCCTTCCGTCGAATCGAGGCGAAGGATCGACCGCGTGACGCCCAAAATCTCGTGGGCGACCGCGAGCCATCTCTGCTGTTGCTCCGGGTCCTGCATGGGGAGAAGCCGCGAAGGTGTCAGACCACCCGTACTCTCGGTAGATCGGAAGAGCGTCGTGTAGGGAAAGAGTGTAGATCTCGGGGGTCG
>CALKWH010000142.1 GCA_938004375.1 uncultured Pseudomonadota bacterium
GTATTCGGTGACTGGAGTTCAGACGTGTGCTCTTCCGATCTCGCGCCGGCCGCGACGACGGCGCCGTCCTGTACGCCGCCATCTATCCGATGGGGCTGATGGCGCCGGTCTTTCTCATGCAGGGCCTGATCCGGCTGCAGGCGCTCTTCTGACGTCATGACGGACAAGGAGCTCCATCACCTCGAGAAGCACCTCCTGCGGTCCATGGGCCAGCTCAACCGGGAATACGCGCTGATCCGTCCCGGCGACCGGCTGCTCCTGGGCGTCTCCGGTGGCAAGGACTCCCTCGCCTGCGCCTCGCTGCTGCGACGGCTTCAACAGCGCGCCCCCTTCGTTTTCCACGTCGAAGCCGTCACCCTGGACACCGGGATCCCCGCCGACGTGGGCGACCGTCTCCACGCCTACATGTCAGACCTCGGGATCCCCTACGAGCTGCGCGCCACCAACATCAACGAGACCATCGAGCGGGTCGTCACCGATCCCCGGCAGGTGTGCACCGCCTGCGCCCGGTTCCGGCGCGGCATTCTGTACGACCTGGCGCACGCACGCCAGGCGGTGCTCGTCCTGGGTCACCACGCCGACGACGCCATGGAGACCCTGTTGATGAACGTCTTCTTCACGGGCAAGCTGCAGGCCATGCCGCCCGTCCTCGTCAGCGACGACCGCCGCAACCGTCTGGTCCGCCCGATGCTCACCTGTCGGGAGTCCGCCCTCCGTCGCTATTCTGAGCTCATCGAGGCCCCAGTCACGCGCTGCTGGTGCCTGGCCGGGTGCGACCTCGCTGACCGGCAGCGCGCCAGGACCAAGCGGCTCATCGCCGCCATGGAGGCCGAATACCCGGACACCGGGCGACACATCCTGGCCGCCGCCGCCAACGTGAAGCCGAGCAACCTCATGGACCCGCGCATCTGGGATTTCCGCGGCCTGCGCGCGGCCTGGGAGGTCGACCACCCCGACGCCGTCCGGCCCGAGGTCCGGGCCAAGTGGGGGAGCCCGGCGCCCGGCACCGGAGGCGGGGGTCCCACGGAATGATCCCCGAGCTCGATTTCCTCGATCTGACCATGGTCTCCTGCCTGGGCCACAGCCCCAACGGGCTGGTCTACGAGGTCCTGGACAGACAGCGCGTGCTGCGCGTCGTGAAATTCCCCGGCACCGCCTGGGCCCGCGACCTCCACCTCGAGTTCTCGGGGCTGCCCGGCGTGCTGCCAGTGCTGGCGCGCGTTCGCCATGCCGAGCACTTCGGCGTGATGATGCCCCGCGCGCAGACCGATCTGCAGGAGCTCCTGAGGGCCGGAGAGTTTTTGCCCGCGACCGCGCTGGCCCCCGTCGCGCGGGCCATCGACGCGGTGCATGGGCGCGGTTATCTTCACCGGGACGTGCACCCGGGGAACTTCGTCCTGTGGCAGGACACCTGGCATCTGATCGACTTCGGGTTGTCCAGGGAGCGTGCGCCGGGCTTCCGGTGCCCGGACGGCTCCCACGGGGTGATCCGCTTCGCCGCCGCCGAGCAGTTGGAGAACCTCGAGGAGCACCCCGACGACGATTGGTACTCGTTCCTGCTCGCTGCGCTGGCCGTGCGTCACGGCGTATTCCCGTGGGCGGCGCAGCCCAACGGACCGGCCCTGCTGCTGCAGAAGGTCCGCGATCCCCTGCATCCCTTCGACGGCTGTCCGGCCCAGGAGGCGCTTTTGTCCCGCTGCCGGGCGCGCATCGGACTGGGCCTCGACGAGGTCCTCGACGCCCTGACGGCGCTGGACGCCCACTCCTGCGGGTGACCCCGCCCCCCTTTGTTTCTGCTTTGTTTCTGCTTTGTTTCTGCTTTGTTTCTGCTTTGTTTCTGCTTTGTTTCTG
>CALKWH010000143.1 GCA_938004375.1 uncultured Pseudomonadota bacterium
ATACGAGATCGTATTCGGTGACTGGAGTTCAGACGTGTGCTCTTACGATCTGGATCAGGGTCTTCAAGTCCGGGGCGGTCGGGACAGGTTCTGGCATGGGCGGCGAATCCCGTCTGATTTCCGTCACTTCTCGCCCAGGCTCTTGATCACGAGCAGCCGCAGCGTGGTGTCCCCGCGGTTGGCCCAGAAGCGCGGAGTGCCGGTCTCGGCGCGCACCATGTCGCCGGCGGGCACCGTGACCTGGCGGTCGCCGTAGGTGAACGTGCCCGTGCCCTCGAGGGCGAAGAAGGTGACGAAGCAGGGCATGTCGTGTCGGTCCAGGGCGGCGCCGGGGGCCAGCTCGAGCTCGAGCACCTCGAGGGCGTCGGTCTTCACCTTGGGGGTCTTGAAGATACCGGGCGAGAGCTCGGTCTTGCGGGAAAAATCGCGGGGGATGGTCTCCATGGTCAACTCCATTCGTGGGTCACCACTATGGTGGGAGGTCCAGGCCAAGTCAAGCTGTCGCCGCCCCCTGTGTCCGCCCCCTGTCGTCGCCCCGGAGAGGGCGGTGCCGCCGGCCAGGGTCGGGGTTTGCCGTGCAGGATATTGACTTGCCTGCGTTCCCGGCGATAATCGAGAACGGTTTCACCAAAGGAGTCCCCGATGCCCGAACGTACCCTCGCAGTGATCATGGCCGGCGGAAAAGGCGAGCGGCTGCTGCCGCTGACCGGCGTGCGCGCCAAACCCGCGGTCCCCTTCGGCGCGGTCTTCCGCATCATCGACTTCACGCTGAGCAACTGCGTCAACTCCGACATCCGGCAGATCCTGGTGCTCACGCAGTACAAGTCCCACAGCCTGAGCCGCCATCTCTCCACCGGTTTCAACTTCCTGTCGCGCCGGCTCGATGAGTTCATCGAGGAGATCCCCGCCCAGATGCAGAAGGGGAACCAGTGGTACAAGGGCACGGCGGACGCCATCCGCCAGAACCTGTCGTTCATCGACGCCATCTCCCCGGGGAGCGTGCTGATCCTGGCCGGCGACCACATCTACAAGATGGACTACCGGCTCCTGCGCAAGTACCACCGGGAGAACGGCGCGAAGCTGACCGTGTCGGTCATCCGCGTGCCGGCCGAGGTGGCCCGCGGCCAGTACGGCGTGCTCGAGGTGAGCCCCGAGGGCCGCATCATCGGCTTCGAGGAGAAGCCGCAGAACCCCAAGTGCATCCCGGGGACCACCGACTGCCTCGCGTCCATGGGCATCTACATCTTCGAGAACGACGCCCTGCACAGGTGGCTGGACAACGACCTCGTCGACTTCGGGAAGGACATCATCCCGGCCATGGTCCAGGAGGGCGAGCCCGTGTTCGCCTTCGACTTCTCGACCCAGAACATCATCAACGACTTCGTCGCGGTCGACACCCCCGACGGCCGGGTCAAGGAGCTGCGCCCCACCGACGACGCCGGCTACTGGCGGGACGTCGGGACGCTGGATTCCCTGTGGAAGGCCAACATGGATCTGACCCTCGTGAAGCCGCCGTTTTCGCTGTACGGCGAGCGGTGGCCCTTCTTCCGCGGGCCCATCTTCTTCCCGCCGGCGAAGTTCGTCCACGAGGAGGGCTATCGCGTGGGCAAGGCCATTAACTCCGTCATCGCCGATGGCGTCATCGTGTCCGGCGCCACGGTGCGCCAGTGCGTGGTCGGTCCGGGCACGGTCATCCGCAGCTACGCGCTGGTGGAGACCTCGGTGCTCTTTGGCGGCAACATCCACAAGGCCGGGATCCGGGAGACCTCCATCGGGCGCAACTGCCGCGTGCGCAACGCCATCATCGACCGCAGCGTGACCATGCACGACGGCGTCGTCATCGGCTATGACCGCAAGCAGGACGAGGCCCGCGGACTGAAGACCGCGCCCATCGCCGGCACCGACATGTACGTGGTCGTCGTTCCCCAGGACGCTGTCCTCAAGGCCGAATGACGGGAGCGTACGGGGGGCGGTGACCGTCTCCGCCCGTGGAGGATCGATTTCGATTTCGATTTCGATTTCGATTTCGATTGGAAGATATCCTGGCAATC
>CALKWH010000144.1 GCA_938004375.1 uncultured Pseudomonadota bacterium
AAGCAGAAGACGGCATACTAGATCGTATTCGGTGACTGGAGTTCAGACGTGTGCCCTTCCGATCTCCGCCAGGCTCGTCGTCGGCGGCGGGCCCGCGGTCTTCCTGAGGAAGAAAGTGCCGGTGGTTCTCGAGGGTGTGCTCGCGCACCTGGTCGAGGAAGTCCCCCACTGCCGGGCTCGTCACGCAGAAGCGCACCGCCAGCTCCCGGATCAACTCGTCCACCAGCGGCGTGACCGCCTGGACCTCGGCCTCGATCATGCGCTGGTCGTGCTCGCGCTCCAGGAGCCGCCGGTTGTAGGACAGCGACTCGGCGTGGGCGTGGAAGGCCAGGAGCTTCTTTTCGAGCTGGCGCCGGACGCGGGCCGGCAGGGCGAACATGGCGTCCTCGTCGACCGGTTTTCCGTGGTAGAGCGGCACGCCGCGCAGGTCGCCGTCGCGGCCCTCGAGCTCGAGCCCCAGGCGGTGGGCGTGCTGTTCAGCGCGGCGGGTCAACTCCTCGGCCCGCCGCCGGGTGTCGGCCTGGATCCCGGCTCTGACGTGGCTGAAGCTGCCCCCCGAGAGGATCCGGGGGATCATGCGCTCCAGCTCCAGCAGCACCCGCTCCATCTCCCGGGCCAACTGGCGTCCCTGGCCCGCGGGCAGGCGGATCGGCCGCGGGCGATCGGGGGCGCGGAAGTCGTAGACGTAGCAGAGATCCTCGGGGATCGGCAGGGCCGCCGCGCGCTGCTCGAGCAACTGGACCAGGGTCGAGGTCTTCCCCGAGCCCGCCTCGCCGGCGGCGAAGAGATTGAACCCCCTGGTGCGGATGGCCAGCCCTGCGTCCACCGCGCGCATGGCGCGGTCCTGGCAGATGACCCCGCTGTGCGGCGGCAGCCGGGCGGTGTTGGTGAAGGGGAGCCAGGACTCCGGCACCGTGCTGGTCAGGTCGCTCGGGCTCAATCCGTGCTTGTTCTTCTTCGGCATGTTCCCAGCTCCTCTGGACGCTCGTGAACTTCTCGGTCACTGGAACATACTACACGCTGGCGGGCCGACGCCAATGCATTTTTCACAGGGGCAAAGAGGCGGTTTGCGGTGGCAGCGCGGCCGGTCCCGATTTCGATTTCGATTTCGATTTCGATTGAGAGGAAGACCGGGTACAGTGTTTGGACTCTGGAGGCTTCCCATGAACCATAAATACTTTATTTTCGCCCTGCTGTTCATCGTGGCCCTCGCCGCCTGCGACGACGGTGACGGCAAGTCCACCAACGTCAACAACGTCAACAACGTCAACAACGTCAACAACGTCAACAACGGCGACTGCGGGGCGCCCGGCGACGCGGGACCGCGCTTCGGACAGACCACCGATCGCTTCGAGCTGCGCGCGGGCGAGGGTTGGCGCGTGTTCTCCGGGAGGATCTGGGACGGCGCGCCGCCGGATCCCTTCGCCGAGACGGCCCGCGAGGGGCAATGCCGCCTCCTCGAGAGCGCCCAGAGCTTCTGCGATCCGCCCTGCGAGTGGGGCACCGAGGTGTGCATCGACGGGACCTGCGAGCCGTACCCCGGCCTGCGCGCAGCCGGTGCGCTGACCCTCACCGGCGTGGCCGCCGAGCCGGTGACGGTGAACCCCGACGAATTCGGCAACTACACCTGGGACAGCCCCAACCCCTTCACCGTGGAGCGCCTTACGGTCGCGGCCGCCGGCGGCGACGTACCCGCGTTCACCCTCGAGGCGTGCGCCCCGCCCGCGATCACGCCCGTGAGCGACTGGAGCGCGCTCATGGAGGCCCGCGCCCCGGGAGAAGATGTCACCCTCACCTGGAGCGCGCCCGCCGCCGGTGCGCGCGTCTACCTGCGCATGACCACCGGAATCGGCACCCACGGCGGCGTGTCGCCCGTGGAAGTCGAGTGCGAGGGCCCCGACACCGGCGCGCTCACCCTGCCCGGCGCCTACCTCGACGAACTGTACGCAGACGGCTGGTCCTGCGGCGAGTGCGGAGACAACACCCTGCGGCGCTACTTCGCCGCCGAGACCACGGCGGGCGATGCCACCCTCCAGTTGCGCGTGATGTCCGAGACGACCTTCTGGTTCCGCCCGTGAAAGGCTACGGGGCTTCGACGAAGTTGTACTTCTTCAGGGCGGCCTCCGGATCCTTCAGGAACAGGGCCTTGCAGCCGCCGCAGCCAAACACGTAGACCTTGCCGTTGTACTCATGGGTGGGTCGGGAGGCCGAGAACTCGAAGGTCTCACCCTTGATCGGACAGGAGATCTTGGTGCCGAAGGCAGGCATGGTCTTGAACACCGAGGGGTACTTCGGGCCGTCGGCCGTGGGCGTGCCCGCGCCGTGGGCGCCGCAGGGGACGTGACCCGGCGCCCCGGGATCGTGGGCGTCGGCGAGTTTCGCTGCCTCATCGGCCACCTTGGCGGTCTCTTCCGCGGTCTTCGCGGCCTGGTCCGCGAGCTTCGCGCCGTCGTCGGCCGCCTTGGCACCCTCATCGGCCGCCTTGGCGGCCTCCTGGGTCGCCGTAGCGACCTCCCCGGTCGCCGGCTTCATCTCCGCGGCGGACGCGGCGGCATCCTGCTTCTTCTCCTGTCCACAGGCGACGAACCCGAAGACGACCAAGACGGACAACATCAGGGAATGCGACTTTTTCATGGGAACCATCCTCTTCCGGCCGGATCTACTCCCGCTGCCGGTGCCCGATACTGCCGACCGGCCCTTCCCTTGTCAAGAGCCTCGCCACACTCGAAATTCCTCCGCGCTCCGGGCGACGATCTGGTGTATCATCACGGAACCCTGCCCTCCCCCGTGCGGCCACGGGCAGGCCTGGAGGCGCCATGCGAAGACTGTCGCTGCTGATCCTGTTCCTGACGATGACGCCGGCGTGCCGGGAGCGCGCCGTCCCCGCGGAGGACCGGGCCGCGACCCTGAAGCGCCTGCGCCAGTGCCGTCCGCAACTGGAGAAGGCGTTGGTGGAGCGCCTCGAGGCCGACGCACCGGACGCGGTGGTCCGGGGCCTGACGCCCGCACAGCGCCCGGCCCTGGCGGAGCGGTTGTTCCAGGAGCTCTTCGAGGGCTTCTTCCTCGGCGGCCCGGGCCGGGACTTCGCGCGCTACCTGGCGGCCTCCCCCGGACGGGCGTGCTTCACGGAAGCCGCCTGTGACGGCCTCGCGCGCTGCCTGGCCAAGGCGCTGGCCGGCCCGACCTATGCCGGGATCGAGGATCTGGAGCTCCCGGCCGTCGGACCGGCGGCCGTCGGGACCGTCGACACCACGCCGCTTTCGGGGACAAGGACGCCTTCCCCGCCCGCGCCGGTCGATCCCCCGCCGCCCCCCGCGGAACTGACGCTCACGACGGAGCGCTTCGACCTGGCCAAGCCCGATCCCCGGACGGACTTCGGGATCCCCTGGGATCCCGCGGCCCCACGAGTGTGGTTCACCGCCCGGGACCGGCTGCGTCTGGTGACGCCCGAAGGCGGCAAGCTCCGGGCGCTGCGGGAGATCCCCCTGCCCTCGTTCTGGAGCGCGGCGGACGATCCCGGGGTCCCCGAGATCCACGTTACGCGGCACGGCGCAGTGCTGGTGCGGACCACGCGCGCCATCATGATGCTCGCCCGGGACGGGGCCACCCACGTCGTATGGAAGACGGCTGACGCCGGCAAGAAGATCGGCGCGATGACCCTGTGGGAGGACCGCGTGGTGCTGGCGGCCGAGGGTGGTCTGATCGTGCTCGACGGGACGTTTCGCGAGCTGGGCCGCGTGTCCTTCGGACTGGGCGAGGGCAAGGATGGGCACCACGTCCTGATGCACGGGGACGAGGCCCTGGTCCTGGACAACCGGGCGCTCCCCTACTACGTGTTCCGGGTGGACCTGCTGGATCCCGGTGCACCCCAGATCCTCGACGACGTGGAGGACCACGCCGCCAGCGCCCACCTGCTGCACCAGTGGACCGACGAGAAAGCCGGCCTCTGGGCGGTTTTGCGCTCCACCTACGGCCGCGGCGGCAATCACCAGATGATCCTCGCGTTGGACCTGAGGAAACCCGCCACCCGTGTGAAGCACGAGTTTCCGCCCGGCGCGCCGCGGTTCATCGGCGGACACCCGTCGGTCCTGCATCACATCGAGGCGTACTCCGAGAGCTTCCTGCCGCCGCCCACGCAGCCCCGCCCCCGGCCCGGGGAGCGCGTCTCCCCCATGGCGCGGACGAAGCGCACGGGCATGCGGTTCCACGTCGGTTCGTCCCGCCCGCCGGGCTGGGTCCTGGCGACCGACGATCGCGGCCTGCACCTGGGCCGGTACGTGCTCCGACCGCCGAAGGCCGAGTTCGAGGTGGGGCGGACCATCGTGGCGTATGGGGGAGCGGCGAAGCGGGAGGGGCGCGTGCGGCTCGACGAGGAGTCCATCGGCGAGGAGGATCCGTTCGCTGAGGCCGACGGGGCCTGCGCGATGGACCACCGGGAGGACACGGTCGTCGTCGTGCACGACGGGCAGCTGCAGGTGCTGGGTGTGGCTGGCGGCCGCGTCCGGCCCGTGGCCACGGTCACGAACCCGCTGGGGCAGCCCTCACGCGTACGGATCCACCGCTGAAGGCACCGGGACCGGCACCTTCAGACCATGCCCTGACTCACGAGGATGCAAGGAAACCTAGATGACTTCAGTGGCCTTCAGCACACCGTAGACTACGGCTCCGCCGACGATGATGAACGAGAGCGCCTGGATGAAGAAATAGCCGCGCAGGGAGCGGAGCGCAACCATGGTGTGCCCGATGTCGTCACCCTCCGTGAGGACGATCTTCCGGAAGGCCCCGGCGGCGCGCAACAGAAAGACGGCGACGACGACGTTGATCACCCCGCTGACGATGTCAGAGACGCTGGCTCGGGTCAGCGCGGGAATGAGGCCCAGCACCGCGCTTATCATCAGCAGGATGCCCACGGTCTTCATGCTGCTCGAGGCGCTGAAGAAGACTTGATTTTCCTGGTCGTTGAATTCGTAGCTCATGGAAGACTCCTTACGTTCCACCTGTGGGTCCGGTCCTGGGATGTTCAGCCTGCTGAGCCGATGAGGCCGATCAGGGCGACGATGAACACGATGATGACGATATACAGTATCATCCTGAAGTAATCACCAATGTGTTTGACCGCCTGAACCAGGTTGGCGATGTCGTTTCCCTCGGAGTTCGTGATGACCCGCATGGAATTCGCGGCGCGCCACAGATCCTTGCCCAGGAGAAACATGATGGCGCCGGCGAGGAGCAACGGGATGGAGAGGATGACGCCGACCCCGCCGCCGCTCTTCACCAGCACCAGCGCGCCCAGACCGCCGAGCAGCAGGGCCATGCAGAACCAGCCGATGGCCACAATCATCACGGAGGTGAGCAGCCCGCTGATGACGCTGTTCTCCTGCGGCGTGAACTCATAACTGGGCGCGGGGGCCTGGGAAACCTGATTTTCATCGTCGTACATGGCGGTCCTTCCTTGTGCTGATGCAGTGGCCAACTCCGATACGGAACGTCAAATTGTTCCGATCATTGCCGGCATTTGTCAATGAAATAATCGAGCCCCTGGCGCCGCAGCACCAGCGCGCACAACACGCCAGCCGTGAACCCGCCCAGATGCACCATCCAGGCCACCTCGCCGTCGGCTTGGGCGGCAATTAGGAACTGCAGGCCCACCCAGATGCCCATGTACCACAGCACGCGCATCTTCAGCCGCGCCAGGAGCAGCACGACGTAGACCTTCACCCGCGGGAACAGCACCAGATAGGCGCCCATGAGTCCGGCGATGGCCCCCGAGGCCCCCACGACCGGCGTCTCCAGGTCGACCAGGTGCTGGGCGAAGGCCCCCGCGATCAGCGCCAGGACATAGATGACCAGGAACGCCGCGCGCCCCAGGCGGTCCTCGATGTTGTCGCCGAAGACGTACAGAAAGTAGCAGTTGCCGAACAGATGGAGCCAGCCGCCGTGGAGCATGCCGTAGGTCAAGAGCGTCCAGGGCTGCCCGGCGACCTGGCCCGGCGTGTAGCCGAAGCGCCGCACGATCCACTCCGTCATGGCCTCGCTGCCGAACAGGTGGACCGCGAACTGGGCGAGGAAGACGGCCGTGAGCGACCCGAGCAGCCCGATGGTGAGCCAGGGGCGGCGACGCACCGGGTTCCACACCTCGATGGGGATGCCGCTGACGGCCTGGAGCAGGTAGGACCAGAAGCCGGGCTCCTGGAGCTGGGGGCTCTCCTGGATCGCCGCGGTGACGACCGCCGCGACCCGGGAACCCTCCCCCGCGTCGAGCCACAGTCCCTGACAGGTCGGGCACAACTCGATGGTGACCTCGTCCTTGCCGTGACGCAGAACGAGTGACTCCAGGGGCGCGCCGTCGACCGGACAGGGGCGTTCGGTGGGAGTCCGGGAGGCGATCGCACCGTGGGATTGCCAGAGCGCGGGATCGACCGCGGGACCGATGACCTCGGCCCCCTCCCCCCCATCAAGCCAGACGCCGCCGCATTCACCGCAGAGATCCATCTCGACCTCGCTGTAACGGGCGCTCTTTAGCGGAAGAAAACAACGTGGACACTTTCTCATGGACCTACCTCCGGAGACCCTCAGCGTTGATAGGTCCCCATCAGTTGGGCGGTTCCCAGGACGTGCCCCTTCATCGCCGCGAGCAGTTGGGCCTTGGTCGCGCCCGGCGCCAATTCCAGGTGCGCATCCAGTGCGTACAGGCGAAAATAGTATCGGTGCGGCTTGCCCGGGGGCGGTTTGGGTCCGCCCCAGCCTTGCTCCTTCCACGAGTTGGTGCCCGCGGAATACAGTTGGACCGAGGCGACGGCGGCCCCGCGGATCACCATGGTGTCGGGCGTGGCATCGACGGGGATGTGGTAGAGCACGTCGTGCACCCACGGCTCGGGCGTGGGCGCGTCGGGATCGTCCATGATCAGGGCGAGCTCGACGGTGCCCTCGGGGAGGTTCCGCCAGGCGAGCCGGGGCGGCGTGTTCTTACCCTCGCCGTGGTAGGCATGGATCTTCGGGATGGGCTGACCCTCGGCGAAGTCGGCGCTCTCGAGGACGAACGCGGTGGCGGGATCGGCGGGCGTGGCGGGCATGTCGGAGACCTCCTGGGAAGGGACGGACATCGGGGACGGGGTCGGGGACGGTCCTGCACCGCTATTCCGGCTGCAGGCGATCAATAAGAGCGACAGGACGAAAGCGCTACGAACGTGACACATTCTGACACCTCAACGCAAGTAACCCCAGACGATGGCCCAACCCACCAGGGTCCGAACCTCGGCAGGAGCTTCGCCGGGAAATCGCTCGACCACAACGGCCTCCAGCGCGAGGGAATCCACGTCCTGGGTCGACGCGAAGCCGGTCTTCGAAGCAGAGATGAAGCGCCCCAGGACCGAATAGGCGAAGTCCGACACCTCGCCGTAACGGGCGACCAGCGCCTGCAGCCGGGCCTCGTCGGGGGCTTCGCCGAACCGCGCCCGCATCCTCCGGCGCAGCCGCTTCACCCAGGCGGCGTCATGCGCGCCCAAAAGACGTCCGCACTCGTCGGACACCCAGGCGCGCAGCTCGGCAGTGATCGCGACGTCGGCGCCGGCGGGCGTACGCACAGGGCTCATCGGACTCGTCCCCCGACGGCTTCCACGCGCTGCACGAGGAAGTCGCGCATCGGAGGCGGGAGGCATGCGAGCGGCAGCACATTGAACCCGCCCTCGCGATACAGCAGCAGCCACAGATCTTCGAACCGCCACAACTCCTTCACCACGGACCACTTCAGGCTCGCGGCGCCCACCGTCGATGAGAAGGCGAAACGCTCATCGTCGGCGATAAACCTCGCCAACGGCGCGTCCATGCGGCGGAACCGCCCCATCGAGGCACGGTAGTGCACGAAGAACAGGAGCGCAGCGAAGCCCAGCGCGACGGCAAGCGCCGCCACCAGCACGATCCGAATCCAGGCCTCGGTGCCCTGGCTCTGCAGCACCAAGAAGCTCGAGAACACCATCGCCAGCGCGACCCAGTAGCCGGGCCCGAGGCTCCGTCGCCAGTAGCACCACACGGCACGGCGGACGAGGACTTCATTGTAGGTCAGGGTGGTCTCGTGCATGTCGCTTTCCCGTGACCGATGGAAACACCGAATGAGGCAGGGGTCAAGTCTTAAGAAGTGGTCGTCGATGCTCAATGGAGATCACTGGTTCGCCAGTACCGTGGAAATGTTCCACACGGGAAGGTTCCTTCTTGGGTCGAGGCGACGGGCACAAACGAGCCGATCCATGGTATCCTGCGGGCGGGGCTTCGCTCCCGGGCGGCCCAGGCTCCATTACATCGAACACGAGACCACTGACGGACTATCGATCCCTGTGCTCGACAACGCCGATCCGGCGTCTTTCATCGTCTTCGGCTATCGCTGGGGAAATGACGCCCGGCACGTCTGGCACAACGGCATCAGGCTCGAGGACCTGGACCCGTCGGAGCTTTCCGTGATCCCGGGTCAGGACGAACTTCTTCGACTACGTTCGGGACAGCCGCAGGGTCTTCGTCGGGCACCGCGAGATCGTGGGCGCGGACGCCGGATCCTTCACATGCACGCAGGACCCGGGTGATCCGAACCGCGTGTTCGCCGCTGATCGGAACTATATCTGGAACACGAACGAATGGACCGACAAGGAGGGCTTCGCGAAGAGACCGAGGTGACTGTTGGAAATGGACTTAGTGGACAGAGTGGACTGGCGAACGTCCCCGTTCACCGGCTGGTTGGTTGTTTGCATTTTGTCCTTTTTTGGGTAAAAAAAACCCGGCGA
>CALKWH010000145.1 GCA_938004375.1 uncultured Pseudomonadota bacterium
AGTTCGTATTCGGTGACTGGAGTTCAGACGTGTGCTCTTCCGATCTCCGCGGCCACTTCACAGTCCTATACTTCTACCCCAAGGACAACACGCCGGGCTGCACGCTCGAGGGGCAGGAGTTCACCGCGCTGTTGCCTCGGTTCCGGGCCGCGGGCGCCGAGGTGTTCGGCGTCTCCCGGGACTCGGGGAAGACCCACTGCGGGTTCGCGGAAAGATATGGCCTGGGCGTGCGGTTGCTGTCGGACCCGGACCACGTGGTCCACGCGGCCTATGGCGCCTGGGGCCAGAAGAAGACCTTCGGAATCAAGTCCGAGGGCGCGCTGCGCAGCACGTTCCTGATCGCCCCCGATCTCTCGATCGCGGCCGCCTGGTACTCGGTCAAGGCCGTCGGCCACGCGCAGGAGGTGCTGGACCGGCTGTTCGCGCTGCGGTCCGCCGGGTAGGTCTCCGAGCGATCCCGTTCAGCGGCCGCGGATGAACCAGGCCCTGACGATCTTCCCCAGCCGCACCTCGTAGATGGCCACGGCGTGGACCGGCGGACCGTCGCGCAGGCCGGTGACGCGCTCCTCGTCGATCACGAAGTCCCCGGCCACAATCCGCCGCGCGACGACGCAGTTCAGCCTCGGCGAGGCCTTGAACATCTTCGAGTAGGTCTCCCGCAGGGCCGCCTGGCCCTTCAGGAACGGCGTCGCCTCCCCGTGCACGAACAACTCCACCTCGGGGTGGAAGTGCGAGACGAACAGGTCGATGTGCCGGGCGTTGTAGGCGGCGAGCTGGCCGGCCACCGGGTGTACGGCGCCCGAGGCCGGCGAGGGCAGCGGTGTCACGCAGGGCGGCGGAGCCGCCGCACAGGCGGACAGGAGCCACAGGAACGGGAACGAAAGGGAGAGCGGGAAAAAGAGGCGCATGGAGGCATCCTGCACCCGCCCGGGCCCCGGTTCAAGGGGTTTTCCGTTGGCGCCGGGCCGAAGAGAGCGTCTCGCGCAGCTCCAGGCGGTCCAACTGGAAATGCAGGGTGGAGGGCTTGAGCCCCAAGAGCTCGGCGGCGCCGCCCGGCCCGCTGATCCGCCCGCCGGTGAACTGCAGCACCTCCCGGATGTGTCGGCGCTGGACCTCCCGCAGGCTGACGGGTACCTGGGCCGGGGGAGCCCCGGTCAAGGCGCCGCCGGGGTCCCGTGCGGCCGGGCTCTTTTCGGACCAAGGGTCGTTTCCGAGCTCGGGGATTTGAAGCCGAGGGGGCGTCCCCAGGAGCGCCGCCCGCTCGATCAGGTGTCGCAGCTCCCGCACGTTTCCCGGCCAGCGGTGGGCCGTCAGCCGCTCCATGTCCCCTTGGGAGATGCCCTCGTAGGCGAGGCCCAGCTGGCGTCCCGCCTGCTCCATGAAGTACAGCGCCAGCGCGGGGATCTCCGTGATCCGTTCGCGCAGCGGCGGGACGCGGATGGGGAAGGCCGCCAGGCGGTAGTACAGATCCTCGCGGAACCGCCCCGCGGCGACCTCGGCCGCCAGGTCGCGGTTGGTGGCGGCGACGACGCGGAAGTCCGAGCGGACCACCCGGTTTCCTCCCACCCGCTCGAAAGTCCCCTCCTGCAGCACGCGCAGCAGCCGGACCTGCTCCTCGGGACCGAGCTCCCCCACCTCGTCGAGGAACAGCGTGCCGCCGTGGGCCAGCTCGAACCGCCCCAGGACGCGCTCGGTGGCGCCGGTGAAGGCGCCCCGCTCGTGCCCGAACAGGGCCGAGGCCACCAGACCGGGGGAGAGAGATGCCACGTGCACGGCGATGAACGGCCCGGCGCTCCGGGCTGAGGCCAGGTGCAGCTCCCGGCAGATCAACTCCTTGCCGACGCCGGTCTCCCCCGTCACCAGCACGGGGGTGTCGGTGGGCGCCACCCTGTGCACGAGGGCCAGCACCTCGCGCAGCGCAGGAGAATCGCCGGCCAGCCTCGAAGAGGCGGGTGCGGGGCTGTCTCCCTCGAGGCGGTGGTACCGGTTCTCCCGCTCGAGCCGGCGCGCGGTGTCCACCTGCTCCTGCCATCGGGCCGCGTTGCCGATCACTACCTCGAGCTGGGTTTGCACCAGGTGAATCAGACGCTGGTCCGCGACGCCGAGGGAGGGAGCGGTCCAGCGGTTCTCCAGCACGAGGAGCCAGGCCTCGTCCGCGACGTGGAAGGGGATCCGCAAGAGCCCTCCGGGAGCCGCGGCCGCCGCGTCCATCTGCGGTCGTTCCCCGAGCGGATCCCCGACAGGGGCCGCCGCCAGCGTCTGCAGGACGCTCGAACGCCAGACGACGGGGCCGCGCGCCGCCACGGGCTCCGGCGCTCCGGTCCGAGGACGGCGCACCAGCATCCCCCGCTCGGCCTTGAGGGCCCCCAGGAGCCTCACGAAGAGGGGGTCCCAGGGGTCCGCCCGGTCCTCCTGGATTTCAGGGAGGTGCCCGGCCTCGAGCAGGGCCTCCAACAGGTCGGCCGTCTTCACGGACCAAGCGTCCACCCGCTCGGACGTCTTCGACTCCCGCCGTCCGCCGGCGATCCCGGGTCGGGCCGCCGCCGCCGGCTCCAGCCGGTCCTCCAGCGCCCGCGCCCGCTCCAGCTCCGGGCCGCCGCCGGCCTCGCCGAGCAGCGTCTTCGCCTTCACCAGCAGCGCGCGCGCCTCCTCTTGCGCCGCCGGGTCCCCGGTGTCGAGCAGGAGCCTGGCCTTCCAGCAGCAGGCGATGCCCGCGGGCAGGGGCGCCGGCGCGTCCAGGTGCCTCTCGAGCTCCCCGGCCAGGGACAGGCCATCCGGCGGGGTGCCGGCCCGCTCCAGTCGTTCCAACAACTCCAGCGCCCACGAACCGCCCACCCAATGGGCGCCGGCGGCGCGCCAGCCGGGCACCGCCCGCCCGAGGATGGCGGCCGCCTTTGCGGGGGACGACTCCAGGGCGCAGCGGGCCAGGACGAGCGCGCAGGCCCAGGCGTACGGTCCCCCCAGGGCCTCGAACCACGCCGCCGCCCTCCGGGCATGCTCGCCCGCGGGACCCAGGTCGCCGGACATCCAGAAGGCCACCGCCAGCATCACCTCCCCGTGGGCCTCGAGACCCCGGTTGCCCGTGGCCGCGCCCCGGGCCGCCACGCGCCCCATGAGCTCCAGGGCCCGGGGAAACTCCCCCAGGCTGCAGTAGGCGTGGGCCAGGAGCGCCAGCGCCGAGGCGGGAGCGACCGACTGGGGGTCCAGCAGCATCGCCTCCCCGGCGGGGTCGGCAACGTCGCCGTCTCCCAGCAGCGCCTCGAAGCACGCGATCCCCTCCCCCGGGCGGCCCGCGAGCACGAGGGAGATGGCGGCGTAGGTGCGGACCTCGGCGATGACCCGGGGATCGGCGAGGGCGTCGGCGGCCTCGAAGGAGCGCTCGAGGCAGGCTCGCGAGAGCGCGGGATCCTCTTCCAGGGCGCGCACCGCGCGGACCGACAGCAGGAGCGCCTGCGCCGAGAGGTCTCCCTGGGACTGGGCGTACTCCACCGCCTCGTCCAGGACGCCGGGCGCCACCAGCCTGGAGGAGCGGAACCGGCGCACGGCCTCGACGACCAGCTCCAGCCAGCCGCGCTCCCGGCCGGGGAACGACGCCCGCAGGGGTCCGGGGAGGTGGATCAACAGGTGATGGAGCCGCTGGGCGACCGCGAGGTCTCCGGCGGCGGCGGCCCGGGCCGCCCCCCGTCGGAACAGGGCGATCGCGGCCGGGTTGCAGACGAGCGCCTCGAGCTCCGCGGCGCCGGCCTCGAGGGTGCGGTCATCCTCGTTGCCGGGGTCCCCACCGCCGGTCCGCCAGGCCACCGCGCGCTCCGCGTCGAACGCGACGCGGCCGTCCCGGCGCCCGCGCTCCAGGGCCGAGAGCAGGGCGCCGGGACCCAGACCTCCGGCCTCGGCGAGGTCGTCCAGCGACACCTCCCCGGCGGCAGCGATGAGCAACAAATCCAGGCGGGAGGGTGAAGGTGTGGGTTTCATGGCGGACTCCCGGAGGCGCGGAGAGAGCGGAAAGAAGAGTGACAATATACCGTCAGTGACAACATATTGATGACAATAGGCTGATACTCTATCAGCGTCAAGCGGGAATTTCCTATACTTGACGAGAGTTTTCCGGTTGGCACGCGGCGTGCAATTCCTTCCGGCATGACGTACCGCATCGACCTGCGCCGCACCCCCCACGAGACCGTCCTCGTCTTTAGCGGACGGTTGGATCAGGCCGCCTGGCAGGAGCTCGCGCGGCTCCTCCCGGAGCTCGGGGAGGGCGGGGTCCTGGAGCTGGACCGGGGCACGGTCATCGACCCCGGCTGCCTCGACCTGTTGCGCGCCGCCGGGGTGGCGACGAGGACCGGATCCCCTTACCTGAGGGCGCTTCTGGACGGGCCACGACCGACCGCGGTCCCTCCCGGATCCGGGGAGAAGGAGTGAGCATGAAGAACCCCTTTGTCTGGCTTGGCTTGATTCTGCTCTGGAGCCTGACGCCGCTTTCGGCCTGCGGCTTCATCGACGACGAGAGATCGGAAGAGCACACGTCTGAACTCCAGTCACCGAATACGAT
>CALKWH010000146.1 GCA_938004375.1 uncultured Pseudomonadota bacterium
GCCAGCGGAGGCTTCGCCAGTATCAGGGAGCACGCGCCGGGGGAGGTGGCGTTCGGGTAGAGGAGGAACGGACGGGTTGCGCCCACGCTACTGGGCACCAGGGGAGAACAGCTGCGTCATTCTTCGTCCAACGCTTCCCAAGAGTTCAGGACCTTCAGCTCCCGCCCCAGGTCTTCGAGATCAACGTGAGCGTCCACGCAGCCACCGACCGAGACATCGACGACGTAGTAGTCACCGAGATCGAGTCTGGTACGCGCGTTGCGGGCGGTCCGCAACCGCTGGCCGTCGTGATGGAGGGCGCGGTTGATCCGCTGAATCAGGGCTCTCTTGGACACAGGCACGGTCTGCTTCATCCGAAGCTCCAGTTCAAGACATTGGCAAGCATACAAGTAAACGAGCGCATGAGTCAATAGGTTTCTTCGGCGAAGGGCGGGTGGCTCGACCTGACTCTCGGCGATGTGCCCCACAGCTCCTTCGTCAGTCGCTTGTGCCACGCTGCTCGGAGACATCTCGATCACCCGGTCAGCCACCTCGTCACCCTTCTCACAGGAGGTCACCATGTCCCACGACGCCACCGTCCGCACGTTCCCCGCCCTGGTCCCCCCGGACCCGCCCCTGGACACCGCCCGGGTGGTCGCCCGCCTCGACGAGGCCACCCACGGCCACTGGACCTTCGAGGTGGACTACTACGAGGTCTACGAGAAGGAGACCGTGGTCATGGGCCGCCTGACCCTGGAGGACCGCACCCGCGTGGCCTTCGGGGGCACCCAGGCCAACGGCACCACCCCCATGGCCGAGCGCTTCCGCCTGGCCTCCCTGGACGCCCTGGTCAAGGCGGCGGCCCTGGCGGGCATCATCGTCACCGACCCGGTGGTGCAGGCCCAGGCCCCCGCGCCGGTGCCCGAGACCCCCAGCCGCCCGGTGAGCGACGGCGGTGGGCGCATCAGCAGCAAGCAGCTGTCCTACCTGTACTCGCTGGCCCGGGACCGCGGCATCCCCCGGGACCAGGTCGTGGCCCGCTGCCTGGCCACCTACAAGAAGAAGCCGGAGTTCCTGTCCAAGGCCGAGGCCAGCGCCGTCATCGAGGCGCTGAAGGAGGGTTCCCGATGAACGTCCTGCACAGTCTGCCCCCGCCCCGCGAGCGCGAGGGCCTGCACGTCTCCGTGTCCCAGGTGAAGTCCTACCAACTCTGCCCGGCGAAGTACCGCCACAGGTACGTCGCGGGCACGGAGCCGTCCCACCGCCCCGTGTCCCTGGCCTTCGGCACGGCGGTCCACGCCGCCCTGGCCACGTTCTACGAGGGCCTGATGAACGGCCGCCGCCTGCCCGTCGAGGAGGTCCAGGCCGCCTTCGCGGACCGCTGGGCCGTGGAGACCCAGGACGACCTGCCCCTGCTGTTCGACGACGGCGTGGCCGAAGGCGACGTGAAGGACCAGGGCATCGCGCTGCTGGGCGCGTTCATTCAGCAGGGCTTCATGCCCGAGCACGTGCTGGCCGTCGAGCTGCCCTTCCAGGTGGACCTGCCGGACCCGGACACCGGCGAGATGCTGGACATCGACCTGGTCGGCGCCATCGACCTGGTCGCCGTCCACCAGGGCCGCACCATCATCTGCGAGCACAAGACCGCGGCGCGGCGCTTCGCCGAGGACCGCCTGCTCTACGACTTCCAGCCCACCGCCTACCTCTACGCCGCCCGCCTCCTCCGGCTGCCGCCGGACCCCACCGCCATCTTCCAGGTGCTGCTGAAGACCAAGAAACCCGTCGTGGACGTGATCTCCGTGACCCGCACAGCGTCCGCCCAGCTGGAGATGCTGGAGACCTTCGCCCACGTGCTGAAGGGCATCGAGGCCGGGGCCTTCCCGCGCAACCGCGGGTGGGCCTGCGCGGTCTGCGAGTTCAGGAGGGCGTGCGGGGGGTAGGACAGCGGTCGTCAGGCCAGGACCCGACATCCTGGACCTGGCGGTCTGCTACTTCCTGATGGATGCGAGGGCGTCCATGAACTCCTTCACCGCCGGGGAAGGCCAGCCCTTGTCGACCCGGATGAGGATCTGGTCGCCGTCGATGTCGCCACGCCCTCCTTGCAGGACCGTGCCGGCGAAATCAAGGACGACTACGCCAGCCCCGGGGGCGCCGGTGCGCGTCTTGACGCTGCGCAGCCGGCCCAGGGGCACCGACTCCACGTCCACCTGTGCCGCGTTCCGCGCCTCGTTCACGCTCGCGCTGACCCGCAGAAAGAAGCGTTCGGTCAGGACCACGATGACGCCGTAGACCTTGGGGTCACGGTCGATGTGGTCCTCCAGACGCAGCCAGCCCAGCACCTGCTCGGCCGGTGGGATGTGCATGTCCAGATGGTTGGCGACCTCCGGCGCCGCCGTCCACGCTTCCCCGGGGTTGCCATCGACGAACTTGATAAACTCGTCCTTCCTCATCGGCTTCATGTCACGCCTCCTTGCGCTGGCGCAGCTCGGCCAGACGCGCCTCCAACCTCGCGATCTCGTCGTCCTCGCACTCCGTCACCCACGCCCCCCGGTCAAGGTCGTACCAGAGGTCGTGGGGAGTGGGCAGCAGCACCTCGGGCACCAGGTCGTGCCCAAGGACGGCCGCCCGCAGCGCGACGGCGGCCTTCAGGGACTTCCGCTGGGTGTTGTCGCCGTGGGTCAGGAAGACCGTGCGCCCGGCCATCCGGCGCTGCCCGTCGAACTCGTAGAACAGCCACTCCAGCAGGCCGTCCTGGTCCGCGTGGCCGGAGTAGCCGATCCCCACGCGGATGGCCGCCTCGACCTGCGACAGGGGGAACTCGTGGACCTCGCCGTCGTCGCCGTGCCACCGCAGGGAGTCGGACAGGCGGCGCCGGGCGCTCGGGGCCTGGTCCACCAGCTCCACCAGCCTCGCGCCGTTCGTGCCGCGGGACTGGAAGCCCGTGAAGAAGACGGTCGTCGTCGGGAGGGGCAGCAGCAACGGCAGCAGCTTCACGATGTGCCCGCCCTCACACATGCCCGAGCCCGCGACCACGATGCTGCCGGCCAGGTCGGGCACGTCGTCACCCTTGGGCCGCCACGCCCGGTGGCGGCGCGCCCAGTTCTTTACGATGAAGGACGGGTGCCCCTCGCGCCGCGCGTCCTTCTCGAAGCCGTGGGGCGGACCCAGCAGTTCGTCCAGCAGGTTGCCGAACACCGCCTCGTCGTCGGCGTCCCCCTCATTGAGCCCCAGGAGGCTCATGCACTTGCGGCTCCGCCAGACGGGCTTCACCGAGCGGTTCGGCATCACGGCGGTGCGCTTCAGGCCTGCCTGGTACACCCGGCTCGCCTTGTCCCCCATCGGCGCAGCGGTCACGATGGGGATGTGCCCAAGCCCATCGGGGTCCCGGGCGGCCAGGATCTGGAGGTCGAAGAGCACGTCCTGGCAGCGGCCCAGCGCGAAGACCGGGATGAGCAGCGTGCCGCCCTTCTCGATGACGGTCTCCCGGATGGTGTTGGCCAGGGCAGCCAGGCGGGCCTCGTAGTCCTTCTCCTGTGGGTCCCGCACGCGGCCGCCGTAGGTGGACTCCGTGACCACGTAGTCCGAGCGGTCGCGCATCGACACGCGCAGCAGGGGCTGCGCCTCGCAGTCCCCCTGGTTCACGCCCTGGTCCCCCGAGAACAGGATGCGGCGCTGCACCGTCTTGCCCGGCTCGTCGGTGGCCGCCTGCCAGGCCACCTGGACGGAGATCGCGCCCATCAGGTGGCTGCTGCGCATGAAGTGCAGGTAGAGGTCCTGGGCCACGGGGTGGTCGCCGACGAAAAGCCCCTTCCCGTTCGGCTCGTGGAAGTGGACCCGCGCCACGTCCTTCTCGGTGTAGGGGACGTCCCCGAGGTGGGCGGCGTCGCGCATGACGATGCGCGCCAGTTCGGCGGTCTCCCGGGACGTGTAGACGGTCCCCTTGAAGCCCCGCTTGTACAGCGCGGGGAGCATGCCGCAGTGGTCCAGGTGGCCGTGGGTCAGCACCACGAAGTCCACCTTCGCGGGGTCGAAGGGGAAGACGCCCTTGTTCCAGTCGCTGCTGTCCCCCTCGCCCTGCACCAGCCCGCAGTCGACGAGGAACAGCAGCCCCGCCTCGTCGTGCTGCATCACGTAGCAGCTGCCCGTGACACGCCCGACCACGTTCAGGATTCGCAATTTCATCTCGGAACCTCCAGTTGTTCGATACGAACTACTTGCCCGGCAGAAGCCGGACACCCTGGACGGAGGGCGGGTCGCGCGGCGACCACGGGGGGGCATTGGGCCCCCGACGCCCTTCCGAACCTCACAACCAGTGCACGGCCTGCGTGCGGCTCACCTCCTTGCTCCGGACGCTACGCGCCCGGGGCTCGTCGACCTTCTCCTCCAGCGCCGCCCGCTGCGCGTACCGCAGCCACCAGAACGCCCGCAGGAACTTCACGCGGGGCGTCACCTGCTTCTCGCCCCCCCGCGTGTGCCGGACCTTTTCGTAGACCTTGGCGGCGATGCGCCTGACGTCCTCGTCGGGGTCCTCCTGGGACACGCGGTACAGCACGTGGTGTCCCGTGCCCTCCGGGTTCGCCTGCAGGTCCTCGATGGCGCGAATGATGCCGAAGCGCCACTCGGGGCGCTGCTCCAGCGGCTCCAGCGCCTTGGCGTTGCCACCCTCCCGGGACTTGAGGCGCCGCAGCAGGAAGGCAGCGAAGTCTACGCGGGCGGCCTCCAGCGAGGGGTCCTCCCTCTCGTCGGCCATCATCGTGTTCACGATCCAGGCCGCGGCCTGCGGAATCC
>CALKWH010000147.1 GCA_938004375.1 uncultured Pseudomonadota bacterium
CCAACTGATCGTCGACGCCGCCACCGAGTCCTCCGGCGCCGTCGAGGCCCTTCGTCTGCAGGTCGACGCAGCGGAGGCCCGGGTCCGCGACCTGGAGCTGCTGGTCGCCCGCCAGTCCGTCCAGCTCGAGAACCTGACCTCCCAGTTCGCCGCCCTGCGTCGAATCCTGGTTCAGGCCGGTCGCGATCTCGACCGCTGATCCCCCCTGCAGAGCTATCGGGGAAAATCAGCAGATCCCGGCGAAGTGGGGCGCCAGTTTGTCGTAGGTGGCCTGCAGGTACTCGGGCATGACGCGGACGTCGCCGATCACGGGCATGAAATTGTGATCGCCGTTCCAGCGGGGGACGATGTGGAAATGGGCGTGGTCGGCGATGCCGGCGCCGGCGGCGGCGCCCAGGTTCATGCCGAGGTTGAAGCCGTGGGGGTTCATGGCGGCGCGCAGCCGGTCCACCGAGGCGCGCAGCACCTCGCACAGGTGGGCGTACTCGTCCGGGGACAGTTCGCTCAGGTCCGCCACGTGCCGGCGCGGGATGATCAGCAGGTGCGCGTTGGTGTACGGGTAGCGGTTCATGAGCACCATCGAGTCGCCGCCCACGTCGAGCACGCCGTGGTCCCGCCAGGCGTCGTGATCGAGCGCCGCGCGGTTGCAGAAGACGCAGCCGGTCTCCTTTTCGGTCCTGCCTTCGATGAAGTCCATGCGCCAGGGTGCCCAGATCGAGTCCATACACGCCGCCTTTCGCGCAATATCCTCCGTTTCGCGTGGCCGATGTCAAGCGAAAAGTCCAAATATGGGGTTGAGTTGCCGGTCGTTTCTGATATTGTATTGCACCGGTCACGTCATCGTGATGGACCTTACCTGGAGGCTTCATGCGCACCATACTTCCGATCGCCCTGTTCCTGCTCCTCCCCGGGCTGGCCTTCGCCCAGGGCAAGACCTTCGAGGATCTGGCCAAGACCGCCAAGGCCACCAGCGACATGGAGAAGGTCGTGGGCCCGTTCCTGCAGCAGTGCGGCACGGGAAACGAACTGCCGGATCTGCACTGCCGCGCCATCCGCCAGTACATGCAGCACAAGATCGGCACCCAGATCTTCACGACCACGGTGGGCGGGGGCGCGCTGGCTTTCGCCGAATACGACTCCGTGAAGTTCGTGTATCCGGTGACGCTCAACGGATGCCTGACCTGCTCGAAGCCCATCGAGTTCGATCCGGTGCTGTTCGCCCCCAACAACAAATTTTTCATCACTGCCAAACTGCCGGCCAAGATCGAGGGCAATGTCCCCAAGGGCATCGACCTTGGCAAGTTCGAGATCGCGGTGGATCCCCGCGAGCTGGGCAAGTGGACCAAGAACGTCCAGCCCTTTTTACAGGTGCAGTTCCTGTACCGCGTCATGGCCGAGAAGGTCTGGGACGCGAAGCTCGGCGCCGGCATCACCCTTCACACCGGGGGCTACCGCGTGTTCAACCGCTGCTCGGGTGAGGTCCTGTTCTCGTCCCCTCCGTCGGCCGGCCCGGTCCCGGTGGACAAGCGAGGCTGCCCCGACGCCGGTGACAAGCCGGTGGTCGAGGATCCCACGAAGAACCTGCCCGAGAAGCTCGCCCCCAGCCAGATCCTGGATCTCATGAAGGGCATCCGAGACAAGGTCGACGCCTGCTACCAGCAGTACCAGATCCCGGGCGTCGCCGAGGTCTCGGTCACCGTCACCGGGAAGACCGGCGCGGTCGCGGGCGTGAAGCTCCGCGGCGCCTTCGCCGACACCCCCACCGGGAAGTGCGTCTCCGACGCCATCACCGCGATCAAGTTCCCGATGTTCAAGAACGAGTCGTTGACCTTCTCCTACAAGTACGACCTCAAGTAGCTCCCGCCCCCGAAGACGGTCGCGCGTCCTGCGACCCGGTGCCGCGTTTTCCCGGTCCGTAAGTTGGGGCTTGCCATCCTGTAAGACGTGACTACATTGGGCCCGCCGCGGCGCCCGCGGCGGACTGCGAGCCCGAACCTTGACCGATCAGCGATCTCCCGTGAAGACCACCGCGTGGGTCACCCTGGCGGCCACCTTTTTCCTGATGTGCGTGGTTCGGATGTGGTGGACCATGTTCCTGCTCTTCGGCGTGGCGCTGGCGCTGGCGCTGCTCGTCGGCAAGAACCGATTCTGCTCGGACCTGTGCCCCATGGGCGCCCTGCAGGACTCCATGGGCGCGGGCGCTGCGCACCGCCGGAGGATCGCCTCGGCCCGGTGGTGGAAGTTCCTGCTGGTGCCCCTGTTCTGGGGCGCCACGATCTACTCCACTTTCACGTACCATCACGCCCCTTCGGTGCTCTGGGTGTGGATGCTGCGCATCATGATCTCCATGTTCTTCCTGTCCATGATTACCCAAATGTACCTGGGCCGGCGCTTCTTCTGCGTCCACCTCTGTCCCCTGAGGCACCCCGTGCTCGAACCCGTCCGCAGATCCCGCAACCAATTGATGAAGAAACGGAAACCCGCCTGATGGTCTTCGGGCGCACTGGCAACCCGATGGACACGAATCCCTCCGCGCCTGGTTATTGAAGTACGACCTCAAGGGCTCGCGGCAGCGGGGATGCGGCGCAACCGGGTCGCGACCGACTTCATCAGGTTCGTCGGGCAGGCCGGATCGGGGCGACCGGGGTCACCGTAGCGCTCATACACGTATTCGAGCAGGTTCCCGGCGCCGGGACAAAAGTACACATGGAAGTCCTTGAGGACCCGGCGGGCCCGGGTCGAGTCGCCGCAGGTCAAGGGAAACTTCTGCTCGGAGAAACCCTCGGTGACGATGCGGAGGCATCGCTCGAAGCGTCCGGCTGGCACCACCACGGTGAGCTCCTTCGCCTGCACCGTCAAGCGGAAATGGAACATCGTCCGCTGAGGCTTCGGGCGGCTGATGTGGCGCGGGGACCGGAACTCCCAGCTGCTGCCGAGCGTCAGAGGCGCCTGGAGATCGACATACGGAGGCTCCGTGAGCTCCAGATCGTCATCCGGGCGGCCGTTGACCTCCGTGATCCGCAGCCCCAGGGTCACCTCGGCGGACGCGTCGATCCGCTGGTAGCCGATGCTGCCGGTCTGCAGTCTCTTTCCGTTGACGGGCTCCCAGGTCATGCTCATGTCGAACCGGGCGACCGTATCACCGGTGCCCGGGAAAGGTCCGGGGGTCAGGCGCTTACCGGAAATGACGCCCTGTCCCTCGAGGCGGCCGTCCACGGTCTCCGCGACCGACAAGTGCATTTCGACGCCGTCGGGCAACTGGAAATCCAGCGGGCTCGTCAGATCGTCGGTGACGCTCGCGGGCGAGCAGGCCAGGAGCCCGACGGTAAGACAAGCCAGCAGTCGGACCGCCTTACGGACTCCCTGAAATCCGTTGTGTGGACTGGAGCAATGGCTTCCAGGAGAGGCAGAGATTCGATTGTTCGTCATGCCGCCAATGTACGCGAGAAATCGTCGCTCCACAAGTCGGTGACGCTTGATTGTCGGTGACGGTCGAGGCTTCGGGGGGAAGCGTCTTTGAACCGCTACTCCCGCTTAAAAGTGATCGCCTTGAACAGCATCTGCAGGCGGCGTTCCTTCTCGCCCTTCTGCAGGTTCAACTCCA
>CALKWH010000148.1 GCA_938004375.1 uncultured Pseudomonadota bacterium
ATCGTATTCGGTGACTGGAGTTCAGACGTGTGCTCTTCCGATCTATGACCTCTTTCGTCGCGGTGGGCCCGCGGCGCACCATTCTGGCCAGATTTCCGGGGAATGATCAACGACGTATTTCAGCGTCATACGGGGTTGTGGTATTCTCGCTCCCGTCCTGCAACCCCCGGTGGAACCGCGGGCCCGGGACGGAGGTCTCCATGCGCCTCGTCTCCATTCTATCCCTGGTGCTCATTCTCTCCGGCTGCGATTCCGGGTCGAAGTCCCCCCGCCTCGAGGACTGCGGCAATGGCCGTGACGATGACGGTGATGGCCTCGTCGACTGCCTGGATCCGGCCTGCGACGACTTCCCCGGGTGCCAGGCCCTGAACAACGCGAACAACGCGAACAACGTCAACAACGTCAACAACGGCGGGTTCGCCCTTCAGACCCTGCCGGGCCTGCGCCTGGGCATCAACCTGGGCCACCGCAACGCCGCCTGGACCGACCGTCAGACCTCGGACCTGGCCATCCGCGTCGGGGTCAACAGCGCGCGGATCAGCCTGCCCATGACGCACCTGGAGACCTGGGGGTACGGCGTCGAGTCGTCCGACATCCAGTACTATCGGGACCACGGCATGAATCGCCACCTGGTCGCCTTCCTGACCCGCCCGTCGGCCGCGTGCTCCACGGCGCCCGCCGGGACCCCGGACTGGGAGTTGGCCCACTACCTGCCCTCCGGGCTCTACGAGCCGATCTGGAGCTCCGAGGGCGTGGTCAACCCCGCCAACTGCTGGGCCCGCCACGTGTTCGAGACGGTCAGCACCTATCATGAAATCATCGACCTCTGGGAGATCTGGAACGAGCCCGACTGGGTCGCCGACTGGCGCGACACCCTCGGCTGGTGGGAGGAGCCGCCCACGGCGGACCAGCTCCCGAGGTTCCACGGAAACATCTTCGAGTACGTCCGGCTGCTGCGGGTGAGCGCAGAGGTGATCCGGGCGGTGGATCCGGGCGCCCTGGTGGCCACCGGCGGGCTCGGCTATCCCGCCTTCGTGGACGCCCTTTTGCGTTACACCGACAACCCGGCCGACGGTTCGGTCACCGTGGCCTATCCCCACCGGGGCGGCCACTGGTTTGACGTCCACGCCATCCACTACTATCCCATCTTCGGCGGTGGAAATTCGGATCGGGGCGCCGCCGGCTTCCTCGAGCACCTCGAGGAGCACCTCGCCGTGCTCGCGGCCCGAGAAGTCGGACCGAAGGCGGTCATCGTGACCGAGTCCGGGGCGCCGCATGTCGCGGTGGGGGACTCCCCGGGGGGCGCGGCGTATGCCCGGAATTACCTGATGAAGCTGGTGGTTCTGGCCGCCGCCGCCGGGGTCTCCGGGGTGGACTGGTTCCTGCTCACCGACACGGCGCCCGTTCAGAGCCCCGGCGACGCCTTCGATGTCATGGGGCTCTACCTGGACACCCTCGGGCTCGAGGACCCGGCCGACGCCGTGCCCACCGAGTCCGGCGTCGCCCACGCCACCGTCGCCACGCTTCTCGGGGACGCGGTGTCCTTCTCTCCCCTGGACCGGGAGGTGACCGGGGAGGGCTTCGACGGGGTCGTCGTCGAGCTCGCCGGGCAGCGCGGCTTCGTACTCTGGGCGGTCGGCGACGCCGGGGAGGACGCGACCACCACCGTCACCATCACCGAGGGTCAAGCCTTGGATGCCTTCTTCTGGGACCACGCCGTCCGTCCGGAAGCCCAGAGGGCCTACGCCCCCGGGGAGCCCGTCGAGCTCACCGCCACGCCGGTCATCCTGCTTGAGCCATGAACTCCTCGGCGCCCACGGTCAAACCACCCTCCGCGACCGACCCCGCCGTCGTCCTGGCCCTGGTCATGATCTCGTCCTTCTTCACGCCCTTCATCGGGGCGGCGGTGAACCTGGCGCTGCCGGAGATGGCCGGGGAGTTCGGCCTGGGGACGGTGGCGATGAGCTGGATCGCCATGTCCTACCTGCTCGCGTCAGCCGTGCTCCTGGTGCCCCTGGGCAAGCTCGCCGACATCCTGGGGCGCCGGCGGATCTTCCTGTGGGGGAACGTGGTGCTGGCCGGGACCTCGGCGCTCGGCGCGCTGGCACCCACGGCGGCCGCTTTGATCGTCCTTCGTGTGGGTCAGGGGCTCGGCAGCGCCATGATCTTCTCCACCGGGATGGCCATGGTCACCGAGGTGTACCCACCCCACGACCGCGGCCGGGCCATCGGCTGGTCCGTCACGGCCGTGTACAGCGGCCTTGCGCTGTCCCCCGTGCTCGGCGGGCTGCTCATCTCCGGGCTCGGCTGGCGGTCGCTGTTCGTGGTGCCGGCCGTCGTCAGCCTGGGGGTCGCCCTCTTCGCCCGACTCGGGATCCGCACCGAGTGGGCGGAGGCGCGCGGAGAGCGGTTCGACCACCGGGGCGCCTGGTTGTACGTGCCGGCCATGAGCGCGTTCATGTACGGCTTCGCCCACCTGCCCGCCGGTACCGCCATCGGCCTGACGCTGGCCGGGCTCGCGGGGCTCGTGGCGTTCGTGCGCGTCGAGCTGGCCACCGAAACGCCCGTCTTCGAGGTGCGCCTGTTGCGCGACAACCGGCTGTTCGCCCTGGGCAACCTCGCCGCCCTGATCAACTACGCGAGCACCTTCGCCGTCACCTTCCTCTTGAGCCTGTACCTGCAGGTCGTGCTGGGGATGACGCCGCGGGACGCCGGCTTCATCCTGATCGCCCAGCCCGTGGTCATGGCCGTGGTCGCCTCGCGCTCGGGGCGCTGGTCGGACCGCGTGGACCCGCGCTGGCTCACCTCCGCGGGGATGGCCGTCTCAGCCGTCGGCCTCGTGCTGCTGGCCTTTTTGCGGGAGGACACGTCCACGCCCTTCCTGCTGACCGCGCTGGGCGTGCTGGGGCTGGGCTTCGGCCTGTTCTCGTCGCCCAACACCAATTCCATCATGGGCGCCGTCGAGAAGCGGCACCTGGGCCTCGCCTCGGGCACCGTAGGCACCATGCGCCTGACCGGCCAACTGCTGAGCATGGGGGTCGCCACCCTCGTGCTCCAGTTGTTCCTCGGGGACGCGCCGGTGGAGACGGTGGACCACGGCGCCTTCCTGGACGCCGCCCGCGTCCTGTTCGTCCTGTTCGCCGGCCTCTGCGCCCTGGGCGTGTGGGCCTCCCTGGGCCGCGGTCGACGCCGGGATTGACTTCCCGGCGGTCCGCATGGATCATCGAGTCCATGCGAATCCCTCCCATCCTGCCGCGTCTGGCGGTCGCCCTGTGGATCCTGCTGTTTTTCGCCGCCTGGAGCCTCTCGACCCTCGCGGATCGGGACACCTTCTGGCTCGCGCCGGCCTTCTTCCTTCCGCAGTTCCTCCTGGTGGCCGGCCTGTCCTTCCGGTCTGAACGGGACCCCTGGCCGTGGGGACCGTTTCTGGCGGCCGCGCTGCCCGCCTCGTCGGTGATCGGCCTGGGCGTCCTGTTCCTGGTCGGCTCAGTCCTCGAGGCTCACGATGCCAGGATGAAGACCCTGCCCCCCGTGATGGTGGTGAGCCCGCTGGTCGTCGCCGCCGCCTGCTTCGCCTGGTTTCTCTCCCTGCGTCAGCACCCCCGCCGGAGCGCAGCCTTCCAACTGCTCTCCGCGGTCTGCGCCAGCGCCGTGCTCTCGCTCATCGTGTCGGCCGCCGCGCTGCCCGCGGCCGAGAGACAGGACGCCTTTTTGGCCGGCCTGGTGTGCCGCGTCTCCATCGCCCTGGCGCTGATCGTCCTCGTCTGGACCCTCCCCGGCTGGATCGCCACGCTCCTCCTGCCCGTTTCCCCTCCCGGCGACCGCTGACGGGGCCCCTCAGGACAGCCGCACGCGCACCCGGCAGCAGTCCCCAGCAGCCAGGGTCTCTTCCACCTCGAACCGCGCCCCGGGGGCCAGCGCCCCGAGCAGGTCCCGCATGGGCTCCAGGCAGTACAACTCGCACGGCGACGGCGCGCCCGTCCGCGCGGCCAAATGGTGCATCCGGCAACCCTTCGTCACGGCGGTGAAACCGTCGTCCTCCTCCTCCAACTCCCAGGCCGCACACCCGAAAAGCTCGGTGAGCCGGGTGAAGACCTCCCGGGGCGTGGTCACGCCGAAAAACCGGCACGCCTGGGCCCCACCGCGGTGACGACGCCTTCGCTCGACCACCTCCTGGAGGACGCCCGCCTCGTCGAAGCGGCTCACCGCGTCCACCAGGGCGGCGGCGTAGGCGGTCTGCAGAATCGTTAAATTTTGTTCTATGTTCATTGCAACCTCCCGGGGACGCGCACGGCATCCCTCGTCCCCATGGGAGTCCGGTCGGACCGTCCCGTGACGATCTGCGATCGTTTTTTCTATTTTTTCTGGAGGGGACGCCAGTGATCGTCACCGGGCGAGAGCGCCCAGGAGGCCCGCCAGACGTTGGCCCGGCCCAGGGTGGCGTACAGCCTGCGGTACTCGGCGGGCAGATCCACGGCCTCCACGTGGGAGCGCATGCGGCAGCGGCAGGGCGCCTGGGGGTTCACGAGCGCGCACTCCCCCCGCAGGAAGTGGTTGAGCCGCCGCCGTGCCCGGCTGACCTGCTGCCGCACGGTCTCCGGGCTGTCCTCGAGGATGGCGGCCACCTCGTCGTAGTCCAGGTCCGCCAGGTCGCGCAGGACGTAGGCCAGGCGCTGGCGGTTGTCCAGGCAGTGCAGCATACCCGTGAGGCAGGCGTCGCACATGGATCGGACCCACGCCTCCTTCTCCACGCCGCCCTCGCCGGGGAGCTCCCGCTCCGGGCCGTGGAAATAGTCCGACAGGAAGCGGGTGGAGTAGACGCGCTCGTCGCGGGCGGTGCGCAGGATCTCCCGGGAGGCGACCGTGTAGACCCACGTGGAGAGGCGGCACTCGCCGCGGAACGTCCCCAGGCCGGCGACGACTGCCACCCAGGCGTCCTGGGCCGCGTCCCGCGCCCGCTCCCGGTCGCGGATCATGCGACGGGCGATGGCGCCGATCATGGGCTCGTATGCGGCCAGCTCGGCGGGTGTGATCACGGTCGGCGACGGCATCGGTTCCTCCCGGACCGCAGCCTAGCACGGCTGACGCCCGGAGTTGTTGATTTTTGGATCGGGAGCGGGAGGTCGGGGCGAAAACCGGGGAAGATCGGCTACATCTTGGCGATGGCCTTGTCCAGGTTGCCGACGATGTGGACGTCGTCACCCTTGGGCTCGCCGGTGAAGGACTTGCGGATCTTCTCGAGGTCGGCCTTGGTCGCGCCGTTCTCGACGAGGGAGTCGATGGCGCCGTTGCGGCCCAGCCAGTTCGCGTTGGGATCCTTGATGATGTCGGTCAGCACGGCGTTGAGCTCGGCCTGCTTGAACCACTTGGCCTTCGCCTGCCACGCGGGGAACTTGTCCTTGTTCTTGCTGCGGAACATGCCGGGGATGGTCCAGTACGGGGTGTCCTTGGTGCGGGGCTTGGCCTTGAGCAGCTTGATGGTCAGTTTGTAGGCCTTCTCGGAGGCGTTCTCGTGGAACGGGTAGGACCACCACATGTAGACGAGGCCCTTCATGCAGGCGGAGCGCAGCTTCTCTTCCTTGTCGGCGGTGAACTTGGTGTACGAGGGCATGAACTTGTCGTCGCCGAGGTGGCCGGCGTACTCGCAGGCGGCCGCGCGCACGTCCATGTCGGCGTCCTTCTCCATGAGCTCGATGAGCTTCTCGGGGCCGCCCTTCATCTCGCGGTTCCAGGTGGAGCTCAGGGCGTACACGGCGGACTTGCGCACGACCGGGGACTCGTGGTTGGCGGCGGCCAGCAGCATCTCGGCGACCTTGGGGTTCCGGGCGCCGTCGTTGGCCACGGTGCGGATCAGGGCGCGCAGCACGGCGGGGTGCTTCTCGGTCTTGGCGGCCTCGACGATCATGTCCTGGCTCGAACCCTTGGTGCCGAGGAAGGAGCTCATCAGGCCGGCGGCCTTGATGCGCACGGCCGGGGCGGCGTGGCCCAGCAGTTCCTTGCCCAGGGCGTCCCCGCCGCCGGTGAGGTCGGCGATCTTGCGGCCGCCGGACATGGCCTCGCGCAGGGCCTTCACGGCCGGGCACTCGTAGTCGATCTCGTCGTTCTTGATCTCGCAGGAGGCGTGATCGAGCAGCAGCTTCTTGTACTCCTCGGCGGTGAGCTCCTTGTTCGGGTCGGTCAGGTTCTTGACGTCCTTGACCTTGTCGTCGACCTTGTCGGCGACCTTCATCGCGGCGTCGTCGGCGCCCATGGCGGGCTCCATCGCGCCCATGTCACCGTCCATGCCGGCGGCCATCTCGGCGGGCTTGGCCTCGTCCTTCTTGCCGTCCTTCTTGCCGCAGGCGAGCGGCGCGAGGAGCAGGAGGGCGGAAAACGGCGGGATAATCTTGCTTCTGAGTACAAACATTTTCGATCCTATCCTTTCTAGATGGGGTGAACGAAAAAACTTAAGGTTCGAAAGATACCGATCGGCCGTCCAAAAGCAAGCTGAAATGCGGGACGGGGTCAGGGCCCCGATTATGTCCACCTGGTTCGAATCAGGATTGACAACCGGCCCGAACTGTTGCTCCTTGTGGCCGCCCGGACCAGGAGATCCCCATGCGAATCCATCCCATCCTGTTAATTATTTCTTTATTACTTTTCATCGCCTGCGACGAACCCGGGAAAAGGGAGACCCCAGCGCCGGTGTGCGGCGACGGCGTGGTCGAGGACGGCGAACGCTGCGACGGCGACTGCCCGGACACCTGCGACGACCACGATCCCTGCACGACCGACACCCTCGAGGGGAGCGCGGCCACCTGCGACTCCACCTGCGTGTTCACGCCGAAGACCGCCGGGGACTGCGCCTCGCTTGACGGCTGCTGCCCCGAGGGCTGCGCCCCGCAGGGGGATCTCGACTGTCCCGGCCAGCGCCCGGCGGTCATCGTGGTGCTCGAGAAGCGCTTCGGAGACGATCCCGGGCTGCGCACCCGGCTGGACCGCTACCGCGCCGACCACCCCACCCACGAGTTCCACGAGCTCGTCCTCGAACCAGACCCCGGCGCCATCGTGTCCATGGAGGACCGCGGTGGCGAGCTCAAGCGCAACTGGCTCGAGGTCCGTAACACGATCCGGGACCTGGCCGCTGCGCTGCCGCGCCTGGAGGGCGTCTGGGTGATCGCCGGTTCGCTGCCGCTGATCTGGCGGGACGAACTGATCTTCTCGGTGAGCCCCTCGCAGTACAAGGCGAGCATCTATCCCCTCGTCGCCATCACCGGAGACTGGTACGAGGCCTTCGACCCCCAGTCCGGCGGGTTCGTCGAGGCCGAGGGAGTCACCCTCGGGATGGGGCGCGGCGACAGCTACGAGGCCGACCTGTGGGGCGCCGCCCTGGTGCCGGTGGCGGGCTGGGGGGACGAGGCGGGGCAGCTCAGGGACTTCTTCGACCGCAACCACGGGCTTGCGACGAACCCGCCCGCGGCCCGGACCCTGCTCTACGCGGACACCTTCGGGTTCACCTCGCGACTGGCCCCGCGCATCGACGCCACGGGCGTCTTCTCCTCCGGGGACACGATCTTCCTCGGTCCCAACAGCCGCCCCGAGCTCGAGGGTTTCTCCGGCACGTACTACGTCATGGTGCACCAGCAGGGCGAGGACTTCGAGCCCGCCGGCTCCTCGGGCTGCCTGATGGCCCAGGGCACCGAGCAGATCGACGAGCTCGAGACCTGGGTCCTGACCACCTGGTTCCCGGACCAACTGGAGTTCCGAAAGATCGGGGACGACCGCTGCTACTACTTCAGCCTGATGATCCGCGGGCGAAGCCTCCCGGTCGAGACCATCCGGGACACGTTCGCCGCCGGGCTGCCACCCCTGGCCTGTGCCGCCGGGACCTGCCGGGTCCACGTTGCCGAGGCCGGGTTCGCCGACGGGAACGGGATCCCCGTGGACGGCCACTGGGGAACCTTCCCCGAACAACGTGCGGCCTTCCATACGCTCTACTCCGACGCGCTGGAGAGCGGGGAAGTGCTGTACAGTTACATCAGCACCCACGGCGCGCCGGAGCTGCACTACTTCGACGTCACCTCGCAGTACGTATACGATCACGCCTTCTCCGCGCTGGTCTATGAACTGCAGGCGTGCTCCACGGCGGATCTGGCCGCGAGCGCGTCCTTCCTGGCCGGCACCTACCTGTTCTTTGGCGAGGCCCAGGCGGTCACCGGCTACGCGCAGATCTCCCTGATCCAGTGGTCGAACCATGAGAACACCGAGTTCACGCGCTTTCTGGGGCTCACCCCGGGCACGTCGGCCATCGAGGCCCTGTTCGACCGCGACTACAGCATGCACCTGTACTTCGGAGACCCCCTGCTGATCCTGCCGTGATTTATTTTTTCAACTCGAAGAACGAGCCGCCGCACTGGGGACAGCGGGTCTTGACCTTCGTCCACAGGTCGAACTCGCCCTCGATCTGGGCGAGGACCCCGGGTTCCACGGGAATCGGCGTCGCGCAGTTGCGGCACACGACGGCCTTGCCGGAAGGCGCGGTGGGGGTTGTGGGCGGGGCGGCGGACGGCTCGGCGGACGGCGACAGCGACAGCGGCGATGACAGCGAAGGCTCTGCCGACGGGGCCGGTGCCAGAGACGGAGACGGTGCCAGGAACGAGAACGGAGACGGAGCCAGAGATGGGGTCGGAGACAGAGACTGTGCACCTTTGTCTTCCTGATTCCGCCGGGAGAACACCAGGGCCTTCTTCCGGTTCACGGTCGTCTCCAGGTGCAAAGGTCCACGCTCCGCGGTGGCGGTGATGAACGGCAGGTTGACCTGGGTCTCCTGCATGGACCTCAGTTCGACGACCACCTTTTGCGCCGCGTCGCGGATCCGCTTCAGGGCCATCTCGTCCGAACCCAGGTCGATGCCCTGCTCTTTCCGGAAGACTGCCAGCAGCAGGGCCTCCACGCCGGCCTCGGTGAGCTCGCCGGTACGGTTGTCTGCGTCCTCCCAGGCCTCCCGGATGGCCAGATGCCCCTCGCCGCGGGCCTGGTCCCCTTCCCCGGTGTCGACCCCCGAATCCGCGGCGTCAGGCTCGGCCACCAGTTGCATGAGCTTCCCCACCGCCTCGTACGTGTCGTGCTCCAGCCGGTTGGCCTTGAAGGCCGAGGAGACGAACATCAGGACCCAGGCCCCGACCGCGATCCAGAACAGTTCGATTCCGAAGACGGGGAAGGCGTAGAGCCGCAGGGCGACCGCCCCGGAGACCAGGACGAAGGAGAGGGTCTTGAGCGCCCGGAAGCGGCCAAGAGCCGCCCGGACACTGCGGCCAAAGAGGGCGCCGTTGAACGTGTCGATCACCTCGGTCTCGTTCATGCGCCGCCCGGCGGACCAGGCCCGGAGCACGGCCCCGGTGCCCAGGGCCACGGGTTCGTTGGCGACCGCGTGGGTCAGTTTCAAGGCCCGGTCGACGTTGTTCGCCTGCACGAGCTTGACGACCTGGGCCATGAAGGCCTCGATGTTCGAGAGCCGGGTCGAGAGCCAGATCCAGCGGATGGCGACCATCGCGCAGGCCGAGAGCATCCCCACCTGGGCAAACTGATAAAAATGAACCCTGCTGTCCATCGCATCAACCTCCCGCGCCACTCACGGTGTGCCCGCCTCACCAAACACCGGCCGGCGCCGCCTGTCAAGTGCGCGCAACCGAACTGCCCGAGTTGTGCCGGGTCCCGCGGGCCGGAAATAACCGCTTGCAAGTTTTGAGAATATGCTCAATATTACCCACCGGAGCCGTAGCTCCCCTGGAGTTGCCCATGCCCAGACCCCCCGTGTGCCGCCGGGTGCTGCACACCGACGCAGTCGCCCGATTCCTGCCGGACCCACCCTCCGAAGCCGACCCCCTGCCGCTCACCCGGGACGGCCTGGAGGCCCTCCGCCTCGCCGACGTGCTGGGCTACTACCAGGACCGCGCGGCCGAGCAGATGGGCGTGTCGCGGGCCACCTTCGCCCGCATCCTCGAGGCGGCTCGCCGCACGGTGGGGGAGGCGCTGGTGCAGCGCCGCGGCCTGGTGATCGTCGATGACGCCCCCATCGAGACCTATGAACAACCCCGCGGCTGCGGCTGCCGTCGACGGCGCCACAGATCCGCACCGGGCGGCCCCGGCTGCCCCTTTCACCCCGCACCCCAAGGAGAAGAATCATGATCATCTGCATTCCCGTCATGGATGACCGCGGCCTCGAAAGTCCGGTATCCGCCCACTTCGGCTCCGCCCCGGCGTTCCTGCTCGCCGACACGAAGGCGCGCACGGCCCGGGCCATCGGCAACGCCAATTCCCATCACGCCCACGGCATGTGCCAGCCGTTGGCGGCCCTCTCCGGCCACGCTTTCGACGCGGTGGTGGTGGGCGGCATCGGCGCCGGCGCCCTGGGCAAACTGCAGGCCGCCGGCATCACGGTCTACCGCTCCATCGGCGGGACCGTGGCCGAGGTGATCGACGCGGTCGAGGCCGGCGATCTGGAGGTCATGTCGCTGCAGGGCGCCTGCGGCGGCCACCACGGCTGCCATTGACCGCCCAGCGGCGCTCCGCCCGCATTGTGTTGTTCCGCTTGACGTGCTAGACTTCGTTTCACCGGAAGATGGTCTTCCCACTTTCAACCAAGGAGTATCCCATGCAGAAACCCCTGATCGCCGCTGGAATCTTCGCCCTGGCCGCAGTCCTGTTCCTGGCCGCAACCTTCACCACGGGCTGGCTCTCCATGTCCAACAAGCGCGGGAGCTCGGTGAGCTTCGGCTTCCTGTCCGCGAAGGCCTGCCACAAGGGTGAGTGCGAGACCTCCAAGATCAAGAAGGACGAGTTGAAGTTGATGGGCTACGCAATGACCACGGTAGGCTGTCTGGCCGCCTTCGCCGCGGGCCTGGCCGGCCTGGTGCTGTTCATGCATCGCAGCCGCATGAAGAACAACGGCGCGATCCTGGGCACCAAGGTCGCAGCCGCCATCCTGAGCATGCTGTTCGTACTCGGCGGCGTCGCCATGTTGTTCGTGTTCAAGGAGGCGATGCGGCGTGGTGCCGCACCAGATTTCGGCTTCAGTTATTCGTTCTATCTGGCAGTGTTCGCCACGATCCTGACTTACGGCGCCACGTTCATGCCTCTGACCGAGGAGACGCTCAGCGCTCCGGCCCAGGCTCCGCTTCCCCCGCCGGCCGCTCCGGAGGCGTGATCCGCTCCCTACCGAGGTCCGTCCCCGGTCCCGCCTCCCGGGCGAAGATCGCTTCCTTTTGTTCCTTCAGAAAGGCGCCCACACGCTCCCGCTTCACCGTCATCAACTCCTGCAGGAAGGAAAACGTCAACGGATCCACGTCGTGCTCCCGCTTGAGGATGCCCAGCAGGTGCAGCCACAGGCGGGCGGTCATGTCCGCATCGGCGAGCGCCCGGTGGAAGGTCCCGTCGTTCTCGAGGCAGCAGTGGGCGACCAGGGTCCCCAGGCGATGATTGCACGAGTCGGTGATCAGACGGCGAGCGAGCTTCATGGTGCAGGCCACGGGCGGGTCGTGCCAGCGCCCGACGCGCCGCAACTCGGCCTCGAGGAAGGACATGTCGAAGCTGGCGTTGTGGGCCACCACACAGGAGTCGCCGAGGAAATCGGCGAAGCGGACCATGACCTCCTCGCAGGGCGGGGCCGCGGCCAGCATGGCGTTGGTGATGCCGGTGAACCCGGTGATGAACGAGGACACCGGGAACCCGGGGTTCATCAACTCCGAAAACCGCTCTCCGAGACGCCCACCGACGACGCGCACCGCGCCGATCTCGATGGCCCGGTCGGTCCGGGCGGCCGCCAGACCGGTGGTCTCGAAGTCGAGGACCACCACGTCGGTGGCGGGGACCAGTTCGGGAAAGAAGCGGGCGGCATCCATGGTTCGTCCTGCCGGGTCGCGGCGGGCGATCATTATCATGGTCCGCCCCGGGCGTCCACCGTGCATTGAACCGCGGGGGGTTTCCGGGTACACTGCCCGCATGTGGACCTCCCTGCTCTTCTCGCTCACCCTGGTCGTCACCTCCAACCCCGCGCAACCCCAGGCCCAGCTCCAGGCCGCGCGGCAGGCCTGTCCCACCTCGGCGGAGGCCGCCTGGCTGCTCGCCACCGGCGGCCAGGACACGACCGGCTGCCTGACCAAGGTCGCCCCGAAGACGAGATTCCTCACCACCGCGATCGCGGCCGAGCAACTGCGCCGCGCGGTGAAGCTCGAGGAGGCTGCCGCCCTGCTGTCGAAGTCGTTCACCGCGAAGGACGCCGCGCCCGTGCGCCGGCTGTTGCTGGCCGAACTGCAACTGTACCTGGGCAAGGTGGACGACGCCATGGGGCACGTCGACCGGATCGTGGACGACTACCAGCGGGGCTTCATCGGAAAAACCGAGTGGGAGCTCTGGGCCGCGGGCTCCGCCGCCGTGCAGAAGCGCGACTGGGAGTCCGCCGAGGAGGCCTTCGACAAGCTCGACGCCGACTTCCCGACGTTCGTCCCGGGCCAACTGGCCGGCGGCGAGTACGACCGTGTCCGGGAGTACTACGCCCGCGCGCTCCGCCGCCTGGGGCGCGCCGTCACCGCGGCCGGCTGGCACGCCCCCACGCTGGTCGCCGCCGCCCGCGCGCTCCTCGAGAACCCCTACGCGGAGACCTCCGGCGAGGCCGTGGCCCACGCGAAGCGCGCCATCGTACACGACCCGCGGGCCTTTTCCGCTCACCAGTTGCTCGCCAAGATCGAGATCCAGGACCTGCGCTACCCCGAGGCCCTGGGCCACCTGGCCGCCGCCGACGCAGCATTCAAGGACCATCCCCTCACGCTGGCCTATCGCGCGTCCATCGCGCTCCTCCACGGTCGCGACGACGAGTTCGCCGGGATCCTCGCCCGCGTCCGCAAGGAGCACCCGCGCAACCTGGAGTTCTACATGGAGACCGGGCGTATCCTGAACCGGCACCATCGGTACCCCCTGGCGGTGGACCTGTTCCAGAAGGGCCTCGCGCTCGAGCCGGACAACCCCGCGCTCTCGGCCTGGCTGGGCGTCTCGCTGCTGCGCGTGGGCAACGAGGGGGACGGCGTGTACCATCTGCGCCGGGCGGCCCAGGCCGACGCCGAGCACGTGATGGCGAACAACGTCACCTACCTGTACACCAACCTCGTCTTCCCGAACTACGTCAGCGTGCGCAAGGGGCCGTTCCTGTACCGTGCACCCAAAGACGAGTGGCCGGTGCTCTCCGTGCTCGTGCCGCCGGTGATGGAGGCCGCCTACGAACGTTACCGGAAAGCCTACGGCTACACGCCGCCGTCACCGGTCCACGTGGAGCTCTACAAGAACCCCGCCGATTTCACCACCCTCATCGCCGGGCAGCCGGTGGACACCGGCATCCTGGGTGTGTGCTTCGGCCGCGTGATCGTCGCGCTCTCCCCCTCGGCCGCCCGGGCCAACTGGGCCATGGTGTTGGCCCACGAGCTCGCCCACACCTTCCACGTCGAGCAGACCCAGGGACGCGTCCCCCGCTGGTTCACCGAGGGTCTCGCCGAGCTCGAGACCGCCCGGCACCGCTACGTGTGGAAGCGCGAGATGAGCCGCGATCTCCACATGGCGCTGCGGGAGCGCGCCCTGCGGGGCATCGCCACCCTCAACGAGGCGTTCTCCCACGCGAAGAACGAGCTCGAGATGGTCACCGCCTACATCCACGCCACCTGGGTCGTGCGGTATCTCTACCTGCACCACGGCTGGCCCGGGATCCGGAAGATGCTCGAGCTCTACACGAAGGAGCTGCCCACCCCGGAGGTGATCCGCCAGGTCACCGGGCAGGACGCGGCCGAGTTCGACCGGCGCTTCTTCGCCTACCTGGGCGCCATGTTCGGCCGCTTCGACGCCCAGTTCCACCCGTCCTCGGTCAAGTTCGCCGACCGCGAGAAGCTGGTGAAGGACCTGGAGTCCGGCACCGCGGACGCCTTCGGCCGCATGGCGCTCGTGCACCTGCTCGCCGGGGAGCAGGACGACTTCAAGCTCGTCATGGACAAGGCCCGCCGCCTGGACCCGAAGAACCGCTGGGTGTGGTTTACCGAGGCGCTTTTGGCCCAGCAGGAGCGCAACTCCGATCGCGCCCGGGAGCTGCTCGAGGGACTGGTCGCCGCCGGCCACGACGGCTTCGAGCTCCGCCAGTACCTCGCGTTCATCTTCCAGATGCTCAACCGGCGGGACGACGAGATCCGCATGCTGGAAAAGGCCGCCGCCTTCGACCCCGAGAACGTCCAGGTGCGCATGCGCCTGGCGCTGCACTACCGCGACACCTCCCAGGAAGGCCCGTTCGTCCGCATGCTGCGCGACGTGGCCCGGCGCAACGAGGGGGACCTGGGGGTGGTGCGCAAGCTCGTCGAGCTGGGGGCCAAGCGGCGCGACGATCACCTGACCGCCGAATTCGGCCTCCAGTTGCTCGACATCTCGCCTTTTGCCCAGGGGGACGGCCCGCTGGCGGCGGCCGACGCCCTGTTCGCGCTCGGGCGGCGGGCCGACGCGCTCCCCCTGCTGTTGGTCCACCGCCAGGAGAACCCCGAGGACCGGCTCGGCCGCGTCCGCCTGATGCTCGCCCAGGCGTTGATCGCCGCCGGCCGACCGGCCGACGCGCGCCCCGTGCTGCAACAGTTGGTCAAGTTGTTCCCGGGCATGACCGAGGCCCGCGAGCTGCTGCAAAAACTCCGGTGAGGATCCCGATAAGGTCTTCGAGGTTCAGATGGAAGGGTCGGCAGGTGGCGACGGGAGGTTGGCAGTGGTGCCGGGGAAGATCTCGCGCAGCGCGAGGAGGACTCCCGGCTTGTTTTCCTTCAGATAGGTGATGCGGAAGTGATCGTTCCCGAGCACGCCCTGGGCGATGAAGCCGGCCGGATGATCGATCCGAAAGAAAGGCTTGGGGAACTGGGGATGAAACTGCAGAACCCCACCAGCGGCGAGCCGCTCCATCCCGCGCCTGTTCAACGGCCCGTCCAGATGCACGCGCACCGTGTGGGTGCTGCCGAGACAGTCGTCCAGGGGCACGAATTCGCGGATCATGGGAGACCCTCGATCGCCACGAGCGCGGTCAGCAGATTGTCGATGTCGTCGGGGCTGTTGGTCTCACCGACGCTCACCCGCAGGGTCCCCGCCGGATGCGTGCCCAGATGGCGGTGGGCCAACGGCGCACAGTGCAGACCCCAGCGCGTCTCGATCCCGAAGATCTCCTGCAGTGCCAGACCCACCTCCGAAGGCCTCCTCTTCGGATGCACCAGAGAGACGACGCCTCCACGAAGGTCGTCCCCGACGCCTGAGTCGATCACCCGCCAAGGCGCGGGCATCCTCTCCAGCAGCCGCCGGGACAGCGCCTGACGGTGGGCACCCGCAGCGCCCGATGGACGCTCCATCACCAGAAGGACGCCCGCGCACAGACCCTCGAAGCCGCAGGTGTTGGGAGTTCCCGCCTCCAGGCGATGCGGCAGCAGTTTGGGCTGCAATGGTTCGTCGCTGTGCACGCCGGTCCCGCCGTGGAGAAAAGGACGCAGTCCGTCCGCCTCCGGGAGCAGGAGAAACCCTGTCCCGGGAGGCCCCATCAAGCCCTTGTGTCCGGCACCGACCACGTAGCAGCGCCCTGGAAGCCTTCCGGCATCCAGGGGAACTACCCCGGCGCCCTGGGCGTCGTCGATCAGTAGCCCGATCCCATGCTCTGCGGCGACGGCGGCGATCGCCTCGACGGGCAAGATGGCGCCGGTGACGTTGCTGACATGCAGACAGGCGATCAACCGGGTCTCAGGCCGCAGCGCCTCTGCGAATCTGTCTTCGGAGAGCCGCCCATCCGGCCCCGGAGCCAGGACCGTCAGTTCGCAACCGTGGTGGGCGACGAGGTGACGCAACGGCCGCAGCACGGAGTTGTGTTCCAGGCAGGAGGCGATCATGTGGGACCCCGGGGGCAGCGCCAGCCCGAAGATGACCTGATTGCAGGCCAGCGTCGCGGAGGTGGTCAGAACCACCCGCAGTGGGTCCGGCAGGCCGTACAACGTGGCGATGGCCCGCCGGCAGTCCATCAGCGGGTCCCGAAACCCCGACCGGCCCGGTTCCTGGGGCGGCGACTCCAGGCTACGTGCCACGGCCTCCAGAACCCGCGCGGGCCTGGGATGCGCGGTGGCTGCGTGGTTTAAATAAATCATCACTGGCCTCCTCTTCTGTGGCAGGAAAACACGACAGGGCTTGGGGTGCAAGGAAAACTCCTTGCTGCGATAAGTGAAAACCAGACTCAGCTTGCGTTCGAAACACCGTGGGTGAAAGATGAGCATTTTGAAGTAAAACTGGAAAATTTTGATGGCGGTAGAATTTTTAGTCTCTTTGAAAAATAACGGAGACACTAATAGACCTCCCCTCCCCCAGACGGTCAATGACTGAATGACCTGATGCTGAGAGGAATTCGTGAACAATATCACCATTAAAATAAATTCAACAATTAAATATTTGGATAAATATAAAATAAATATTAAAAAAAAAGTAAGGTTTCGACTTGACTCCTCAACTGTCTCTGCCGATAAAGGAACCTAAGATGCGGTATGAGTATTTCCTGTACTTGATTCCTTCTTTCAGAAGTAGGAATTATTTATGGCGCAATACAGGTAAAAAACATATATCACATATATGTGTGGAGATTATATATGGAGACTAGCCGTACATCTCATCATGATGTCCTGACAGGCAGCATCTCCCTGACCAACGTGTCGGATCTGATCCAGTTCATTGGGATGAGCGGAAAGACCGGGGAGTTGGTGCTCCGCAACGACCATACCGGCGAAGATGGGCGCCTTTACTTTGCCAATGGCCAACTGCATTGCGTGCTCGCCGGGGAGCGCGCAGGGTTGGAAGGTCTCGCGCACATCATTTGCTGGGAGAGCGGCCAGTTCTTTTTCTCCCAGGACGTCCACAGCCCTTGTTCCAATGTGGAGATGCCGCTCAACCACGCCATCATGGAAGCGGCCCGCCTGGCCGACGAGACGGGCGGCACCGCCGGCTTCGAGGAGAGTTTGTTCGACGCCCTCGATGACGATTCATTGTTCGACGGCTTCTGTGAGGAACCACCGACCCTGAAGCAGCAAGCTCAACGGCGGGCTACTGCGGAGATGAAAAAAGCGGAGGCCAAGGAAAACCTCAAGGAGGTTCTCTCCACCTTGCCGCACGGGTTCGGACCCACCCCCCGGCTCAACTCCTGGTCGGCCTCTTGGCGGGCCATCCGGGAGAAGGACCCATCTGGAGCCAAGACACCGTCTCCCTCGTCGCAGGACCCCGTCGTAGAGAATTCTGAAACACCTGTTGTACCTCCCACTAACCCTGAAAGGAGAGAGGAACACATCATGAGAGAGTCAACCGAAATTTTGAGTGATCTGTTGAAAGTCCCTGGTGTAGATGCCGTGGTGGTCGCCGGTCGAGACGGGTTCATCATCGAGGCCGCCGGCAGTTCCAACCGCGTCAACATCGACGACCTCGGCGCCGCCATCGCGAACACGATCAACGGCATCGAGGAGATGGGCACCGAGCTCAACGTGAACAAGTTCAACGACCTGTTCATCGAGTACGGTCGCGCGGTGATCATGTGCAAGCCGGTGGGGGACGCCATCGCCGCCATCATCACCCCGGACGCGTCCAAGTTGGGCATCATCCGGCACAAGGCGAGCAAACTGTTCGATGAACTGAAGGAAATCTTCTAAGGAGGTAGGCCATGTCAATCCCGTTCGAGATCAAGTTCGACGAGAACACGTACCGGCACCACGTCGAAGGCGTCACGATGGTCATGCATTGCCATCATTACATGAGCCTCACCACCAAGCTCGCCGATTCCCTGGAGGACATGGGTGGTGTGAAGATCCTGCGCGAGTCCGCGGAGGACGCCATTCGCGAGCTCCTCGACGCCTATTTCAAGGCCCACAACATCTCCGGCTCCGGCGAGCGCCTGAACACCGGCCGCGAGATGTACTCGGTGCTGGGGCTGGGCAAACTGGAGGTCTTCGGCAACGACGGCGGCGGCGAGGTCAAGGTCCTGCGCTCCCATGTCGACGAAGGCTGGGTGCAGAAGTTCGGCAAGAGCTCGAAGTTCGTCAACCACTTCACCTGCGGTTACCTGGCCGCCATGTTCGCCGCGGCCTTTGGCCGTCCGGCGCGTTCCTTCAATGTCTACGAAACCGCGAGTCTGGCCATGGGAGAACCCGAGGGCAAGATCATCGTGAAGGCCAATTAAGGAGGCAACTGCCATGACCGTCATGAGAGACAAAGTCGTGAAAGCGCTGGTCGAACTGGAAGTCCGGGGCGACGAGAACGGCCTGATGCCGGGCTACAACGTCCTGGTGAACTTCCTGCCGACGAGCTTCTGGAACACCTTCGCCGAGCGGATGCTCAACGCCGCGCCGGCCGACAAAAAGGACCAAGTCCGCGCCGGTCTGTACCAGTGCGCCCAAGAGTGCGGCTACCACACCGGCTGGGGCATCATCAACTCTGACGAGTTCCAGTCCGTCGTCATGCCCATGGTCACCGAGGGGGCCAAGGACGTGCTGCGCGGCGCCTTCGCGGTCTTCACCGCCTGGGGCTGGGCCAAGTCCGGCGTCGTTCAGATCAAGGACAGCGAGCGCATGGTCATCCGCGCGCAGGACTATTACGAGCAAGACATCAAGAGCACCAACGAGAAGATGGGCTTCATGGTCAAGGCCGTCTCTGGCGCATTCTTTGATCTCGCCTTCGGAGCAAAGTACCCGGACGGCCTCGGCACCTTCGTGTGCGAGCAGACCAAGGGCATCGAGGTGGGCGACGAGTTCGGTGAGTTCGTCGTGACCAAAAAGTGATTGAACCAGTCCGCCTGGGCGCGTGGCCGCGCGCGCCCAGGTGGGACCATCCGGAGACCTGGAAGTGATCAACATGTCCAAGAGCGTCGCACAGAACACCTCCATGTTGGATACTCTGATCGAGGCGTCCGATCACGGCTTCTCCGGATTGATCCGGGTGTTGAAAGACGAGGATCAGATCGGGGTCGTCATCATGCGCGGCGGTGAGGTGGCTTGGGCTGTCAGCAAATTCCAGAACGAGCACCTCGGCTCGTTCCTGGAACGTCTGGGCCAGATCAACCGGACCCAACTCCGGGAGGTGGAGCGCCAGTACCTGTCCCTCGCCAAGACCAAGAAGTTCGGTGCCATTCTGGAGGAGTCAGGCCTGTTGACCAGGACACAGTTGAAATTTTTCATCAAACTGCATGTCCGCTCAGCGCTGATCAACTTGCTGGAAATGCCTGATGTGTCCGTCCTTACCAGCGGCGGTGACATGAAGGTGGACGAAGATCTCACCTTCGCGATCCAGGAGATCCTGCCGGATTATTTCTCCCAGGTGGAGAACACGGAGGAGATGCAGATGCTGGCCTCCGTGGAGGATTACACCTTCGTGAACATCCGCTGCGCGAAGACGCGAGTCGAGAACCTCTTCTCCGACTTCTCCACGATGACGGGTTACCGGTACTCCGTGCTGGCCGACTTCGACGGCAACGTCCTCAATGCCCATTGGGACGAGAGGCTGGAGCACGAGAACCTGAACTTCCCCCTGTTCTGGATCAAGTCACTATATATGGCATCCATCAAGGCCAACATGGGCTCCCTGGATTACACCCATGTGGAGAGTGATCTCGGCGCCTGCGTCCTCAAGATGCTGCATCCGCGCCGACACATTTTCCTTGGTGTGATGTTCGACAAGGATTGCAAACTGGGCGTGATCCGCCACAAAATCGTTTCTGCCATGCCGCGACTGCATGACTTCATTGCGTTGACGGCGGGCGTAGAGGTACTCTCATGAGCGCCAGCATCATCTCTTTCGTCAGCGCGAAGGGTGGAACCGGCAAGACCACCACGGCACTGAACCTGTCCGTGGCTTTCGCCGAACGTGGCAAGAAGACCCTCCTCTTCGATCTTGATCCAATGGGATCCATCGGCTTCTCCCTCGCACGAGGAGACAGGGAGTGGGAGGGGTTCGTCGAGCACTTGCTCAAGCGCGTCCCCATCGAGAATGTCATCGTCCAGACAAAACTGGAGAACCTGCACATCCTGCCGCGGGGACGCATGGCACCTTTCGACGTATGTTCCTACGAGAGGCTCATCCACTCCTCCAAGGCTCTGGCAAACACCCTCTTCGGCGTCCTGAGTCAGTATGATTTGATCATCCTGGACACGCCCTCCGGGCTCGGCATGGTGACGACGGCGGCTCTCGAGGCGTCCAGTTTCGCGGTCGTCGCCTTGCAGGCCGAACCACTCTCCTTGCGCTCGATCGGCCAGACCCTGGCGCTCGTCGATAGAGTACAGAAAACCAAAAACCCCAACCTGAAGCTGCTTGGCTTGTTGCCGACCATGGTCGACCTGGCGAACCCTGCGTCACGGGCGATCCATCACACCATCTCCACATCCTTCGACGGCGTCCTGGAGGCCTTCACACCACGCTCGGCCCAATTTATCGAAGCCAGCGAGAAGGGCATCCCGCTGAGCTTCCTCGGGGGACGTCGCACCCAGGAGATGAACCGCTTCTCCTCGCTCGCGGCGGAGTTGGAAGGTCGCATCGAGGAGCTCAATGGAAAGACGGGAGGCCAGAATGACTACTCTCAACGCACCCTGGTTTGATTTGGACCTGGCCATCGATCTGAGCCGTCGTCTGGCGCGCCTGGAGATGGAACCAGGTGTGCCCAGGCCATCCCCCGAAAGCCATGAATACGTGGCGTTCGACCTGAACCTCGTGGAGGGTTTTTCGGAAGTCCCTGTCCATCTGCCGGCCTTTTCCGATGGCCAGAAAGAACAGATCGAACCGTACCTGAACCCCGAAGAGACCACCGTCTCCGAACCACAGCCAGCCTCGGCGACCGACCCCGCGACCTCCGCGACGGAGTTGAAGAACCAGCGCTTCGACTCCTGGGAGCAGTGCGTCATGTGGTGCAACCAGGTCACCGGCGCTGCCGCCTCCTTCGTCATCGACTCCCAGGGGTTCATCATCGCCAACTATGGCCGCATACCGGCGGACGGTCTCGACGGCATCGGCGCCGAGTTGTGCTACGCCATCGAGATGCTCAACAAGATCTCCCCCGGATTTGGCAAGGTGGCCTGGGTCGATCTGGACTACGACAACAGCCGCATAGTGGGTTTCCAGGCCGGTATCGACGAGGGATCACCCTTCATCCTGGGGTTCATCTCCCCGAACTCCAGCTATTTCTCCCAGAAGATCAACATCTCCCGCACCGTCAACTCCAATCTGCCCACCATCATGTGAGACTTGCGTCTGTCCACTCTCTGAGGGAAGATGCTCATGCCCGTGGAAGGGGAACGGACCACCGTCCCTCTGGACGCTCATGAGCGCAGGTCCGGGCGATACCGGAAGGAGATGAGGATGCCGGACGTCAGGCTCGTCGAACTGGGCAAGGCCGTCGGCCCCATTCCTCTCGTCAGGATCGGACACAAGTTCATCCAGACATTGGAGGCCCACCGAGAGAACCTGTTGAAGGTGGGATGGACGGACGAACGGACCGAGTCGGTGAGGCAGGCTTGGCGGGAATGGGCAGAATCGCAGGAAGCCTCCAACGGTGACGCAGGACAGATCATGTCCAGCCTGGAGGAGGCCGCCGTCGTCGCCGAGACCCGGGATCTGATTCGGCATCTCCATGAGGTCCTGCGTCAGATCTCGCACCTGAACCCTGCCGCCCGGATCGATCTCCAGGCATTCTCCATCTCCGGTCATGTCCTTCACACCGCCTCCGGCCTTTTTACCTACCTGGCAGAGATCCTCCCCCTCGTCCGAAACCTGGACGACCAGCTCCGGGTCTTTCGGCATGCCCCTGATTCACGACGGCTGGAGTCGGCGGTGGGCCAACTCTCGGCCTTCCTGGCACCGGGACAGCACCCGATCGACGAGGCTCCAGCTGAGTCCATGCGCGGACTCGAGCTCAAGGGCAGGCTGGTGTCTTTGTTGCGGGAGGTCACCGGGGTCCTCGCGGCGGCCGGAATCCCGTTGGACGAGGTGGGCGGGGAGAACGATCTCTCCTGTCTGTTGCCGGACGCCGAAGGCCCGGTTAATAGACGTGCCGGGGTCTCCCCAGAGCCGCATCCCCTGATTTGAAAAGGAAGATGAAATTGCGCAGGTCCGGTGTTCCGGATTGCAGTTACTTCGCCATGCAGTGGTTGGTCCAGCAGTCGTCTTCGCAGGTGGCGAACTCGGTGCACTCCTCGGCCATGCAGGTGGGCATGCACAGGAAATAGGCGTCGGAGTCGGCGCACTCGGTCTGGTACTCGGGGTTGTCGATGAAGCCGGTCTCGCAGGTGGCCTGATCTTCCCAACCCCAGCCGCCGCAGGACATCACCTTCGTGCAGACGGTCACCACGGTCTCGGGCGTCACGTTGTTGACGTTGTTCACGTTGTTCAGGTTGTTGACGTTGTTCAGATTGTTCAGGTTGTTGACGTTGTTGACGTTGTTCACGTTGTTTGCATTGTTGGTGGTCTTTTTGTCGTCGTCGTCGCAGGCGACCCCCAGGACGGCGACAAGAAGGATCATCGGGAAGAATAAGTATTTCCGGTTCATTTGCTCTCTCCTCTCGTAGCCGAAAATTGCAACTTTTCCTCATTGAAGTCAAGAATTCGATAACAAAACGATGCCCCGGGAGATCCTTCTCTTGACATCTGCCCGGAGCCTTCATACCAATGACCGATTGGATGAAGACACCGGCGCAAGGTGCCGGGTTCAGGAGATCGCATGGATTGGAAAATGGTCCTGTTTCAGGTCGCTGGCGGCCTGGGGCTGTTCCTCATGGGCATGAAGATCATGAGCGAGGGCATGCAGAAGGCGGCCGGCGAGCGGCTGCGGCGCATCCTGAAGATCCTGACGGTGAACCGCTTCGTCGGCGTCTTCGTCGGCTTCGTCATCACCGCCATCATCCAGAGCTCCAGCGCCACCTCGGTGATGACCATCGGCTTCGTCAACGCCACGCTGATGACCGTGGCCCAGGCCATCAGCGTGGAGCTGGGCGCGGCTGTGGGCACCACGGTCACGGGCTGGATCGTCACCCTGGACATCGCCGCCGCCGCCATGCCCGTCATCGCGATCGGTGTGTTCATCACCTTTTTCAGTCGGAACAAGACCTGGCAGTACGCCGGGGAGGTCCTGTTCGGGTTCGGCATCCTCTTCCTCGGGATGGAGGCGATGAAGCACGGCTTCGCCCCGCTGCGGACCCACGAGGGATTTTTGGACCTGTTCCGCTCCATCGACGGCCACACCTTCGCCTCCGTGCTGCTGGGCGTGCTGGTGGGCACCTTCACGACCGGCGTCGTGCAGTCCTCCAGCGCGGTGGTCGGCATCGTCATCGCGCTGGCCAGTCAGGGCCTGGTCAACTACGAGGGGGCCCTGGCCATCGTCATGGGCTCCAACATCGGCACCACGGTCACCGGCCTGCTCGCCTCCATCGGCGGCTCCGTCAACGCCCGGCGCGCCGCCCTGGCCCAGACCCTGTTCAAGGCGCTCGGGGTCGCGCTGATGCTGGTGGTCTTCTACCCCTTCCGCACCCTCGTCGACCTCGTGACGCCAGCGTCCCCGGCGGACAACCTGACCGTCCACGTTGCCATGGGACACACGATCTTCAACCTCGTCAACCTCGCCGTCTTCCTGCCTTTGATCGGGACCCTGGACCGGCTGGTCACACGCATCGTCCCCGACCGCGCCCCGGGCGGCGAGGAAATCCTCCCCGAGCACTTCGTCAACATCGACTACAACCTCATCCACACGCCCTCCATGGCGATCATGGAGTCCCACAAGGAGCTCTCCGTCATGGCTGAGCAGGTGGCCCGTAGCCTGGAGCTGGTGAACCGGCTCCCCGGGGCCGCGGCCGAGGAGGTCCACCGCCTCTGCGACGACGTGGTCAAGAACGAGGAGCGCATCGACAAATACCAGTACGCCATCACCCAGTTCCTGCTGACGCTCTCCACCCAGTCCCTGACCCTGCGGGATGCGTCCACCGTCGGCAACTACATCGGGCTGGCCCACAACCTGGAGAAGATGAGCGACTTCGCGGAGCGCATCACCCAGAACCTGGACAAACTGACGCGCAGGCACCTGGCCTTCAGTGAACCGGCCACCGAGGCCCTGCGCGTCATCCTCCACGAGAACACCGCCTATTTCTCCGAGTCCCTGAGCCTGTTCAAGGGGGACGAGGTCAACCCCGCCTATGCCGAGCGGGCCCTGAGCCGGAGCATGCGGCTCAAAAAGATGGTCAAGGACGCCAAGAGCGACCACTTCGACCGGCTGCGCGACAAGTCCTGCGAGATGCAGGTCGCCATCCAGTACATCGACATCCTGAACAGCCTGGACTCGATGACGTCGGAGAACTACAACATCGCCGAGATCGTCTCGGGCAGGAAGTACTGACAGCGCCGGTCTACGGGGGGAGCGGATCGTCCTGGAAGCGCACGCAGACCGCGGCGCGGGCGAGCTCGAGGGCCATCGTCTTCAGGTCGAGGCCCTCCTCGGCGCGCAGAACCTCGTCCATGTGGGCGTGGGTCTCGGGGTTGTCGGGGGCGAACAGGGTGCACGAGTCCGCGCAGGGGATGATCGAGGTCTCGTAAGTGCCGATGCGCTGGGCCAGGGCGATGGTCTCGTACTTGTCCATGCCCAGGAGCGGACGCAGCACCGGCAGGGGGCTCGCCTGTTCGATGGCCACCAGGTTGTGCAGCGTCTGGCTGGCCACCTGGCCCAGGCTCTCGCCGGTCACCAGCGCCAGCGCCTTGTTGTCCTGGGCGATGAGCCCGGCGGTGCGCATCATCATGCGGCGGTAGAGCACGGTGGCGAGCTTGTGCGGCCGACACTCGCGCAGGCGCTTTTGTACCTCGCCGTAGGCCACCATGTGCAGTTTGTTGGGACCGCCCCAGGGCCGCAGGGCACGGCACAGGGCCTCGACCTTCTGGCGGGCCTCCTCGCCCACCCACGGCGGGGAGTAGAACGAGGTCGCGTTCACGGTGGCTCCGCGCTTGAGCATCATCCAGGCCGCCACCGGGGAGTCGATGCCCCCCGAGAGCAGCACCTCGAGCCGGCCGGAGACCCCCACCGGCAGTCCGCCGGGAGCCGGATGTCGGGCGACGCACACGAAGGAGAGATCCTGCCCCGCGTGGAGCTCGACGACCAGTTCGGGCGCGGTCAGGCTCACCGGGAGAGCGCAGGTCTCGTAGATCACCTCGCCCACGTCGCGCTCGAGCTCGATGGAGGTGAACGGCAGGCGCTTGTCGGTGCGCTTGGCCTTCACGCAGAACGAGGCCGGCCGTTTTTCGAGGTCCTGGACCAGGGCCAGCGCAGTCCGAATGAACGCCTCCTTGGTCGGCTCCACCACCACCGCCGGGGAGAGGCTGGTCAACCCGAACACCCGCCCCAGGGAGGCGATCACTGCGGCCTGCCGCTCGGGTTCGCACGTGACGGTGTAACGTCCGTGAAAGCTCTGCAGCCGCACGCCGGCGTGCTCCCGAAGGGCGCGGCGGATGTTCTTCTCCAGTTGGTTCATGAACAGGTAGCGGTTGCTGCCCTTGAGGAAGACCTCTCCGATGCGCAGGACGAGATGGGTTTTCATGGGCCCCTTCCGGGTGAGCGGGGACTAGATGTGACCGACGAAGTGGGTACCGCTGGAGCCGCGCAGGGCCTCCTCGAGGTGATCCGGGGAGGTGATCAGCGCGCGCTTGCCGCCGTCCTTCAGGAAGTTCAGCACGGCCTGGATCTTGGGTCCCATGGAGCCCTCGCCGAAGTGCCCCTGTTTGTGGAACTCCTCGATCATGTCCATCGTGCAGGCGCCCAGCGCCATCTGGTTCTCCTTGCGGTAGTTGATGTACACCTTCTCGACGTCGGTCAGGATGATGAACAACTCCGCGCCCACCTGGCGGGCCAGCAACGCCGAGGAGAGGTCCTTGTCGATGACGGCCTCGACGCCCTCGTAGCGGGCGTGCCCGTTCTCGTCCACCTTGCGGATCACCGGGATGCCGCCGCCGCCCACGGCCACGACGATGTGACCCTCCATGGCCGCGTCGCGGATGGTGTGCCGCTGGATGACCTTCAACGGCATCGGGGACGCCACGCGACGACGCCAGCCGCGCCCGGAGTCCTCGAACACGTTCCAGCCCATCTCTTTCTCGCGGCGGCGGGCTTCCTCCTCGCTCAGGAACGGGCCGATGGGCTTGGTGGGCCGGGAGAAGGCGGGGTCGTTCTCGTCCACGACCACTTGGGTGATCTTGGTGACGACGTAGCGCTGCACGTTGCGGCGGCGCAGCTCGTTGAGCAGCGACTGCTGCAGGATGTAGCCAAGGCTGCCCTCGGTCATGGCCACGAGCACATCGAGGGGCTGGGGAGGGATCTCCTTGGCGGACAGTTCGTTCTGGATCAGCAGCGCGCCCACCTGGGGGCCGTTGCCGTGGGTCACGATGACGTTGTAGTCACGCTCGATGAGCGTCATGAGCACGTTGGAGATGTTCCGGGCGCACAGTTCGTGCTCCTCGATGGTCGCGGGCTTGCCGTGGCGCATGAAGGCGTGGCCGCCCAGGGCGATGACGACGATGGGTTTTTCCTTGGACATGAATGACCTCGTGAAAAGGGTGAGGGTGATGCCGGCCCGATCCACCCGGACCGGGCGGATGGTTATTCTTCGGGGGCTTCCTCGGTCTCGGTGGAGCTGCCCGCGGACCGGGGACTGGACTCTTCGGTGGCCGGGACGACCACCTTCACGACCGGCGGGAGCCGGGTGGGGAACCAGGGCGAGAGCGGCCCGGCGATGGCCCGACCCGCCCGCAGCAGGCTCTCCACCTGGCGATACAGGCTGTCGCTCGTCTCGAGGTCGAGTTCCATCCCGAAGGCCAGCGAATGGTCCTCGCGGTTCACCACGAACGCGAACACGCGGAAACGGCGGTTGGACAGAAAGTCGGGGGCGAAGCGCTCGACGCCGGTCACCAGCAGGTGGGTGGGCGACCAGATGGGCAGGTGCAGCGATTTGAAGGCGACGCCCAGGCGCGGGCCGATGGCGTCGAGCTCCCGGAACAGCGTGGTGTCCCGCTCGGAAATGTCGAGGTCCTTCAGTTTGCGGGTCCGGTTCGTGTAGGCCTCGTAGGCGGCCTTGAAGACGCGCTCCGGGAAGTCACCGAAGTCGGCCTCGAGGCTGCGCCAGCCGATCCTGTACGACTGGCCTGCCGGCCCCAGGTGCGTGAGGATGGAGCCCAGCAGCGCACCGGAGACGGTGGAGACGTCGCGCTCGGCGAAGCCGGTCACCACGGGGGCGAAGACGACCAACTTCTGCCCGCGCGCGGGGGCCTTCTCCATGGGCATGACCGCGGGACGGCCGCACGCGGCGGCCAGCAGCAGGACGAGAGGGAGCCAACGGACCTGACGCATGGCGGACGACTAGTGTCTTTCGATGATGCGGTGGCTGACGGTCCAGTCACGCAGGTAGCGGTTCAGGATCTTGATCATCCGGGTGATGGTCATGGAGCCGTAGATGTCGTTGGCGCCGGCGTACTTGGGATCTCCGGACTTCAGGCGGATCTCCATGAGGTCCTTGAACGAGGAGTTCTCGGTCTCCTGGATGCGCCGATCGGTGATGGCGATGGTGTCCTTCAGGTAGCCGGCCGGCCCCTGCTGGATCATCAAGTGGAAGTCCAGGGGCACCGGCTCGCGGAAGTAGTAGCCGCGCACCACGAGGGTCACCTTCTGCAGGGCCAGATGCACCTCGAGGGCCAGGTGCTCCCAACCCTCGGCCATCAGTTCCTCGGCGTCCATGGCGGGGTACATGGGGCGGATCTCGCCAGTCGGGCGACCGGCGTCGAACTCGAAGAAGAACTGGAAGTCCTTCTTGTGATAGAAGCCAATCTGCCGGATGGACTCCAGGCCCGAGGCCTTCACGATGTCGGAGGCTGGCTGGAGCAGCGCCGAGAGCGGCAGATCCTGAATCGGGTTGCCATCCAGGTGGGTCGGGTGAATCGTAGACATGGATCGTACTCTCCTTGCGTTGGAAGACGGCTCAGGCCGAGCGAAGCTCCTTGACGTAACGCGTGACCATGGCGGCAACGCCCTCGACGTCCAGCAGCGGGTACTGGTCGGAGAACCTCGCGTACCGGGGATCGCCGCTCTTGGAGCGGACCTGCATGAGATCGAAGATCGAGGTCGCCGGCAGCTCGCCGTCCTTCTTCTCGATGGTGACCTTGTCCTCCTTGGTCTCGTTGACGGCGTTGCGGACCAGCCTGGCTCGCACGATCAGCGAGTTGTCGTCGCGCCCGAACCGGCCCTGCAGGTCCAGCGAGGCCAGATCCTTCTCGAGGTGGAGGGTGATGGCCAGATGATCCCAGCCGTCCATGTTGTAACGTTCGGCGTCCAGCTCGGGGACGGGGAACTCGACCGGGATGGTCGGGATCTTGGCGAAGCGGAAGAAGGTGCGGGACTTGTCCCCGATGGAACAGCGGACCTGAAAGGGACGCGAGGTGTTGACCACCAGCGCGTTGCCCCAGTTCGGGAGCTCGTGGAGGGGAACCTTCTGCTCGCGGTCGACATACCCGCCATCACCGGGACTGCGCAAAACGATCATGACTGCCTCCTTGGCTATGCAGCGTGAAACCTGCCCACTCCGACCTTCGCGGACCTGTCATCGGCTGCACCGAGACCGGCCCTGATCGGGAAAACCATGCATATCAAAGATCGCGGGTCTGCACAAGGCTTGGTTTTCGTGATCGACGTAGTGCCGGTTGGAAAAACTGCCGCCCAAACTCAACGCGGGGATTTGCATTTCCGGAACACTCGGGTATACCTGTGTGAACTGGTGCCACCGGACCTTGTCCGGAAACCCTGAGGAAGGTGAGGTGAAAAGATGAAACGCCTGTTCCTGCTCTCGTTGCTCGTCCTGGGATCCGTCGCCGCCTGCCGGCCCCAGGGACCTACCGCACCGAGCTACACTCCCGCCCTGACCCCGGCCGCAGCCGGCGTGTCCGTCATCGACAAGATGCAGCCCGGCTGCACACCCGCAGGACAGATCGTGGGGCGCGCCGCGGCCCCCGAGTCGGGAGCGGTGGTCTGGCGGTACGCGCTCAATGACCTTCAAAACCAGGCCTTGGCGCGCCGCGTCATGGTCGTGTTCATGGAAAAGTATGATCACAGCACCGAGAAGGGCTTGCTGCACATCCGCATCACCGGCACGCTGCTCCAATGCGGGACCGGCGACCCCGCCAACCCCGGGGAACCCGGTGGCCCCGGGTCCGATGACCCTGTCGCGCCCCCTCCGCCCGGCGGACCCGACGCGGATTCCGGTGAGGAAATCCAGCCACCACCGGCCGGAGACGACCCCGAAGCCGTGACCCCGCCACCGGTCCAGTGAAGCTTGAATTTTCCAATCTCATTGAAATCATTCCTCTTTTTCCAGAACAAAAATTCCGAACAACTTTCTTGACAGCACGCGAAATATCGGTAAAGTGCGTTTTCGTGATGTTGAGGATAACCTAAAAAACCATTGTGGTTTTTTGTGTGTAACTTCATATTTCTCAGGTCTGTTTTGAAAGGAGCTCTAACGCAATGAAAAAGATGATCGTTCTCGTTTCCATGGTGGTGTTCTCCCTGTCTTTCTTCGCCGGTTGCGACAGCAAGGGCAAGAAGTGTGGCCAGTTGTATGATAAGGTCACGTCCTGCTCGAAGGACTTCAAAGTCCTCGAGGAGATGGGTAAGGCTATCTCCAAAGACGATTTCGTGAAGGGCTGCAAAAAGGGTGGGAAGGATGCCGATGAGATGCTGAAGTGCACCGGCAAGGGCGACTGCAAAGAGTTCGCGAAGTGCGTGCTCAAGATGTCCGACGAGGACATGAAGAAGTTGGACGAACTTCAGAAGATGGTTGACATGGCCCCGGCCGACATGCCCGCCGACGCTCCGGCCGATATGCCCGCCGACGCTCCGGCCGACATGCCCGCCGACGCCCCGGCCGCTGACATGCCCGCCGACGCCCCGGCCGCTGACATGCCCGCCGAGCCCGCCGCCGACATGCCCGCCGAAGAGATGAAGTAATTTCATTTCCCTCCGGTTCGATTTCTTCCCTCTCCTCTCATCTTTCCTTCTGACAATCAACTGAAATTCTTCGGTCCGCGCGACGGTTCTGTGGTACGCTGTGTCCGCCCATCGCGGAGGAATTCATGTCCGAGCGCCACCCCTCAGAGAACGCTGCCTTCGACGCCACGCTGGCGGCCCAGGTCCCGACCTCGATGCAGGCCACGCTGGCCGGAGGTCCCGTGTCCACGCGTGAAACCGTGCCCCTGACCGAGACCATGCCCGTGAACGGCACCCCGACGACAAACAGCGCCGCGGCACGGAACAGCGCAGTTGGCGGAAACCCGGCGGTCAATCCCCCGGCCGCCGCGCGGCTCACCGTCCTGCCCGAGGTCGCCGCCTCCGAGGGCGAGTGGCGCTGGGTGACCACGAGCCGTTCCCGCTTCCTCGTCGAGCGCCCCCTCGGTGAGGGCGGCGCGGGGGAAGTCCTCCTGGCGACGGATCAGGACATCGGACGGCAGGTGGCCCTCAAGCGGATCCGGACCGAGATCCAGTCCCCCGAGGCGCTGGCCCGCTTCATCCAGGAGATCCGCACCGTGGGTCGTCTGGAGCATCCGAACATCATCCCGATCCACGACGTGGGCATCGACGAGCAGGGCGGCTACTATTTTGTAATGAAATATGTGCGCGGCGAGACCCTCGAGGACGTCATCGCCCGGCTGCGCTCGGGAGATCCGGGGACGCTGGCCCAATGGCCGGTGGAGCGGCGAGTCCAGGTCTTCCGTGGCCTGTGCGAGGCGGTGGCCCACGCCCACGAGAACGGCTTCGTCCACCGCGACATCAAGCCGGCCAACGTCATGGTGGGTCCCCACGGCGAGGTCCTGTTGATGGACTGGGGTATCGCCCGCCAGCAGCGCGACGAGGGGACCAACCCCGAGCAGCGCGTCCTCGGGGAGGACCGGGACGAGATTGCCGGGGACGCCCGTGCCTCCTGGTTCCGGACCCGGGTCGGCGCGCTCATCGGGACGCCCGCCTACATGGCGCCCGAGCAAGCCCAGGGAAAGCCCGCCGAGCCCCGCTCGGACGTCTACTCCCTGTGCGTCCTGTTCTACGAGTTGCTCACCCTGCGGCACTATCTCGAGGACAAGCAGAGCCTCACAGAGGTCCTCGAGGGGGTGATCGGCGAGGAAGCCCCCATGGCCTCGTTCGTCCCCCAGAAGCACCAGCCGCCGGTGCCTCCCGAACTGGGATGGTTCCTCAAGAAAGGGATGCACAAGGATCCGCGAGACCGTTTTCAGTCGGTGGAGGAGATGATCCGACGGTTGGATCTTCGAGCCCAGGGCGTATTCCCCATCCAGTGCCACCTCACCTTCGTCAAGCGCCTCAACCTGGGCTTCTCGCGCTTCTCGGACCGGCACCCGATGTTGATCACCGGCCTGATCTTCCTTGGCGTCCCCGCCGCCATCGGCGGGATGATCTGGTCCGTGATCTGACGTCTGTGCAACCCGCGTTGCGGGTAAGATGGATTGGATTCTGGAGGGGGATCACCGGACCTGGTGATCTGTGAGACCTACAACGGCAGGGGGACGGTCTTGAGGATCTCCTCGAGGATCTCCTGTGGATCGAGGGCCACGAGCCCTCGGTGCTCGACGTTGGGCAGCAGGCGATGAGCCAGCGCGGCGGGGGCCAGGTCCAGCAGGTCGTCGGGCAGCACGAAGTCCCGACCCCTGACGAAGGCGACGGCCCGCCCCAGGTCCTTCCAGTTCAAAAGCCCCCGCGGGGAGATCCCGATGCGCAGCGAGGCGTGCTGCCGGCTGGCCGCGCCGACCTCGATCAGGTACTGCAGCAGGCTGTCCGAGCAGGCCACCTCGCCCACGGCCGCCCAGAGTTGTTCGAGGTCGTTCAACCCCAGCACGGCGCCCCCGCCGGACCCGTTCCGCGGGTCTCCAGACCCGTTCCGCGGGTCTCCAGACCCGTTCCTCGGGTCTGCCCGTTGCAGCAGCGTCAGTTCGGCCCCCCGGGCGGGATATCCCAGACGCAACCGCAGGTGAAACCGGTCGAGCTGGCTCTCAGGGAGCGGATAGGTGCCGGCGATCTCGATGGGGTTCTGGGTCGCGATCACGAAGAAGGGGCGGGGCAAGGGCCGGGTCTCCCCTTCGGCCGTGACCTGATGCTCCTCCATCGCCTCGAGAAAGGCGCTCTGGGTGCGCGGCGCGGCCCGGTTGATCTCGTCGACGAGCACCACGTTGGAGAAGATGGGACCCGGTCGGAAGGTGAGATCCCCGGAGAGCGGCAGGGAATAGCCGATCACGTCCGAGGGCAGCAGGTCCGGCGTGCACTGGACCCGCGCCACCTTCAGCCCCAGGGCGCCGGCCAGGGACCGCGCCAGGGTGGTCTTCCCCACGCCGGGCACGTCCTCGAGAAGCAGGTGTCCTCGCGCGAGCAGCGCGGCCACCGAGAACTCGACGACCTGCCGTGGCCCGAGGTAGTCGGCCGACACGGCCGCGATGAGGCGCTCGCAGTGCCGGTGGGCCAGCCCTTTGGCGGCGTCTGGACTCACGACGCGCCCCCGGGGCGCGCCGCTCTGCACGAATGGGTCCAGGTTCTGGGGTCTCGCATCGGCACTTCCTTCCGGCCGTGGCCTTCCGGAAAATACCGTCATCGAGGCAGATTTGCAACCTCCGTGGCCGGCTATTCGGCCGCACAGACGGGGCCGTCCAGATCCCCTTCGAACAGGAGGGTGCCGGGCCGCGACGAAAACACGGGGCAGTCGTCGAAAGAGACGGTCACCCCGTCCGCGTCCCGGACCTGCAGCCGGAAGAAGCGCCCGACGGGGAGGTGCGGCATCGTGAAGGTCACCGTGTCGTCATCCTCCACCACGGGCTGCACCGGCGGAAAGGACAGACCGGTGGAGAGCTCCTGCAGTTGCAGGGACTGGGGCGGCCGGGCCGCGCCCAGGAGCCGGCCCTCGAGGGTGTACTCGGGGGCTCGCCGGAGCAGCACCTCGATCGTCTGGTCCCCGGGGACCAGGTACAGGTCCGAGCGGGCGTGGGTCCAGGTCTCGACGACCTCGCCGGTGTAGAAGAAGTAGGTCACCGTCAGCCGTCGGGGTCCCCCCGAGGTGGTGCTCAGCGTCAGGTCCGCGTCCGAGCCGGCGAGGCCCCGGGCCGTGACCTCCAGGGGGCGTTCCAGATCGCCGCCGGAGAGCGACACCTGCACGAACCAGGAGTTCGGGCTCTGTCGGACGATGGCGGGGGCGGCCTCGAAGGACACCTCCAGGGTGACCCGGCTCAGTTCCCCGGCGGGAGACACGAGGCAGCCCGGAGAGGCGAACAGGGCGAGCAGGGCGAGGGCGAGCCGTCTCATCGTCCGCCCTCCGGTCTCGGGTAGGGGATCCGCACCCGCAGTCTGGCAGCCGGCGGCATCTGGGTGATGCCCGTCTGGTTGTTCCCCACGTCGCCGGCGGAGCCGCCCGAGTCCAGACACATGGAGCCGGACGCCCCGCTCTGCACCACGGTATCCCCGGACCCCGAGAAGGTCTCCCGTAACAGCGCCCCGAGGCGGGTCTGGAGCTGCCAGACCGGCGAGGCGCCGGTCGTCAGATGGGCGTCCGGGGTCGGCTCCTTCGGCTCCTCGGGAGAATCGAGCAGGCGGCCGCCCGAGACGCCCATCGTGAACACGCCGGTGACCTGTCGCGACCCGCCTGGCCAGGTCAGGTCGACCGGATCCGAGGCGTGGGCTACGACGCGGACCGTCCCCTCCACGAGGTGGACGCGGGGACACGGGCCCGTGCCCGTGGTGAGGATCACCTCGGTGCGGGACTCCAGGGTGATCAGGCAGCGGTCGGCGATCAGCCACTTGACGTACCCGTCCGGACCGGTCGTCACACGGCCGTACCGGGCGACCGGCGTCGCACCCCGGGAGAGGACCGTCCGCCACGCGCCGGGCTGTCCGGAGTCGGGCGCCGTAGTCGTCAGCAGCAGGCCAAGTAAAAACCCGGTCATGCGTCCTCACTTCCTGGAGATGTCCCCGGCGAGCTGCACCAGGCAGATCCACCGGGAAAAGGAGAAGTAATCCACCGCGGACTCCATCCACTGACCCCGCAGCACGACCTCCCAGCGCCACAGTCCGTCCTTGCCCAGGGGGCGCGACAACACCAGTCCCGCCGAGCCGAGGAGGTCCAGGCGGTCCTGGCCGGCGGGGAGATTCCACGGATTTCCCGAAGCGCCCATGGCCCGCGCGGAGTCCGGATACCAGCGGCCCTCCAGGGACCCGGTCACCGCCAGTTCGAATCTGTCCGGGAGCCGGGTGGAGAACCCCACCCACTGGCCGCCCGCCCACTGGCGCCAGGCCTCCCATCGGGCGTCCTGGAACGAGACGAAGGACTGGGCGAAGAACTTGTTCCGCCGATCCCGGGAAAACCAGCTGCCACGGGCGGTCCACATCAGGCCGGAGCCGTCCCGGTCCGAATCGCGGAAGGCCGCGTGCCAGGCGGTGAGCCCGCCCTCCCACTCCTGCCGTGCTCCCACCTGCATCGCCAGGAAGGCCGACCCCGTCACCCGCTCCGTGAACACGAAGGGCTCGGGTTCGCCGGGCATGCCCTCCCCGCCCATCAGCGCCAGCGCCTGATACCCGGCCGAGAACTCGAGGTGGGCCGGGTAGCGCAGGCTGGGCAGGAACAGGCGCCCGGCGGCCTGAACGTCGGCACCCAGGGAGGAGAAGGCGATCACGCGCTCGTGACGGTCCCCTTCCCAGGGAGCGAAGAAGTAGTGGTATTGAAATCCGCCCTGGAACTGCAGGGGCGGCGCCGGGCTCCAGTTCAGGCGCAACACCTGCTCGAGGGTCGAGGCCAGCGTCGACGGCCGCGAGAAACCCAGGTCCTGATCGAAGGCGGGGTTGGAGTCCACACCCAGGGCCCAGGACACCTTCATGGCGAAGCCCGGGGGGAACCCGCGCTCGGACCGCGTCAGACGTCCAAGCAGCTCGCGGGCCTGGCGGGCGGGCCCGCCACGGGTCACCTTCCTGAGGTGGGAGCGGGCCCGGTCCCTCTGGCCCAGCTCCAGATGACAGGCGCCGGCGATCAGGTGCGCCTGCTGCCGGAATTCCTCCTCGGCGTGGGCGAACAGGGGGGTCACCAGCTCGAGGGCCCCCGCGAACTCCCGGTTCTCCATCCAGGCCAGCGCGCACAGCAGCCGCAGCCGGGCGTCCCCCGGGACCAGCTCGAGGGCCCGGGCGAGGTTGCGCGCGGCCCAGACCATGTTGCGCCGCTCGAACTGCCAGGAGCCCAACTGACGCAGGGCAGCCGCGTCCCCCGGGTGCAGCGAGGTGGCGGCTTC
>CALKWH010000149.1 GCA_938004375.1 uncultured Pseudomonadota bacterium
CGTCAACAACGTCAACAACGTCAACAACGTCAACAACGTCAACAACACCAACAACGGGCTGGACGGGACCTGCGTGTTCGGACAGATGTACGGCGACCTGTGGCGTCATCCGGGGGCGGTGATCCTCCTGTCCTCCCGCGTGCTGACCGCCGAGGACACTCTCTCCCCGCTGGAAGAGGAGCAGGTCGTCGCCGCCGTGCACGCCTCCTCCTGGACCGACGTGACCACCGCCCCCGAGGCCTTCGGGGTCGTGGACGGCGGCGAGATCAACCAGATCGAGCTCTGGGACGCGAGCAACCGCCTGCCCTTCACCGCGTACGAGTACGGCGCGGGGGACAACTCCTACGGCATGATCTTCGCGTGGGGCACCACCGACGGCGCCGCCCGCATCGGCGACGGCGACCTGTACGACTGCACCGTGTTCTGGGGCGCCGAGCGCCGGCCCTGCAGCGACACGGCCCCCTGCGCCGAGGGCCTGACCTGCGCAGGGAACCCCGAGTCCGTGGGCCAGGGCTTCTGCTTCGATCCCGCCGCGCCCGAGCACCCCGCCAACGGCTCCGAGTGCTCCGCCGAGGACCCCTGCCCGGCCGGCACCGGCCTGGTGTGCGCCGGCGGCATGCTCTGCAACCCCGCCTGGATGCGCGGCCGCTTCGTGGCCGAGCCGGCCCTGGCCATCCCCGACAATGACGCCACCGGGATCGTCGTCCAGGTGCCCGTCTACGGCCTCGCGACCGTGAGCACCGACGTGCTCCTCGACCTGTTCATCGTGCACCCGCGCCCGGCCGACCTGATCGTGACGCTGGTGAACCCCGCCACCACCGAGGCCGTCGTGTTCGACCACGTGGCCGGCGGCAGCGAAATCTACCTGCGCGACGCCGTCATCCTGGGGTTCCCCGGCGACGAGTCCGCCAACGGCATCTGGGAGCTGCGCGTGGCCGACACCGCCCCCGGCGAGACCGGCACCCTCGAGGAGCTCGCCCTCACCGTGACCAGCCGCATGGACTGAGCCCCGCCTTTTCCGCAATCGACGCGTGCGGATCGCCGACAATCGTGATATGAAATAACATCAAAGGAGGTTCCGGCATGTCCATCCGCCAACCCGGCCCCCGTCTGCGCGCCCTGCGTCCCGTCATCCTCGGGGGGCTCCTCCTGTGCTTCGCGGCCTGCACGTTCGACACCGCCGGCCTCGAGGCCCTGAACGTCAACAACGTCAACAACGCGAACAACGCGAACAACCTCAACAACCTCAACAACCTCAACAACACCAACGCCGGCAACGTCAACAACGCCAACAACACCAACGCGGGCAACGTCAACAACGTCAACAACGCCATCTGCGGCGACGGCCTCGTGACCGCCCCCGAGACCTGTGACGACGGCAATTCCACCCCGGACGACGGCTGCGCCGCCTGCGCCAACGAGGCGGGCTGGACCTGCGAGAGCGAGCCCAGCGTCTGCGCGCCGCTGTGCGGCGACGGCCTCCTCGTGGGCCCCGAGTCCTGCGACGACGGCAACGCCACCCCCGACGACGGGTGCACCGCCTGCGTCACCGACCAGGACTGGACCTGCACGGGCGCGCCCAGCGTCTGCCGCCCCGGGGACTGGTACCACCCCGCGTGGTCGTCGCGGCGCACCCTCACCGTCCCGGCGGGCTCCGTCGACGCGGACCTGGCCGACTTCCCGCTGCTGGTGCACCTCGCGCCCGAGCACCTGACGGGCGCCCAGGCCGGCGCGGGCGACGTGCTGTTCACCCTCGACGACGGCGTGACGAAACTGGCCCACGAGGTGCTCATCCACGATCCCGCCGTTCGCGGCTTTTGGGCCTTCGTGAAGGTCCCCCTGTTGCGGGCGACCCAGGACAACGTCCTCTACGTCTATCACGGCAATCCGGCCGCCCCGGCGCAGCAGGATCCGCCCGCCGTCTGGACCGCCGGCTTCGAGGCCGTGCTGCACCTGTTCGAGGAGGGCCTGGGCGTCGATGATGAATACGTCGACTCCAGCGGCCACGGCCTGCACGGGACCGGCGGCGGCATCCCGGGCGCCGGCACCCGCGACCGCGCCCCCACCCGCGACACCGGCGTGTTCGGCTGGTCGCAGCGCTTCCCCGGGGAAACCGTGAACCCGTCCCGCGCCATTCACCTGCGACCCCTGGACGACTCGACCTGGAACGCCCTGACAATCTCAGTCTGGATGAACCCCGAGGACACGGGCGACCAGCGCGTGTTCGGCCGCACCTGGGGCAACGGCGGCGCCGACATCGTCTGGCTCATGGGCAAGACCGACAAGCCCAAGTACCGGGTCCGCACGGTCACCAACCGCGTCGACGAGAACAACGGCGCCGCCTTCCCGCTGAACACCTGGATCCACTACGCCATGGTCTGGCAGGCCGCCGGCGCCGTGTCCGTCTACGGCAACGGCATGCTCCTGCACAACAAGAACCTGGCCGGCGACACCCTGTACGTCGACGACGCCGAGCCCATCATCGGCAACTCGCCCCTGTACCCCGTAGATTCCCGCGCTTTTTTGGGCCGCATCCAGGAGGCCCGCGTCGCCCGCGTCGCCCGCACGGCCGCCTGGCTCACCGCCGAGGCCGACAACCAGCGCGACGCCGACGCCTTCCACGTCGTGGGTGTGGCGCAGGTCTTTTGAGTTCCTTCCTTCACGATTCCCTTTTTCGACTTTTTTTCGACTGGTAGTTGCGTCTTCAAAAAACGTGCCCACATTGTCGGCGTCCCCGCATGGCTCATGTCGAGTTGTCGGGCACCCCGGCAGCGATGATTGCCTGCCACAGAAGGGAGAACACCATGGCCACACATTCTTTGACCGCTGCCAACCTCGACGCCACCATCGCCGACAATCCCGTCGTCATCATCGACTTCTGGGCCCCCTGGTGCGGCCCCTGCAAGAGTTTCGGGCCCATCTTCGAGAAGGCCTCCGAGAAGTACCCGGACATCAAGTTCATGAAGTGCAACACCGAGGAGGAGCAGGAGGTCGCCGGCGCGTTCGGCATCCGCTCGATCCCCACCACGGCCATCTTCCGCGACCAACTGCTGCTGTTCATGCAGCCGGGCATGCTCCCCGAGGCCGCCCTCGAGGAGGTCATCGGCAAGGTGATGGCGCTGAACATGGACGAGGTCCGCAAGGAGATCGAGGAGCACGAGAAGAACCACAAGCACGGCGGGTGCTCCTGCGGCCACGACTGCGACGACTGTTGATCCCGGCGCCGGAAGGACCTGGCCATTTTGAAGCGTACCTGAAAACAGCCTTGACTGTTTTTAACTACACTCTAAAATGGCCACATGCAGCGCTATCTCGAGACGGACATCCTGGAAGATCTGAATAAAAAAATGGTGTTCCTGGGGGGACCCCGGCAGGTTGGAAAAACCACCCTGGCGCGACAGCTGCTGGAGTCGGGCGGCGCGGGGAGCTACTTCAACTGGGACTACGACGAGGACCGACAAGGGATCCTCAAGAAGCGGTGGCGCGCCGAGGACACCCTCCTCGTGTTCGACGAACTGCACAAGTTTCCGCGCTGGAAGGGCTGGATCAAGGGTCTCTACGACGTCGAGGGCCGGGACCACCGCATCCTGGTGACCGGCTCCGCCCGCCTGGACGTCTACCGGCAGGGCGGTGACTCGCTGCTGGGGCGCTATCACCACTGGCGGCTGCACCCGCTGTCCCTCGACGAGCTCCCCCCGGGGATCGGGGCGCCCGACGCGCTGGCCCGGCTGCTGACGGTGGGGGGGTTCCCCGAGCCGTTCCTGTCCAATGACCCACGGGAGTGCCGCCGCTGGCGCAAGGAGCGCTTTGACCGCGTGCTTCAGGAGGACATCCGGGACCTGGAGAGCATCCGCAACATCCAGCAGGTGCGGCTGCTGCTGGATCTGCTGCGCGAACGGGTCGGCGGCCTCGTGGTGGTGTCGAACCTGGCGCGGGACGTGCTGGTCGCCCCCCAGACCGCGAAAGCCTGGATCGAGGCCCTGGAGCGCATGTACGTGCTCTTCCAGGTGAGGCCGCACACCACGGACATCGCCCGGGCCGTGCAGAAGCCGCCCAAGGTGTATTTCACCGACGTGGCCGACGCCCGGGACGACCCCGGCGCCCGCCTCGAGAACCTGGTGGCGGCGGGGCTGCTCAAACGCCTGCACTACCGGGAGGACCGGGACGGCCACCGGTGCGAGCTGCGCTACATCCGGGACAAGGAGGGCCGCGAGGTGGACTTCGCCGTGGTGATCGACGGAACCCTTGACGAGCTCGTGGAGGTGAAGTCCGCGGACGACGCCCTCTCGCCGGCCCTGGCCTACTACACCCGCCGGCTCAGGCCGCGCCGTGCCACCCAGATCGTAGGCCAGCTCACCCGCCCCTACGACCAGGAAGGCATCCGCGTGACCGACCCGATCCGCTATTTCTCCGAGGACATCCCCTGGGCTCCCTCTGCGTCAGTCAACGGTTGATCCCGGCGCCGGAAGGCGTCACAATCGGCCCACGGGAGGACACGCCGTGCGCCATGTACCCTTGATCCTCGTTTTGACAGGGATCGCCCTGATCCCCGCCTGCAGCGACCGCGCCCCGTCGCCGTCGCCTTCACATTCACCGTCACCGGCACCGGCAGCGTCGCCGTCGCCGCCGCCGTCACCGTCGCCGTCAACGTCTCCGTCACCGACGACGATCCCCGCAGCGGACGCCGCCGCCGACCTGCGCACGCTCGTCACCGAGCTGCCGAAACTGCACAAGGACCTGTTCTTCCGGCTGCCCCGGGAGCGCTGGGAGGCGCTCGCCGCGGCCGCGGGCGAGGAGCTCGACGGCCACACGCGGGCGCAGCTCGCCGTGCGCCTGGCGAAGCTCTTGGCCGCGGCGGGCGACGGGCACACGGGGCTCGCGCTGGCCGGCCTGCCCGAGTTCGGCCGGCTCCCGGTGATCCTGCGCGTGTTCCCCGACGGACTGTACGTGATCGAAGCCGCGAGGGACCACGGCGCCCTGCGCGGCAAGAAGCTGGCGCGCATCGGCCGGCAGACCGCCGACGAGGCCCGCGCCGCCGTGGAGCCGCTGATCTCCCGCGACAACGCCGGGTTCCTGGCCGCGCAGGTCGCCCAGGTGCTGACCATCCCCGAGGTGCTGCAGGCGGTGGGGATCTCCGACCGCGCCGACCTCGTGCGCGTCGAAACAGCCGACGGAGCCGGCTTCGAGCTCGCCCGCGTCGCCTCGTGGCGCGAGGTGGCGTGGCACAAACCCTCGGAGCTCGTGCCCCTGCACCGCTCGAAGCCGCACCTGGCCTACTGGAACGATTGGCTGCCCCGCGAGAAGACCCTGTACTTCCAGTACAACCGCTGCGCCGACGACCCGGCCGCGAAGATGACCTTCGCCCAGCTGGTGGAGGGGACCCTCGGGTTCATGAATCAGAAGCCGGTGGAGCGCTTCGTGCTGGACCTGCGCGACAACGGCGGCGGCGACTCGCGGATCGCCGCGCCCCTGATCGCCGCGCTCGCCGCCCACCCCACGCTCAACGCCCGGGGCCGCCTGTTAGTGCTGATCGGTCGAAACACGTTCTCGTCGGCGGTGCTCAACGCGCTGGAGTTGAAGAAAAAGACCCGCGCGCTGCTCGTGGGGGAGCCCACCGGCGGCCGCCCCAGCCACTTCGGCGAGGTGAAGACGCTGACGCTGCCCCGCACCGGCTGGAAGATCTCCTACTCGACGAAGTACTTCACCACCGACCTGGTGCAGGGCGATCCCGATGCGCTGGCTCCGGATCTGCCCGTGGAGGTCACCGGCGCCGCCTGGTTCTCGGGGCGCGACCCGGTATTGGACGCCGCCCTGGCCTTTACGCCCGGTTCATGAGGTCCTTCACGCTCACGTCGCGGTGGCGGTAGCGGCGGCGCGACTTCGTCAGGGAGCCGGTCTGCACGGCCTGACGCGGGCAGAGGTTGATGCAGCCCAGGCAGGCCTCGCACCGTCCGCCCCATACCGGCCGGTTTGTCTCGTCGAGCGTGATGTTGGAGGCCGGACAGACGGCCACGCAGGTGCCGCACCCGTTGCAGGCGTCGGTGGCGAAGAAGCTCCGGTCGTAGGTCTTCACGCCCTTCTGGAACAGCGGAAACACGACGCCGCTCTTGAACCGCGCGCCGACGCCGGCGGAGGTGGCCGGCCGCTTTTCACGCGCGGCGAGGACTGCCTGGGCCGCGGCCAGCTCGCCCTCTCCGAGCGCGAAGATCGCCGCGGCCTTCTCCCCCTCGACCGGGTTGGACCCGACGACGTAGTTGGACGGCATCCGGATGGTGAAGAACGCGGAGACGTCGAGACCGCGCTCCCGGAAGAGCCGGTCCGTCACCACCGTCGCGTTCGCCGGTCCGCCGCCGTGGGTCAAGGCCACGAAGGCGTAGCCGATTTCACCCACCGCGGCGGCCCGGATGAACCGCTGGATGACGGGTGGCGGTCCGTAGGCGTACACCGGAAACACGAACCCGACCACCTCGCCCGAGAGCTCGGGCGGATTCGCCAGGAGCCGGTCGGTGATGGCCAAAAGGCGCATGCCCGGGAAGGCTTCGGCCAGGCGGCGGGCGGCGTGGAGTGAATTTCCGGTGCCGGAGAACCAGTAGCAGGTCATGGTCATGGGCGTCTTCTCCCTTCCGGCGGGCATGATCCCCGTTGAAAGGGAGCGTGTCAAGGCCCGCACCACGGGCCAACGAACGCGCCTGCAACGCAGGCGAACAGACCAGCGAAGGAATGCGCCGACCCCGAAGGGTGTCGGTGCATTCCTGGTGAAGAGGAAAGACCCTTTCCGCGCCGGAGAGGAAAGACGCATTCCATGCGTCGTCCCTTGACAGCGGAGTGGCGTCGTGCAATTTTTTTGCGACCTGAGGAGGTCCCCCGATGTCGAAGCCGCCCGATGAACGAATCGAAGACTTCACCGAACGCCTGCGCGCCGAATCGGAGGCGGGTCCCGGAAAGGGCTTCGGCCGCTTCACCCGGCTCCTCGGCGGCGGCCTGGGCCTGGCCCGCGCCGTGGCCAAGGCCGGCAAGACCGGCGAAGAGGGCCCCACCGCGAAGGACCTGGAGAAGATGCAGGCGATCGTCGAGCGCCTGGGGACGCTCAAGGGGCTGCCGATGAAGTTCGGCCAGATCATGAGCTACCTCGACGTGGAGCTCCCCGAGGAGACCCGCAGCCTGTTGAGCCTGCTGCAGACGCAGTCCCCGGCGACCCCCTGGGAGAAGGTGGAGGCGACGCTGCGGGACGAGTTGGGCGACCGGGCAGCTGCGCTGCTCACCGGCCTCGACCGGACGCCGACGTCCATCGCATCCATCGGCCAGGTCCACCGCGCTTGCCTGCCCGACGGCACCGACGTGGCCGTGAAGGTGCGGCACCCCGGCATCGACGAGGCCATCCGCTCGGACTTCCGGTCGGCCCACGTCGGGATGCTCTTCGCGTCGGCGGTGATGCCGGGCATGGGCGCGACGGCGAAGGACTTCATGGGCGAGCTCGAGGCCCGGCTCATCGAGGAGTGCGACTATCAACTCGAGGCCCGGCGCCAGGCGCTCTTTGGCGACCTGTTCCGCGACCACCCGCAGATCGTGGTGCCGGCCGTGCACGACAACTTCTGCGGCCCGCGGGTGCTCACGACCACCTGGGAAGACGGCGCGGCGCTCGACGCCTTCCGCGAGCGCGCCACGCAGGAGCAACTGGACGAAGCGGGCGCCGCCCTGTTCGACTTCTACATCGGCACGCTCTACCGCCACGGTTTGTTCCACGCCGACCCGCACCCGGGTAACTACCTGTTCCGCAAGGACCGCAAGGTCGTGGTGTTCGACTACGGCTGCGTCCGGCAGTTCGAGCCCGAGGTCGCCGGCGCGTTCGTGTCCCTCGCCCGCGCGGTGCAGGCCGACGACCGCGGGCGGGTGTGCGCCGCCCTGCGCGGCCTGGGGGCCGAGCCGTCGAAGAACGACGCCGCCTACGAGCACCTGCGGGGCCTGTTGCGCTCGTTCTTCGGCCCGTTGCTCACGCCGGGGCCCCACCGCATCGAGGGCCGCCTGGTGTTCGACACCCGCCGCATCATGAAAGACAAGCTGGCGCTGGCCCGCCTGCGGCTCCCGGGCCGCTTGATGTTCCTGTTCCGCATCCGCTTCGGGCTCTTCGCCGTACTCTCGCGCCTGGGCGCGGTCGCGGACTGGGCGGCGATGGAGCGCGGCTTCGCGGAGCAGTCCGGACTGGGGGAGACCTGAGCTCAATCCTCTCCGACGATCACTCATTGTTCGGGGCGCACCATCGGCACGAAGCGCACGGCGTGGGAGCGCTCGGTGGTGATCGCGCCGTCGGGGCCCTTTCGCAGCATCACCAGGTACTGCAGCCCCTCGCCCACCGGCGCGAGCAGCCGCCCGCCGATGGCGAGCTGGTCCACCAGCGCCTGCGGAACCTCGGGGGGCGCCGCGGTGAGCAGGATGGCGTCGAAGGGGGCCTGTTCGGGCCAGCCGGCGTACCCATCGGCGCAGCGGGTATGCACGTTGGCGTACCCCAGCTCCAACAGGAGCGCGGCGGCCCGGCGCTGGAGCTCGCAGTGGAGCTCCAGGCTGTACACCTGCCCCGCCAGCTCGCCCAGGATGGCCGCCTGGTAGCCCGAGCCGGTGCCGATCTCGAGGACCTTCTCGTGGGGGCGCGGCGCGAGTTCCTGGGTCATGTACGCCACGATGTACGGCTGGGAGATGGTCTGCCCCAGCCCGATGGGCAGCGGGTGGTCGTCATAGGCCCCGTCGCGCAGGTCCGCGGGCACGAACCGCTCCCGGGGCACCTTCGCCATCGCCGCGAGCACCCGCGCGTCGGTGATGTCCCGCGCCTTCAGGTGTCGCTCGATCATGTGCCGCTTCTTCTCTGCCAGGGTCATCGGCTTCTCCTCGGGCTTCGTGGCCGTCACGGGGGTTGCGGGCGACATCGCCGGGATCGCGGGATCCGGCCGGCGCTCACCGTCCGATCGTCTGCGCCCCTCGCAGGCCGGCGCGAGGACCACCAGCCCCGCGGCCAGCGCCATCCAGCTCCAGGTGGGGGTCGGGCTCCGGTGGTGCATTTCGACGGCCAGTCTCCCGCCCCCGATGCCGCTTGTCAAGACGACGAAATTGGCTGACGACGAAATTGGCCTTGTATAAAAATAATAGTTCTTCTACTGTGGATCGCAGCGCGTCCTTCCCGACGCCCGCCCGGAGGTCTTCATGCGGTTCCTGTTCATCCCCCTGCTGCTGCTCCACTTCGTCGCCGCCTGCGACGATTCGTCCGGCAACGCGAACAACACGAACAACGTCAACAACGCGAACAACGTCAACAACGCGAACAACGTCAACAACGTCAACAACACGAACAACGTCAACAACGTCAACAACGTCAACAACGTCAACAACGGGACCTGCGTGCCCCTGCCCGCCGGCGGCTTCCACGTGACCGTGGACGGCTCCCCCGACGGCGACGGCTCTTCCGGCGCGCCCTGGGACCTCGCCACCGCCTGGGTCCAGCCCGCCGCAGTCGTTCCCGGTTCGACGATCTGGATCCATGGCGGCGTGTACACGGGGGCCTTCGCCAGCACCCTGACCGGCGAAGCGGGCGCACCCATCTTCGTGCGGGTGTGGCCCGGCGAGACCGCCGTGATCGACGGCGCGAGCGCTGAAGAGGACACCGTCACCCTCGAGGGCGCGTGGACCGAGTACCACGACCTCGAGGTCACCAACTCGAACCCCGCGCGCACCGGTGGCCGCCCCGGGACCACCGTCAACGGTCCGAACCTGAAACTGGTCAACTGGCGGGTCCACGACACGGGCGGCGGCGGCTACTGGACCGGCGCGGTGGACCTCGAGGTGTACGGCTCCCTGATCTACAACAACGGGTACGACGACGACGACCGCGCCCACGGCCACGGCGTGTACTCGCAGAACCTCACCGGGACCAAGACCTTCGAGGACAACGTCGTGTTCTCCAACTACTCCTTCGGGTTCCACGTCTACACCGAGGGCGGCAGTATCGAGGGCTTCGAGCTCATCGGCAACGTCTGGTTTCTCAGCGGCCGGGCCGCCGCCGGCACCGACACCCTCAAGGACAACTGCCTCATCGGCGGCCTGCAGCCGGCCTCGCGCATCATCCTGCGCGAGAACCTGGGCTGGGCGCCGGGCCCCACCCACCGCGGCGTCCAGTTCGGCTATTCCTACGAGCCCAACGGCGACCTCACCCTCACCGACAACTACCTGAGCGGGGTCACGAACTTCTCGCGCCCGTGGACCACGCTCACGCTGACCGGCAACACCTTCCTCGGGGACGTAACCGGCGTGGACCTGGCGGATTTCCCCGGCAACACCCACGTCACCGAACAGCCCGCCGAGAACCACGTATTCGTGCGGCCCAACCGCCACGAGCCCGGCCGCGCCCACGTCGCGGTCTACAACTGGACGTTCGTCGACACCCAGGACGTGGACCTCTCGGACGTGCTCGCCGTGGGCGACGCCTATGAAATCCGCGACGTCCAGAACTGGGACGCGGGGCCGGTCGTCTCGGGCACCTACGACGGCGCCCCGGTGACGCTGCCGCTCACGGGGCTCATCCCCGCGCAGCCGGTGGGCGTCCCCGACGCCATCGACGCCTCCGAGCGCACCGACCGCTTCTTCAACGTGTTCGTGGTGCGCCGGCTGGTGAACTGGTGCGAGTGACCGTTATTTCAGTACCTGGCGGGACTCGTAGACGTTCAGGGCGGGCAGCTCGATGGCGGTGAGGAAACCGCCGTGGCCGCAGCCGGTGTCGATGCCGATGACGCTCTTGTAGAAGAAGAGATCGTGGGGATCGTCGGGGGTGTACAGCGAGAGCTCCTGGGGTAAAAGATCCGCGGTGGTGTGCCCGAAGACCACGCGCTTGCCCTCGTACTCGGTGAAGAACTCCCGGCTACGCTGCCACATGACGGGCTTGGGGTCGGCGAGCGCGGACGGGTGGACGAAGCGCCCGTCGACCCTGGGCAGGCCGGCGTGCACGTAGATCGCGTGGGCGTCCTCGTACCAGGCGGGGAGCGAGGCGAGCCAGTCTCGCACGTCGGCGGGGAAGAAGTCGCCCGCGAACATCGAGACGTACTCCTCCTTCGAGGGGACCTCGCCCTCCTTCGGGTGCGGGCCGCCGGTGTAGGACCGCAGGGTGGCCAGCGTGCCGTTGTTCACCGGCAGGATGAACTCGGGCCAGCCCTTCGTGAGCACCCGGCGCCAGGCGTCCTCGTGGCTGCCGCGGACCACCACGACCTTCGCGGGCGTCCGGCGGGGTAGCCCGTTGCGAACGAGCTCCACCACCTCCGCGCTCTGCGGTCCCCGATCGATCAGGTCGCCGATGAACACGATGGTGTCTTCGGCGTCGAGTTTTGGCAGCTGGCGCAGCACCGCCTCGAGGTGTTCGAGGTCTCCGTGGATGTCTCCCAGAACGAAGGTCCGGTTCATGTGGTCTCCTCCTTCTCTTCCTCCTGCCAGCCGATCAGGAACACCGTACTCTTGCGTGGCGTCAGGATGCCGGTGGCCGGGTTTGCCGCGACGAAGTCCACGCCCAGGCGGGTGAGGATGGCGGCGTTCTCGAGGATGGACAGGTCGCCGTAGCCCGGCGAGAAGCGCCGCGTCCCGGGGCCGTGGGCGGCGCGCAATAAAGTGTCGAGCGCGTCGGTGACCTCCTCGACGGCCTCGGAGCCGAAGGCGTCCAGCAGCACCCCCGGGAGCGTGCGCCCGGCGTCCAGGTGGGCGGCGATCGCTTCATCCAGCGCCGGTCCCAGCGTGGTGACGCCCAACGTTACGCGCGCGACCCCGGCGAACTCGGCGGGCAGCACGCCGGAGTATGATCCGACGCCCTTTTGCGGGCGTCTCAACTGGCCGGCTGACGCCGGGTCCGAAGGCGACACGCTCAGCGTGACCCAGGCGCCCCGGGGGGCGACCAGGCGCGTACCCTCGCGGTAGGCGGCCGCCAATGGCGCGTACATGGGGTCGTCGGCTGGCGGCAGCGCCTTGTGCCCGGCGCGAAAAGCCACGTCGCGCTTGGACGGCAGGATCGTGGCGGGCTCGGGCGTGAACAGGTGCGCGGACATGGCGGCGAATCTACCGCGCCCCCGGGCGGGGGTCGACGAAAAAATGCGACGCCCACCCCGTGGATCTCCCCGAGTTTCGGGTGTACAAAAGAGGGATTGCCGCGCCGTTCGACGGCGCCCCGAGGTGTGTCATGCGAACGTTCCTTCCCCCGGTGCTGCTTCCCCTCCTGCTGTTCTTCGCGTGCGACGATTCGACGGGCACGACGAACAACGTCAACAACGTCAACAACGTCAACAACGTCAACAACGTCAACAACGTCAACAACGCGAACAACGCGAACAACGTCAACAACGTCAACAACGCGAACAACGTCAACAACGTCAACAACACCAACAACGCGACCTGTGACTACGTGGATCCCCTGGCAGGCATGCCGGCCTTCACCCCGCCTCCCCAGGAGGACTGGAACCACAGCATCATCACCGGGAGCACGGTCGCGGCGGGCAGCCCCTATCACATGATCCACGACGAGATGGCCGGCCCGGCCGAGACCATCACCCTTCGCGCGAAGTTCGATTACGGCGCGGTCCTCCACAAGGACCTGCAGGACGAGTGGGTCGTCTTCTATCTGTGGGGCGGCCAGATGGCGAGCTGGCAGGAGCTGGGGCGCCACCTCACCGACGACGACGGCATGATCACGCTCCAGGTCGGTCCGCTGCCCGTGGGGACCTACCTCGTGCGGGCGGTGGTCGCCGGGGACCTGTCCTCGGCCGACGGCTACGTCACGGTGGTGGACCCCTGCCGCCTGGCCGTGGTGTTCGACATCGACGGCACGCTCACCACCTCGGACGCCGAGGTGATGCAGGACTGGGCGAACTTCTCCACCGCCGAGATGTACCCCTTCGCCGATCAGGTCGTCGCCCATTACCGCGACCTGGGCTACCAGCTCGTGATGGTCACGGGACGTCCCTACTGGCTCGCCGCCGACACCCGGGCCTGGCTCGCGGACCGCGGCTTCCCGAACACCTCGGTGCGCTTCACCTCCGACACCGGCACCACCGTGAGCGGCCAGGAGACCCAGGCCTACAAGACCGAATACCTGCAGGATCTGATCACCCGCTGCGGGCTGGACCTGATCCGGGCCTACGGCAACGCCACCACCGACATCGGGGCGTACGCCGCCGTGGGCGTCCCCGGGACCGAGACGTTCATCATCGGAGAAAACGCCGGCGCCGAAGGGACGCAGCCCGTCGTCTGCGAGGGCTGCGGCTACCAGGACCACTACCAGACGTTCCTCCTGAACGAGGACCTCGCCTGCGGCCTTCCGTAGTCTCTTCAATTCCATCTTACCCGCAATGCGGGTTGACGGATTGTAGCCCCGGGTTGGGCCGCGATAAGCGGTCCTACCCGGGGAAAACATCAAAAGAAAGAGAATCTCCCAGACTTCTTTTGGGCACCCTGCCGGGGTTTATGACGTTGTTGCGGGAATCGACCGGACGCTCGCGGGCTATTTGCGGCAGTCGGCGCAGATCTTGAAGTAATCGCCGGGCATGTCCGCCCACTTCTTGAAGCGCAGGACCTGGAAGTTCGGCATGAACGGATAGCCGCAGACCTCGCACTTGCGCATGGGCAGCTCGCGGTCCCACTTCACGATCTTGCGGGTCTCGGCGTTCTGCTCCATCTTGATGCAGTCCATCGGGCAGACGTAGACGCAGGCACCGCAGCCGATGCAGTCCTCCGGGCTCTCGAGGAAGGGGCCGCCCACGTCCAGCTCGGTGCCGCGGTTGGTGAAGAAGATGGCTTTCGCGCCGACGACCTCTTCGCAGACCCGGGCGCACAGGCCGCACAGGATGCAGTCCTCCTTCATCTCGGGGAAGCGCGGGGCGAGGCGGGCGTCGCTCTCCTTGGCCAGCTTTTCGAGCTCGGGGTTCCCGGGCACGCGGGCCATGAGCAGCTCGAGCACGCTCTTGCGGTTCTTGTGGACGCGCTCGGAGTCGGTCTCGACGACCATGCCGGGCTCGGCCACCAGGGTGCAGGAGGAGGTGATCTTCTTCGGGCCGTTGTTCATCGAGAACTCGACCAGGCACATGCGGCAGGCGCCCGTGGGCTCCACGGCGGGGTGATGGCACAGGGTGGGGATGTGGATGCCCTCGCGGGTGGCGAGGTCCAGGATGGTCTCGCCGTCGCGGGCTTCGACCTTCTTGCCGTTGAGAGTGATTTCTACCATGTTACTCCCCCAGTTTCTCGCGGATCTCCGTGCCGCTCAGGATGGAGATCGCGTTGAAGTTGCAGGCGTCGTAGCACACGCCGCAGCGCACGCACTTGCTCTGTTCCAGCTTGTGCAGCTGCTTGTTCTCGCCGGTGATCGCCTGGGTCGGGCACTTCTTCGCGCAGATGGTGCAGCCGGTGCACGCGTCGGTGATGTGGTACCGGATCAGGTCGATGCACTGGCGGCCGTCGCACAGGCCGGTGGCGATGTGGTGCTCGTACTCGGAGCGGAAGTACTTGAGCGTCGAGAGCACGGGGTTGGCCGCCGTGCTGCCCAGCTGGCAGAGGCTGGCGTCCTTCATGACCGCGCCCAGGTCCTCGAGGACCGCCAGATCCTCGGTCTTGCCCTGGCCGCGCACCATGCGGTTGAGGATCTCGCTCATGCGGCGCAGGCCCTCGCGGCACGGGGTGCACTTGCCGCAGCTCTCCTCCTTCAGGAAGTCCACGAAGTAGCGGGCGACCTCGACCATGCAGGTGTGGTCATCCATGACGATCATGCCGCCCGAGCCCATCATGGAGCCGAGCTTGGAGAGCTCGTCGAAGTCCACGGGGTGATCGAGGTACGCGTCGGGGATGCAGCCGCCGGACGGACCGCCGGTCTGCACGGCCTTGAAGGTGCGGCCCTTCTTGGAGTTCTTGATGCCGCCGCCGATGTCGAACACGATCTTGCGCAGCGGGATGCCCATGGGCACCTCGACGAGGCCGGTGTTGTTGACCTTGCCGACCAGCGAGAAGATCTTGGTGCCCTTGGAGCCGCCGAACGGGGACTTCGAGACGTCGCCGGTGCCGATGCTGGTGAACCAGTCGACGCCGCGGTTGATGATGTACGGGACGTTGGCCCAGGTCTCGACGTTGTTGATGTCGGTGGGCTTGCCCCAGAGGCCCTTCTTCGCCGGGAACGGCGGGCGGGTGCGCGGCATGCCGCGACGGCCCTCGATGGACGCGATCAGCGCGGTCTCCTCGCCGCACACGAAGGCGCCGCCGCCGCGGTTGATCTTGACGTCGAACGAGAAGCCGGTGCCCAGGATGTTCTGGCCCAGCACGCCCAGCTCGCGGGCCTGGGTGATGGCCAGTTGCAGGTGCTCGATGGCCATGGGGTACTCGTTGCGGACGTACACGTAGCCCTCGGAGGCGCCCACGGCGAACGCGCCGATGATCATGCCCTCGAGCACCAGGTGGGGGTTGCCCTCGAGGACCGAGCGGTCCATGAACGCGCCCGGGTCGCCCTCGTCCGCGTTGCAGATGAGGTACTTCTTGTCGCCCTCGGCCTCGCGGGTGAACTTCCACTTGAGGCCGGTGGGGAAGCCGCCGCCGCCGCGGCCGCGCAGACCGGACTTGATCACCATCTCGACGATCTCCCCGGGCTGGTGCTTCCCGAGGACGGTGGCCAGCGCGCGGTAGCCCTGCATGGACAGGTAGTGATCCAGGCGGGTCGGATCGATGTGGCCGTTCATCGCGAAGACGATGCGCTCCTGGTCCTTGTAGAAGGGGACTTCCTTCTCCTTCACGTAGACCGTGCGGTTCTCGTCGCGATACTGCAGGCGGGCGATGAGCTCGCCCTTGGCCAGGGTCTTGTCGAGGATCTCGGGGATGTCCTTGATCTTCACCTTCTGATAGAAGACACCGGACGGATGTAGGACCACCAGGGGGCCGCGCTCGCAGAAGCCGTGGCAGCCGGTGCTGATGACCTCGACGTCGAGCTTGCGGTCGGCGATCTCCTTGCGGAACGCCTCGATGAGGGGGCCGGCGCCGGAGGCCTTGCAGCCGGTGCCGCCGCAGACGGAGATGCGCACGGCGTTGGGGTCGCGCGCCTTCTCATGCTTCTCTATGATCTGTAACAACGCTTGCGGGGTTGTCGCTTTCTCCATGTTTCACTCCCTCTCACGCCTGCCCTGCGGGCTTGCGGTACTGGTCCAGAACCTCGGTCACCTCGGAAGTGGCGATGTTCCCGTGATAGTTCCCGTTGACCATGACCAGGGGGCCGAGCGCGCAGGCGCCCACGCAGTTCACGGTCTCGACGGTGAACAGGCCGTCCGGGGTGGTCTCCTGGTTCTTCACGCCCATCTGACGCTCGATCTCGTCGAGCACGCGCGGCGCCCCACGGACGTGGCAGGCGGTGCCCATGCAGACGGTCACGATGTTCTTGCCGCGCGGCTTGAGCGAGAACGCGTGGAAGAAGGTGGCCAGCGAGGAGACCTGGGTCGTGGAGACCTGGAGCTTCTCCACCACGCGCATCATAGCCTCGCGGGGCAGGTAGTTGTACACGGCCTGGATGTCCTGCAGGATCGCCAGGATGGCGGTCTTGTCGCCGTGGTAGCCTTCGATGATCTTGTCGACAGCAGTGAGATCCACCATGGTCACACCTCCGCCGTGATGCGGCAAAGCGCCTGGAGTTTCGCGTAACGGGCCTTCATGTTCGCCTCGATGATGGCGACCTGCTCCTCGGTGAGGTGCCGGTAGCGGCCCTGCGGGGAGAGGTACATCTTGAGGGGCTTCAGGAACGGAAGATCCAGGGACATCTTGTAGCGGCCGTGATCCACCTCGTACAGCGGGAAGATGCCGGTCTGGACGGCCAGTCGGCCGTGCTTGATGACCTCGCCCGGGTTCGTGCGCCAGCCCGTGGGGCAGGGCGCGAGGATGTGGATCATCTTGGCGCCGTCGTAGGAGAACGCCTTCTTGACCTTCTCCATGAAGTCGAAGGGATAGGAGGTGCAGGCGGTGGCCGCGTAGGCGATCTGATGGGCGGCGGCGATCTCCAGCAGGGCCGTCTTGACGGTCCGCTGGCCGGGGATGGCCTTGCCCGCCGGGCTCGTGGTGGTGGACGCGCCGAACGGGGTGCCGGAGCTGCGCTGGATGCCCGTGTTCATGTACGCCTCGTTGTCGTAGCAGAGGTACATGGCGTTGTGCCCGCGCTCGAGCATGCCCGAGAGGGCCTGCAGGCCGATGTCGAAGGTGCCGCCGTCGCCGCCGATGGCCACGACGTTGATCTTGCCGGGGGCGAGCTTGCCCTTGCGCTGCAGGATCTTGATGCCGGCCTCGACTCCGGAGGCCACGGCCGCGGCGTTCTCGAAGGCCACGTGGATCCAGGGCACGCCCCAGGCGATGTCCGGGTAGGCCGAGGAGACGATCTCCATGCAGCCGGTGGCGTTGCACACGATGGTGTTCGGTCCCAGCGCCTTCATCAGGTAGCGCAGGGCGAGCGCGGGCGCGCAGCCCTGGCAGGCCTTGTGACCGGAGGCGAACAGTTCTTCCGGGGGAAGCAGTTTTGCGGCGTAGACGTTGTATTGTTCGATCATTTTCTCACTCCTACGTATTCCACCGGACCGACCGGTGCGCCGTTTTTCACTTCCAGGAGGCGGTTCAGGATGTGCTCCATGTCGCCGATGGTGACGTCGCGGCCGCCCAGGCCGATCACGAACTCGACGAGCTTCGGGCGGTGCGGGGCGTCGTAGAACAGCGTGCGGATCTCCTGGGCCACCATGTGGTGCTCCAGGCCGAAGGCCAGGGCGCGGTCGCACACGCCCACCACGGGGACGTTCCCGAACGCGGCCAGCAGTTCCTGCGTGGGGAACGGCCGCCAGAGGCGCGGGCGGACCAGGCCGACCTTCTTGCCCTGGGCGCGGAGGTTGTCCACCGCGGTCATGGCGGTCTCGGAGAGCGAGCCCATGAGGTAGAGGATGGCGTCGGCGTCGTCGGCCTTGTAGGTCTCGACCAGGTTGTATTTGCGTCCCACGGTCTTCTCGAGCTCGGCGAAGGCCTCGACCACGACGGCCTTGGCATTCAGGAGCGCGTTCTGCTGGGCCAGGCGGGCCTCGTAGTAGATCTCGGGGATGCCCACGGCGCCCATGGCCACCGGCTTGCGCACGTCGAGCTTGATCTGCGGGTCGAACGGCGGCAGGTAGGCGTCGAACTGCTCCTGGGTCCAGAATTCGATGGGCTCGATCATGTGGGAGACCACGAAGCCGTCGAAGTTCAGGATCGTCGGGAGCACCACGCGCTTGTCCTCGGCCACGCGGAAGCAGGCCGGCACCAGATCGAAGCACTCCTGGCCGTTCTCGGCGAAGATCTGCACCCAGCCGATGTCGCGGTCGGTCATGATGTCGCTGTGGTCGTTCCAGATGCTGATCGGGCCCGACAGGGAGCGGTTGGCCACGGCCATCACGATGGGCAGGCGCATCGCCGGCGCGATGAAAAGAATCTCGTGCATCAGCGCCAGGCCCTGGGAGGACGTGGCGGTGAACGTGCGGGCGCCCACCGCGCTCATGCCCAGGGCGGCCGACATCGCGCTGTGCTCGGACTCGACCGGCACGAACTCGGCCTCGAGGTGGCCGTCGTTCACCCACTCGGAGAGGTGCTCCACGATGTGGGTCTGCGGCGTGATGGGATAGGCGGCGATGGCCTCGATGCGGCACATGGCCGCGGAATCGGCCAGGGCGATACTGCTCTCTACACCTTTACGCTTTCCCATTATGCTTCCTCCGGCTTCATTTTGATGCAACCCGTCCAGCACTCGTGGGCGCAGATGCTGCAGCCCTTGCAGTAGTCCAGGTCGGCGTGGAAGTAGCCGCGCTCGTCGGTGCGGATGCACGACTCGGGGCAGAACAGCGCGCACACGCCGCAGCGGATGCAGTGCTGCTCGTCCCAGATCGGGCGCTCGGAGCGCCACGAGCCGGTGTGGTTGTTCAGGGAGGACTGGGGCTGGTGCCACACGAAGCCCAGCGGGATCTCCTGCCACTTCAGTTCCATCGGATTCTTAGCCATGCTTCACCCCCTCGGAGATGTGGACGGTCTCGAAGGCCTCCTTGAGCGCGTTCAGGTTCACCGCGGCGATCTTGCCGAAGCGCTCCTTCACGGCCTCCTCCATCTGGCTCATGTTCACGCAGCCCGACGCCTTGATCAGCGCGCCGAGCATGACGGTGTTGTTGATCGGGCGCTTGATGTGGGTCATCGCAATGCGGATGCCGTCGACCATCGCCAGACGGCCGTTCCATTTCGTCTCCCGGCGGACCTGCTCCTCGGGATTGGAGGTGGAGACCACCAGCAGGCCGTCCTCGGCCAGGCCGGCGGCCACGTTCACCATGGAGACCAGCGAGTAGTCGAGCACGAGCACGACGTTGGGCCGGTACACCTTGGAGCGGTTGCGGATGGGCGTGTCGCTGATGCGGGCGAAGGCCTGCACCGGCGCGCCTCGGCGTTCGGGGCCGAAGCTGGGGAATGCCTGGGCGAACTTGTTGTCGGAGATGGCCGTGACGGCGAGCAGCTCCGCCGAGGTGACCGAGCCCTGACCTCCACGCCCGTGGAAACGAAATTCGAGCATTGTGGGACTCCTTCCTGCGCCAAAGCGCGACTCACAAGTAAAATGAGTTGAGGAGTTTGTCAAACCGAATCGGGAGCGCGGTTTTTTCTGCTTGAATTGCAGGCGTTTTTATCTAGTGCAAACAATACTTTCGAGGGCAATTCGAGAAATTATGATCGAATCCGCCGACCGGAGCCGCGCCGATTCCGCCGGGAGTGGAAAATTGGGATGTACGTGGAAGAGTTGGCTCAGGGCGCCGGGACGCAGGCGTAGCGGATCCGCGCGGTGGGCGGGGCGGGCGACCGACGGGCCACGCGCAGGCGGCTGCCGCCGGCGCCGTCGTGGGTCTGCGCGCAGAGCTCGTCCCGCATGACGTGGAAACAGGCCTCCTGCGGCAGGTCCGGGTCCAGGTCGGGCGGGTGCCCGGAGCGATGGACGGGATCGCACGGGGGGATCGCGCGAAAGACCCCGGCGACACCGTCTGTCACGTCGTCCTCCTCGAGGACGCGGCACTGGGGGTTGCAGGGCTCCGCGAAGTCCGGCGCCACGGGCGGGGCGGCACAGCCCGCGGCCAGGTGGGGCATGCAGGGCGCCTCCCATCGGGCGCGCAGCCCCTCGACCAACCGGAGCAGGCCCGGCAGGTAATCGTTCGCGCAGAGGTCCTGGACCGCCCGCTCCCGCTTCGCCGCGTCCGGCTCGAAGGCCGCGAGGAAGGCCGCCAGGCGGACCATCGGAGCGGCGCACTCGCTCTCGTCGCCGCAGGCGCACCGGACCTTGGGGGAACGATCCTCGTAATGCTCCACGGTCACCTCGTCGGTGTGGGGACCGGAGAGGGCCATCGCCAGCAGGTCCTCCCGGTCCCGAAGCCCGAGCAGTGCGGCGATGTAGCGTTCGACCGGATGTAGCAGCGCCTCCGGATCCCCCGGCGGCCGCGGGACGCAGCCTTGGAGCGTGGTGACCCCGTACGGGGGGTTCGCGTCGGGCCAGGGCTCGTCGCACGTCACGCCGAAGCGGGCGCAGCGATAACTCGTGAGCTCACCGAGCTCGCCCGTCATCGGCGCCTCCGCGCCGGGATCGAACAGCACGGGATCGGCGACGGAGCAGTCGTCCTCGTCCATGAAGAACAACGGCGCCAGAAGGGCGCCCGACCGCAGGAACCCGACGTTCTCCGGAGCTCCGGAGAACAGCGCCCGATGGAGCGCCTCGAAGGGCTGTTCGAAGCCGCAGCCGAACCCGCCGATGGCGAACTCCAGGTACGCGATCTCCTCGGCCAGGGTGGGCTGCAGCGTGTTCCGGCACCGGGGGCAGCCGCGCGCGTCGAGCTCCAGGCGCAGCCCCGCCGGCTCTGCCGGGAGCCCGGTCAACTCGAAGGCGGCCGGCTCGCAGTTCGCCTCGGTGCAGTCGTGGGAGGCGCAGGTCAGGGGCGCGCCGGGAACGGGCGCCCGCTCGATCGTGCAGCCCCGGGGCTCCACGTCCACGACGTAGAATTGGTTCGGGGGATCGGTCGACGTCTCGCCGAGGAGGCGCAGGAACCGGCCGTCGTCGCCGCCGGGCGTCTCGCACCCCGGCACGTTGTACGGAGCGGAACCCAGATCGGTGGTGATCAGCCCGAGGTGGAGCTCCGGGAGGCCGTGCTCGAGTCCTTCCAGGACCGGGATGGCGCGCAGCAGGCTGCTGCTCAGGGTCGCCCGCATGTCCGTGTTGCCGTAGGAATTGTCCACCACGAGAACGAGATCCACCGCCCGGCGCTGGGGCGCCGCGGCCGGGAAGGTCACCTGGACCAGCTGGTCCCAGGGCACGTCGTCCCCCTGCTTCGCGGAGTCGTCGCAGGCCGCCGGGAGCAGCAGCCCGGGGAAGAGCAGAGGCAGAAGGAATTGGCGAAACGCGTGGGTCATCCGGATCCTCCTCACAGCATGAGCTGCAGAAAAAACAAATTAGCATCAGAGCATGATACCCGCAAGTTCGCCAGGACAGGTTTTGGATTTCGATTTCGATTTCGATTTCGATTTCGATGGGACGTCCAAGAAAGCCCTGGCCATCCGGGTGCGAATGCGCGAAAAACACCCCATGACGATTCTCCCGTGCCTGGTGGCCCTCCTCTGGACCCAGCCCGCGCCGGACCCGGGGCCGGGGCTCCCGCGGCGCCCGTACGTGCAGCACGTCACGCCGGAGGGGCTGTCCCTGCTCTGGCAGACGCAACGCCCGGAGACCTGCGACGTGCGCCTGCGCAGCCTGACGACCCGGGACACCTGGGAGCGCACCTCGGGCCCCGCGCAGCACCACGAGGTCCGCTTCGAGGGGCTGGTGCCCTCGGCGCGCTACGAATACACGGTCTCGACCGCCGCGGGCACCTTCCGCGCGACCGTGCGGACCGCGCCGGCCACCGGCAGCGCCGAGCCCTTCACCTTCCTGGTCTACGGCGACACCCGCAACGGGCACGGCGTGCATCGGGCCCTGGCCCAGGTCATGGCCTTCGACGACGCGGATTTCGTGATCCACACCGGCGACTTCGTGAGCGACGGCCAGCGCCACGACAAATGGAACCTGTTCCTCGAGTACTCCTGGCCGCTGATGCGCCGCATGCCGCTGTACCCCACCCTGGGGAACCACGAGAACGCCTTCGGGGACGGCCTCGACCTGTACCGCAGGAACTTCGAGGTGCCCGACGACGGCCCGTTCCCCGAGATGGTCTACGCCTTCACCTGGGGGAACAGCCGGTTCTTCGTGCTCGACACCAACCAGGCCTTCTCGGGCGCCCCGCAGACCTCCTGGCTGCGGACCCAGCTGGCCGAAGCGGCCCTGGATCCGCGCATCCGGCACCTGTTCGTGTCCCTCCACCAGAGCGCGTACACCTCGGGTCCCCACGGACCCCAGCAGGACCTGCTCGACTCGGGCCTGGTGGACGACCTGCGCCACCACGGCGTGCTCATGACCTTCTCCGCCCACGACCATTTCTACGAGCGGGGCCGGGTCGACGGCCTCCACTACGTCATCACCGCCGGCGGCGGCGCTCCCATCTACGCCATCAAGACGCACCAGCCTCATTCGCTCGTCACGGAGACGGTGCACCATTACTGCCGCCTGCGGGTGGAGGGGGACCTCGTGGAACTGACCGCAGTCCGGCTGGACGGGTCCCTGCTGGACTCCCTGGTCCTGCGCCGCGCGCCCGGACCCTCCGAGGGGTCCGGCCCCAGACACGTGGTGGTGCGGGAGCACCGGGCGACCGGCCGGGAGACGCCGGCGGCCTTCGTCGCACCACCGGGGCCACCGCCGCCGACCCTCCCGTGGCAGGACGACGCCCCGCGGTCGGGCGTCGACGCCCCGCGGTCGCGGAATCCCCTCTTCGGCGCTGCGCTGGTCCTCGGCGGGGCCGCGGTCGCCCTCCTCTTCCTGGCGCTGCGGCGGCGCCGACGCTCCTGACAGCCAGAAACAGCTGGCCATCCGGTCCGGAATGCGCGAAAAACGCACCATGACGACCCTGCCCCTGTTCCTCGCCCTCCTGCTGGTCCAGCCCGCGCCGGTCCGCCCCCGGGACCAGCTCGCCCGCGACCCCTACGTGCAGCACGTGACCCCCACCGCGCTGACAATTATGTGGGAGACCCACGGCCCGCAGACCTGTGCCGTGCGCCTGAGGAGCCTCACGACCTCAGACTCGTGGGAGAAGACCTCCGGCCCCGGCGAGGACCACGAGGTCCGCTTCGAGGGCCTGGTGCCCGGCGCGCGCTACGAGTACACGGTCACCACTGCGTCCGGCCCCATCTCGGACACCGTGCGGACCGCCCCCGGCGGCGAAGAGCCCTTCACGTTCCTGGTCTACGGCGACACCCGCCACGGCCATGGTGTCCACCGTCACCTGGTCAAGGCCCTCGAGTTCGACCCCGCCTCCTTCGTGCTGCACACCGGCGACTTCGTCGACGACGGCCTGAAGAAGGTCAACTGGCACCGCTTCTTCACCCTCTCCCACCCGCTGATGCGGCGCGTGCCGCTCTACCCGACTGTGGGCAACCACGAGAACGCCTTCGAACGCGGCCTCGACCTGTATCGCCGCTTCTTCGCCGTGCCCGACGACGGTCCCCAGCCCGAGGTGGTCTACGCCTTCAACTGGGGCAACAGCCGCTTCTTCGTGCTCAACACCAACAAGCCCTTCGTGGGCGCCCCCCAGACCGCTTGGCTGCGCGCCCAACTGAAGGAGGCCGCGGCCGACCCGAAGCTCCGCCACCTGTTCGTCTCGGTGCACCACAGCCCGTACACCTCCGGGCCCCACGGCCCCAACGAGGAGCTCCTCGAGTCCGGCCTGGTGGACGACCTGCGCCGCTTCGGCGTGGACCTGATCTTCGCCGGACACGACCACATCTACGAGCGCGGACGCGTGGACGGCCTGAATTATGCAATCACCGCCGGAGGTGGCGCCCCGATCTATTACATCAAACATAATCGCCCCTACAGCCTGGTGACCGAGCCCACCTACCACTATGCCCGCGTTCTGGTCGACGGCGACCTGATCGAGTTCTCCGCCCACCGGCTGGACGGGTCGCTGCTGGACTACGTGCACCTGCGCCGCCAGCAGCCGGCCCCGGACGGCTCCGTGCGTGTCGAGGTGGTGCGCGAGCACGGCAAGCCCGCGCCCATGGTGCCCGAGACCCCGCCCCCGCCGACGCCCCCGTTCGGCAAGCGCAAGGACCTGCCGGCCTCCGGGGAGGACCCCGGCGTCCCGTGGCTGTTCATCGGCCTCACCGGCCTGGCCTTGGGCGCCGCCGGCCTGGGCGCCTGGCTCCGCCGGCGCAGGGTCCGAAAGCGTAAATAAGAGACCGGATTCCGGCGTTGACATTCCAAATTTCATAAGCATAAGTAACAACTGACTTTGTCAGGAGGCCGGGGCTATGCGAACTCCCTTTTTTCTTTTGTTTTTGTCCCTATTTAATTGCGCCGGAGCGCGGCTGCGCCCTGAGGTAATGGCGGAGCCCCTTTCCCTCCCCCTACATCTGGTAAGGACGTCCGGCGCGCCCATCGCCGAACCCGCGGGCGAGTTGGACCTCCCCACGGCCCTGGCCCTCACCCTCCAACATCATCCGCAGCTGCAGGGAGCCGCGGATCTCGATCGGCTACGGGCCGCCCGCATCCGGGCCGCCAGGGTGGCTCCCAACCCCACCCTCGAGTTCACCGCCGAGGACTTCCTGGGCTCCGGCCCCTTCAGGGGCGTGGGCGGCAGCCAGTGGACGCTCACCGTGAGCCAGCTCGTCGAGCTCGGGGGCAAGCCCGAGGCGCGGGCCGCCCTGGCCGGGGCCCAACATGGGGTGGAGGCCGCCCAGCTCCGGCTGACCCGCCTCGCCGTGCTCTCCACCGTGGCACTGGACTTCGCCCGCCTCGTCCACCTGCAGGAGCGCCGATCCAACCTGGAGGCCCAGCTGGAGAACGCGGTCGGGCTCGAGCAGGCCATCGCCGCCCGCGTCGAGGCGGGCAAGGACAGCGCTCTCCAGTTGCGCCAGTACCAGATACAACTTTCCCTGTCGCGGTTCGATCTGCAGGAGCTGGACCGGGCCATCGCCGCGGCCCGCGCGCGCCTGGCGTCCCACTGGGGGGCCAGGGAGCCGCGATTCCGCGTAGCCGTGGGACGCTTCTCCGTGCCCCGGTCCCTTCCCGCCCCGGGGGAGCTCCGGGAGCGCCTGAGCCGGCACCCCGAGCTCCAGGTGCGCCAGGCCCAGATTGCCCAACTGCGCGCCGAGCGGGAGCTAGAGCGCCGTTTGGGGACCCCGGATGTCGAACTGACCCTGGGCGTGCGGCTGGTGGCCGAGGACCGCAACGCCGCGATGGTGGGCGGACTATCCCTGCCCCTGCCGGTGTGGGACCGGCGCCGCGAGGCGGTGGACGCCCTCGACGCCCAGGTGCGCGTGGCCGAGCGGGATGCGGCCTCCCAGGCGTTCCTCCTGGGTCAGCAGGTCGAGCGTCTGCTCGCCGAGTTCGAGCGGACCCGCGCCGAGCTCCTGCTGCTCGAGGAGACCGTCCTGCCCGAGGTGGAGACGAACCTCGGCCTCTTCCGGGAGGGCTTCGCCATGGGTCGCTTCACCATCCTGGAGATGCTCGAGACCCAGCGTTCGCGGTTCGAGCTGCGCGAGCGCATCCTGACCGCCAGGCTCGCGCTCCAGACGGCGGTCCTCGAACTGGAGCTCCTCACCGGCGTTCGCCTGGAGTCCGGAGGTGCGAAATGAACCGTTCCCCGATGATCCCGTTCCTGCTGCTCCTGGCCTTTTGGGCCCTGCCCGCCGCCTGCGGCAAGGACGGCGCCGACCCCGGCGCAGCGAAGGGCCGTTCGTCCGAGCTCGCCATCGACGCCGAGCGCCTCCGACGCACCGGCGTCGAGGTGACCCCGGCAGCCGGCGGGGAGCTCGCGCGCACCCTCCCGCTGCTGGGAAACCTCGTGCCCAACGAACACAACACCGTGAAGGTGGCCGCGGGCATCGGCGGCATCGTCCGGGAACTCCCGGTGAAGGTCGGCGACGTCGTCAAGGAGGGCGACACCCTCGCGGTGATCGAGAGCAAGGAGGCCGCGGACGTGGCGTTTCTCTATCTCGAGCAGCAGCAGCGCTGGAGCTTCGCCCGGCAGGCCTACGACCGGGAGAAGTCCCTGCTCGAGAAGAAGCTCGGCACGTTCGAGAGCCTGCGCGCCGCCCAGAACGAGCTGCAGAAGGGCCAGCTCGACCTGCAGTTGACCACGCAGAAACTCCGGATGCTGGGCCTGCTGGACAAGGATGGAAAGCTGGCCGCCAGTCCCGCGCGGATCAGCACCTTCACCCTGCGCAGCCCCATCGAGGGGACGGTCACCGCGCGCCACGCGCTCCGGGGGGAGCACGCCCCGGCCGACCGGGAGCTCTTCACCCTCATGAACCTCACGTCGGTCTGGCTCGAGGTCAAGGCGCCCCAGACCGCGGTCCGGATGACCAGGGTCGGCCAGGAGATCCAGGTCGTGAACGACCAGCTCGACCTGCGGACCCGGAGCGTGGTCGTGTTCGTCTCCCCGGTGGCCGACGCGGCCTCGCGCACCGTGCTGGTCCGCCTCCTGCTCGCCAACACCGATGGCCGATGGCGGCCGGGCTCCTGCGCGACGGCCGAGTTCGTGGACGAAAAGCGCACGGTCTCCGTCCGCCTGCCCCGGGACGCGGTCGTCACCCTCGACGACGCGCCGTCGGTCTTCGTCGAGACCCGCCCGGGCGTCTTCCAGGTGCGGCGCGTGGTCACCGGTCTCGAGGACCGCAACCACGTCGAGATTCAGCAAGGCCTCGACCCCGGGGAGCGCGTCGTGACCCGTCACGCGCTCTTCCTCAAGGGGGAGTGGCTCTCGATGGAGGAGTGACATGCTCGCCTCCCTGATCCGCTTCGCCCTCTCCCAGCGCCTGCTGGTGGTCATCCTCGCGATCGTCGTCGCGGTCATGGGGCTCCTCTCCTTCCGGGAGCTGCCCATCGACGCCTATCCGGACATCTCCACCACCCAGGTCCAGATCATCGTCAAGGCCGACGGCATGTCCCCCCAGGAGGTGGAGAGCCGGGTCACGCGGCCCATCGAGACGGCGGTGCGCGGCATCCCGCGCCAGACGATCCTGCGCTCGATGACCAAATACGCGCTCACCGTCATCACCGTGGACTTCGAGGAGGGGACCGACATCTACTGGGCGAGGACCCAGGTGGGCGAGCGGCTCGGCCCGGTCCTCGCCGAGCTCCCCGGCAACGTCGAGGCCCAACTGGCCCCCATCACCACACCGCTGTCGGACATCTACATGTTCCTCGTGGAGGGCGACGGCTACACCTCCATGCAGCTGCGGGACCTCCTCGACTGGACCATCCGACCCCGGCTGCTCGGGGTTGACGGCGTGGCCGACGTGAACTCCCTGGGCGGCGAGGTGCGGTCCTTCCGCGTCGTCCCGCGCCCGGCCGATCTGCTGCAACTGGGCCTGCACCTGGACGACCTGGCCGCCGCCGTGGAGCGCAACAACCGCAACGCGGCTGGCGACCGGATCTCGGTCCAGGACGAGGTCGTGCTCGTGCAGACCCACGGCCAGCTGCACGGCCTCGAGGACCTGCGCCAGGTGGTCGTCGCCCAGCGCGAAGGACGCACCGTGCGCCTCGGCGACGTCGCCGACGTCTCCGTGGGCGCCGTCTCCCGGTACGGCGGGGTCACCGCCAACGGCCGCGGGGAGGCCGTCCAGGGCCTCGTGCTGCTGCGCCGCGGCGCCAACGGCCGCAAGACGGTCCAGGCCGTCAAGGCCGAGCTGGCGCGCACCGCCGACGCCCTCCCCCGTGGCGTGCGGATCACGCCCTTCTACGACCGCTCCACGCTCATCACGACGGCCGTGAACACGGTGAACTGGTCCCTGCTCCAGGCCATCGTCTTGGTCCTGGTGGTGCTATTCCTGTTCCTCGGGAACCTCCGCAGCGCCCTCACGGCCGGCGCCATCCTGCCCCTCTCGGTGCTGGGCGTCTTCGTCATCATGCGCCAGCTCGGCATCACGGCGAACCTGATGTCCCTGGGCGGCCTAGCCATCGCCATCGGCATCCTGGTCGACTCCTCGGTGGTCGTGACCGAGAACGTCCACAACTATCTCAGTTCCGGCTCGACCCACGTCCACCCGCTGCACCACGTGTTCCGCGCCGTGCGGGAGGTCGCCGTGCCGGTCGTGACGGCCGTGCTCGTCATCGTGGCCTCGCTGTTCCCGGTCTGGTCCCTGTCCGGCGTCGAGGGCAAACTGTTCTCCCCGCTGGCGGCCACGCTCATCCTGGCCGTGCTGGTGTCGATGGTCCTCTCGCTCACCTTCATCCCGGTGCTGGGGAGCCTGCTGATGCGCCCGGCGAAGGAGGCGACCCCATGGCTCATCCGGATACTGGTCGCCGCCTACCGGCCCGCCCTCGCCTGGGTGCTCGGGCACCGCAAGTTCAGCGTCGCCGTGGGCGTGGCCCTGCTGGCGGTCTCGGTCGCCCTGTTCCCCCTGTTGGGTTCGGAGTTCCTGCCCATGCTCAACGAGGGCACGATCGTCGTCCAGACCGAGAAGATCCCGACGATCAGCCTCGAGAAGAGCCTGGAGCTGGACACCGACATCCAGAAGGCCCTCCTGGAGGTCCCCGAGGTCACGGGCGTGGTGTCGCGCACCGGCGCCGACGAGCTGCGCCTGGACCCCATGGGTTTCTACCAGACGGACCTGTACCTGGTGACCAAGCCCATGGACCAGTGGCGGCGCCCCGACCCCGAATGGCTGCGCGCGCGGCTCCGCGAGAAGCTGGGGCTGTTCCTGGGCGTCGGCGCGGGCTTCACCCAGCCCATCGACATGCGCATCTCGGAGATGCTCACCGGGGCCAGGGCCGCCGTGGCCATCAAGATCTTCGGCAGCGACCTCGACCAGCTCGAGGAGAAGGCCCGCCTCGTCGAGCAGGTCGTCTCCTCCACCCGGGGCGCCGTCGACGTCATGCGCTCCCGGCTCGGCGGACAGAAGATGCTGGACATCCGGTTCCATCCGAGTTGTCTCGCCTGCTCCGGCGTCTCCCAGGCAGACATCAACGAGCTCGTGGGCACGGCGGTGGCCGGCCGCACCATCACCCACATCCTGCAGAACAACCGGCCCATCCCGGTCACCCTGCGCTACCCCGAGGCCGCGCGGGACACCCCCGAGGCCATCGCCGCGCTGCCCGTCCGCACCCCCGGCGGCGGCGTGCTGCCCCTCTCCGAGCTCGCCCGGGTCGGCCTGTCCGAGGGCCCCATGCAGATCACCCGGGAGAACGGCTTCCGCATGGTGGTGGTGCAGTCCAACGTCGAGGGGCGGGACGTGGTCGGCTTCGTGCGGGAGCTCCAGAAGCGCATCCAGGCCGAGGTGCCGCTGCCCGCCGGGATGTCCGTCCACTTCGGGGGCCAGTACGAGAACCAGCGCCGCACCACCGGGCGGCTCGGGATCACCATCCCGCTGGCCCTGGCCGCCATCTTCTTCCTGCTGTTCACCTCCTTCGGCAGCCTGCGCCAGGCCACCCTGATCCTCGCCAACATCCCGCTGGCCTTCGTAGGCGGCATCGTCGCCCTCTTCGCCACGGGGATGTACCTCTCTGTGCCCGCCTCCCTGGGCTTCATCGCCCTGTTCGGGCTGGCCACCGAGAACGGCGTGGTGATGATGTCCTACTATAATCAATTGCGCGAACAGGGCCTCGCCGTGAACGACGCCGTCGTGGAGGGCTCGGTCCGGCGCCTGCGCCCGGTCCTCATGACCGCCACCCTCACCATGCTGGGCCTGGTGCCCCTGCTGCTGGCCACCGGGCCCGGCTCCGAGATCCAGAAACCCCTTGCCGTGGTCGTGGTGGGTGGGCTACTCTCCTCCACGCTCCTGACCCTGTTCCTGCTCCCCATGGTCTACGCCTGGGTGGAGGGGAGAAGCGAGGACCGAAGCGATGAAGTGCCTGAGCATAGTGATCCATGAGACCGCGCGGGAGAGCCTGGGCGACCAACTGGCCCACGACCCGGCCGTCCTCCACTGGCAGGTCGCCCCGGTGCAGGGCCGCTACGCCGGCGGCGCCCAGAACCCCTTCGAGACCGCCGCCGACCGCGTGGCCGGCAACGTGCCCCGGGTCCGCTTCGACATCCTGCTCGAGGCGTCCCACGTCGCCGACGTCGTCGGCCGGGTGCGGATGTGCCGGACCTGCGTCAAGGGCCGCGGCCTGTGGTGGGTGACCGACCTGGACGACCACGGCGAGCTCTGATCCGACCCCCGAAAGGACCCCATGACCGACTTTTACACCCTCACGCCCGACGTGGTCCTGCGCACCCTCGAGGCCGACGGCTTCGAGCCCACCGGCCACATCATGACGCTGAACTCCTACGAGAACCGCGTGTACGACCTGAAGCTGGCCGACGGCGCCCACGTGGTGACGAAGTTCTACCGCCCGGGGCGCTGGACCCGCGACCAGATCCGCGAGGAGCACGCATTTCTCTTCGAAATCCTCGAGGCCGAGATCCCCGTGTGCGCGCCGCGGCGCTTCGCCGACGGCGATACCGTCCACGAGACCGGCGACATCCTCTACGCGGTCTGGCCCCGCACGGGCGGGCGCAGCAAGAACGAACTGAACGACCAGGAGCTGGGGATCCTGGGACGCCTTTTGGCCCGCATCCACAACATCGGCGCGGCCTCACCGGCCCGGCACCGCATCACCCTGGACGAGCGCACCTACGCCCTCGCGCCCCTGGAGTTCCTGCGCGAAAACGCGTTCCTCCCGCCGCACCTCGAGCGCCGCTTCAGCGCCGCAGCCGAGCGGGTCGCCGACCTGTACGCGGAGCTGGCCCGCAATATCCCCGTGCACCGCATCCACGGCGACTGCCACCTGGGGAACCTGCTGTGCGGCACGGACGGCTGGTTCTTCCTGGACTTCGACGACTTCCTCACCGGCCCCGCCGTTCAGGACCTCTGGATGCTGCTCATGGACCGCGACGCCGAGGGGCTGCGCCAGCGGGCTGTGTTCCTCGAGGCCTACCGCCAGTTCCGCGACTTCGACGACGCCTGGTTCCGCCTGGTCGAACCCCTGCGCGCCCTGCGTTTCATTCATTACTGCGCCTGGATCGCCCGCCGTTGGGAGGACCCCGCCTTCAAGGCCGCCTTCCCCCACTTCGGCACCGCCGAGTACTGGGAGACCGAGACCACCGACCTCGAGCGCCAGCTGGACTACATCCTGCACCACACCGAGGGTGTCTCCACCCTCCCGCCCCCCGCCGAACCCGAGCCCGAGTTGACGAACAAGGACTTCTTCTGGGACATGTGACCGCGCCGATCACGGCGTGATGCAGTACCCCACTAGGCAGATGTCGCCAGAAAACATGCAGAAATCCTCGTTGCCCCAGTCCCAGCAGCCCTGGGCATCCTGAACACACTGGTAGGCAACGTGGAACCCCAGGCAAGTACGCTGACCGTCGGTGCACTGGTTGTCGCACTGGCAGGCGCCGGCCGAGCAGAGCTTTCCCGAGGACGCGCAGTCGGAGCCGTCGACCCAGCCCCAGCAGCCCGTCCCGAGCAACTGGCAGTTCTGGACGATCGTGCCGCTGCACTGCGTCTGCCCCGAGGAGCAGACGTTGGCGCACTGGGTGGCGCACACGGCGGTGCCCGACGAGGCGTTGCAGACCTGCCCGCTCGTCGCGCAGTCGGTGCCGTTGGACCACACGCGGCAGCCGCTGCCGTTCACGGAGCAGGTCTGGATCACGTTGCCGTTGCAGCGGGTCTGGCCGGCGGTGCAGGCGTCGGCGCACAGGCAGGCGCCGGCCGAGCAGTACCGTCCCAGGGCGGCGCAGTCCTCGGCCTGCTGCCACTCGCGGCAGCCCGAGGTGCCCAGGACGCACTCCTGGTGCAGGTCGCCCAGGCACATGTCGTCGCCCACCGCCGGACAGGCGTCGGTGCAGGGCACGGCGCAGGCGGCCGAGCCGTCGGCGAACTCGCAGACCCGGCTCTGCGCGCTGCAGTCGGTGACGTCGGTCCACTGCAGGCAACCGTTGCCCCCCGTCGCGCAGGACTGGACCAGGTTGCCCAGGCACCGAACGTCACCCGAGGTGCAGACGTCCGTGCACGAGTCCTCGCAACCCGGGCTGCCGTCGGCGTCGTCGCAGACCTGCTCCAAAGAAGCGCAGTCGGTGGCCGTCAGCCACTGATAGCAGCCGTTGGTCCCCCGCTGGCACTCCTGGACGACGTTGCCCAGGCAGCGGCTGTAGACCTCGCCCGAGCACTGGTCCACGCAGCTCCCGGTGCAGGCCGAGGTGTCGAAGCGGCAACCGTCACTGCACAGCAGCGTCCCCGTGCCGGACCCCAGCCCGGCGCAGGTCATCCCGTCGAGATCGGCGCCGTCGCAGTGCTCGCCCAGATCCACCGAGCCGTTGCCGCACAATAGGGCCGGGTCGCAGTCCGCGAAACAGTTCGTGGCGTTCTCTCCGGCCTCGCAGGCGCCGTTGCCGCACTCGGGCGCGGGTGTGCAGTCCTGGGGGCAGTTGGTCAGATCCTCGTACTCCGCAGCGCAGGTACCGTCGCCGCAGACGGCCTTGCCGGCGCCTTTGGCGCACCCCCACGCGGCCAGCCAGATCAGGATCATCGGGACCAACGGGAGACGCAACCGGCTTCTCATGGGGACCTCCACGGATTTGCACTGAATTGTAGTACGAAAAAGTCGGGCGACAAGTAATTTTTTCACCGGGCAGATGACGCGGCGCGCCATCACCAGGGCGCGGTGGACAGACAGCGCCCGGTGGCTGATTCCGGTATCCGCGCGACCGCCTCGGGCGTCCCTTCGGCCACGATCCGCCCCCCCGCGGCGCCCCCGCCCGGCCCCAGATCGATGACGTGATCCGCGCAGCGCACCACGTCCAGGTTGTGCTCGACCACGACCACGGTGTTGCCGGCGTCCACGAGCCGGGACAGCACCTCGAGCAGGCGTCGGATGTCGTCGAAGTGCAGGCCGGTGGTGGGCTCGTCCAGGATGTACAGCGTGCGGCCCGTGTCCTCCCGGGCCAGCTCGCGGGAGAGCTTGACGCGCTGGGCCTCGCCCCCGGAGAGGGTCGGCGCCGGCTGCCCCAGCGGCAGGTAGTCCAGCCCGACGTCGGCCAGCGTGCGCAGGATGCGCGCCAGCGGGGCGTGGGCGGAAAAGAGCTCCAGCGCCCGGCCTACGGACAGTTCCAGAACCTGAGAGACGTCCAGTCCGCGATACTTCACGCGCAAGGTGGCGTCGTTGTAGCGCCGCCCGCCGCAGGCCTCGCACGTGACGTACACGTCGGGCAAAAAGTGCATCTCGATCTTGCGCGCGCCGTCGCCGTGGCAGGCCTCGCAGCGCCCGCCCGCGACGTTGAACGAGAACCGCCCGGGGCCGTAGCCGGCGGCGCGGGCCGCGGGCAGGGTGGCGAAGAGCTCGCGGATCAGGTCGAAGGCCTTGGTGTAGGTCGCCGGGTTGGATCGCGGGGTGCGGCCGATGGGGGACTGGTCGATGTGGATGACCTTGTCGATCCCGTCGAGCCCGTCGAGCCCGTCGTGGGCGCCCACCGGCTCCCGGCTGCGGTGCAGGGCGGCCGCCAGCGCCGGGTGCAGGATCCCCCGCACCAGCGAGGACTTCCCGGCGCCGGACACCCCCGTGACCGCGACCAGGCAGCCCAGCGGGAAGGCCACGTCGATCCCCTGCAGGTTGTGCTCCCGCGCGCCGCACACGGTGAGGTGACCCGTCGGCGCCCGCCGGACCCCGGGCTCCCGCACGCGGAGCCGGCCGTCGAGGTAGCGCCCGGTGAGCGTGTCCGACGCGGCCAGCGCGTCCGGGGGGCCCTCGAAGGTGACGAGCCCGCCCAGGGCGCCGGCACCGGGACCGAAGTCCACCACGTGGTCGGCCGCGCGCATGGTGTCGGCGTCGTGCTCTACGACGATCACGGTGTTGCCGTTGTCGCGCAGGGCCCCCAAAGTCCGGATCAGCCGGTCGTTGTCCCGCGGGTGCAGCCCGATGGAGGGCTCGTCCAGGACGTAGGTCACCCCCGAGAGCTCGCTGCCCAGCTGGCTGGCCAGGCGGATGCGCTGGGCCTCGCCCCCCGAGAGGGTCGGGGCCGCGCGATCGAGGGTCAGGTAGCCCAGGCCCACCGAGTCCAAGAAGCGCAGCCGGGCGACGAGCTCGCGCACCAGCTCGCCGGCGATGTGGGCGGCCGCCGGCGTGAGCGCCAGGTGATCGAAGTGGTCGAGGCTGGCCTCGACGGTGTCCGCGCACACCTCGACGATCGTCCGGCCCGCCACCCGCACGGCCCGGGCCTCGGGGCGCAGCCGCGTGCCGCCGCACTCCCGGCAGGGGGCCTCGGAGAGGTACTTCTGGTAGTACTCCCGCATGGCCGCGGACTGCGTCTCCCGGTAGCGGCGCTCCAGGGTGCGCAGCACGCCCTCGAAGTCCATCTCGTAGGTGCCGCTGCCCCGCTTGTGGGTGATCTCCACGGTGAACTTCTCGCCGCGGCTGCCGTGGAGCAGCAGGTCCCGGTGGGCTGCCGGGAGGCCGGCGAACGGGGCGTCCAGATCGATGCCGTAGTGCCGGGCGAGGGCGTCGAAGATGGCGAACGTCCATCCCTCGCCCCGGTCCATGACCGCCGCCCACGGCTCCAGGGCGCCGGCGCGCACCGACAGGGTGGGATCCGGCACGACCCGCGCCGGATCCATCTCGAGGCAGCGGCCCAGGCCGTGGCAGGCCGGGCACATGCCCAGCGGGCTGTTGAACGAGAACATCTGGGGCGAGGGCTCGGGCAGCCCCAGGCCGCAGGCCGCGCAGGCCCGCTGCGTCGAGAAGACCACGGCGCCGCCTTCGCCCTCGGCGGGCTGCGCGACGACCACGCCCCCGCCCTCGCGCAGGGCGGTCTCCACCGAGTCCGCCAGCCGTCCGGCGTCGGCGCGCCCCGGCGTCAGGCGGTCCACCACCAGCTCCACGTCGTGCTTCTTCGTCTTCGCCAGGGCGAGCCCCGGCGCCAGCTCGACGACCCGCCCGTCCACCCGCACCCGGACGAAGCCGCGGGCCGAGAGCTCCTCGAAGGTCTCCGCGAAGGTGCCCTTGCGCTGGCGCGCCAGCGGCGCCAGCAGCAGGATGGGCCCGTCCAGGGCGGCCAGCTCCCGCACGATGGCCGAGGTGGGCCGCGGCTCCACCACCGCGTCGCAGACCGGGCAGTGCTGCACGCCGACGCGCGCGTAGAGCACCCGCAGGTGGTCGTGGAGCTCGGTCACCGTGCCCACAGATCGGAAGAGCGTCGTGTAGGGAAAGAGTGTAGATCTCGGGGGTCG
>CALKWH010000150.1 GCA_938004375.1 uncultured Pseudomonadota bacterium
GATCGTATTCGGTGACTGGAGTTCAGACGTGTGCTCTTCCGATCTGATTCCACCGGTCGCACTACAGGGGGCTAGCTTGTCAGGGAAAATGCCATTTATCCCCGGGCAGCTCCGCTACCCGGGGAGGAAGAAAAAATCCGCAAACAAGCTAGCCCCGGGCAGCTCCGCTACCCGGGGAAAACGTCAGAACGCGCTGCAGTCCACGACCTCGACGTCGTACGAGATCGCCGGGTTCGTGCCCGTTACGTTGACGTGGTAGGTGTGGCCGGCCTGGGTCGTCCAGCCCTGGGGGATCATGGAGATCGCGTAGGAGGAGCCGTAATTGGCGAGCAACTGGGTCACCGTGACCGGGCGGGCGGTGCCGCCATCCATGGTGATGGTGACCTGCGCGTTGGCTAGGTTGATCGAGTCGCTCTGCAGCGTCCAGCCGGTCTGGTCGATGGAGGACCACGAGGGGTTCACCGCCTGGGCCGGGAAGATCCCCGGTCCGGGGAAGGCCGTCCAGGCCTTGCCCGCGTTCCCGCTGCCGAACGCCCACATACAGGAATAGGCGTTGGTGGAGCCGAGCCCCGTGGGACCGAACGAATTCGACAGGATCCAGCGGCGGTGTCCCATGGTGGTGGGGTTCCCGGGATCGACCATGTACAGGTCCACGGCCTGCACGCCCGGGGTGGACGCGAGGTTGGACGAGCCCGCCGCGTTCGCCCCGTCGGCGGTGTAGCACTGCCAGGAGGTGGGCGGAAAATGGTTGAGGGTGTTGTTGGCGGTCATCATCAGCGCGCACTGCTGGGCCTTGGCGTCCAGGGCGGGATCGGTGGTCACCGGCGGCAGGTCGACCAGAGAGCGGTAGAGGTTCACCACCCGCAGCGCGTTGCCCCGGCCGGTGGCACCGATGTCGCCGGCGGAGCAGGTGTTCACGCTGCCGGTCCAGGTGCCCTCGGAGAGATTCGTCCGGTCCGTGTTCCAGCGGCCGCAGACGATCTCGGCCTGGGAGTCGCCGCAGCCGCCCTCGTCGAAGGCGCAGCCGGCGGAGCAGGTCAGCGCGCCGCCCACATAGCCGCGGGACTCACAGGTCTCGCCGCCCAGGGCGGCGCCGTCGCAGGCCTCGCCCGCCGCGGTCTGGAGGACGCCGTCTCCGCAGCGCCCGGCGGCCTCGCAGGAGGCCAGGTCCAGGGCGCAGCCGGCGGTGCAAGCCAGCGTGCCGCCGTACCAGCCCAGGGACTCGCAGGACTGGCCGCCCAGGTCGAGCCCGTCGCAGGCCTCCTCCGGGTCCACGGCGCCGTCGCCGCACACACCCGCGGCCTCGCAGCCGGAGGTGTCGGGGGTGCACCCGGTCGTGCAGGTCAGCGTACCCCCCGCGAAGCCCAGGGAGGTGCAACTCAGGCCGCCCAGGTCGTTTCCGTCGCAGCCCTCGGCGCCCTGGACCTGTCCGTCGCCGCACACCGCCTGCACCGCGCAGCCGGAGTCTTCGAAACGGCACTGCGTCGTGCACTGCAGGGTGCCTTCGCCCAGGCCCAGGCTGGCGCAGGAGGCGCCGCCCAGGTCCCCGCCGTCGCACTGCTCGAATGGGGTCTGCAGCACGGCGTCCCCGCAGCGCCCCACCGCCACGCAGCCGGCGAGCTCCCAGCCGCACCCGGTGGTGCAGGCCAGCGCGCCGCCGTGGTACCCCAGCGAGACGCAGGTCTGGCCGCGCAGGTCGGTCCCGTCGCAGCTCTCGGCGCCGGTGGCCTCGCCGTCCTGGCACACGGAGCTCACGCCCTGATCGTCGTCGCAGGCGGCCAGCCAGAACAGGCACAGACAAGGGAGCAGGAATTTCTTCATGACAGGAACCTTCCTTTCGTGGGCGAACTATAGCATAACTCCCGCGAGGAGGAACGTCCCATGATGCCCGACTGGATCCAGGAATTCGACGGTGCCGTCACGGTTTGCGACCCCGACGGCGTCATTCTCTACATGAACGACCGCGCCGCGCGCACCTTCGAGCGCTGGGGTGGCCGGGAGCTCGTGGGGCGCAGCCTGATCGACTGCCATCCCGAGCCCGCCCGAAGTCGGCTGCTCCATCTGATGGCGCACCGGGAGAAGAACGCCTACACCATCGAGAAGGCGGGGGTGCGCAAGCTCATCTTTCAGACTCCCTGGTACGAGGGCGGCCGGTACAGCGGATTCGTGGAGCTCAGCCTGGAGCTCCCCGCGGACTTGCCGCACCACGTCCGCATGCCCCCCGCGTGACCCCTGAGCAATCTTCCCACTTGACAAGCGGGGGTCCTTTCGGGACACTATGTTTTCTGTTTGTTTCCTGTGCCCGACCGGGCCATGGAAAGGAGACCAGCGATGCCCCTTTCTCCCAAGGACCTCGAAGAAATCCGCGCCGATCTCATCCACCGTCGTCAGAAGTTGCTCGACGCAGCCAAGAACCAGTTGTCCTCGGATCTCGGCCTGGATCGGGACGAACTGGCCGACGAGAACGACCTGGCCTCCAGCGAGTATCTGCTGTCCTTCGAGCTGCGCATCCGCGACCGTGAGAAGTTCCTGCTGCGCAAGATCGAGGACGCCCTCCAGCTCATCGAGGAGGGGACCTACGGCATCTGTGAATCCTGCGGCGAGGAGATCACGGCCGGGCGCCTCAAGGCCCGCCCCGTGACCACCATGTGTATCCGTTGCAAGGAGGAGCAGGAGCGCAAGGAGAAGGAATACCTGGACATCTGATGCCCGGTCTCCCGTCGCTCTCCCCTGCGCCGCGCCGCCTGCCGACCGCCTCGCCCTGGGATTCCCCGTCATGAAAAAGAAAGCCGCCACGCAGACCCCGTCCAGCTCCGCCCCTCAGACCCCGTCCGCGCAGCGGCCGTCTGCCGCGCCGCCCCTGTACGACGTCGTGGGCTGGTTCTTCCGCTGGTTCCCCGGCCTCGACTTCCAGAGCGTGTTCGTCGCCGTCGTCGGCAGCGCCTGCCTGATCCTCTACCTGTACCACGGCCGCCCCGAGGACTTCGTGCGTATGTTCCCGCAGCAGGCCAAAGGGCTGGCGCCGGCCAAACTGGGGCTCTACACGTATCTGTACTCCCACGTGGCGGCCTTCGTCGTGCTCATGATCGTGCCCCTGGTCCTCTCGCGGGTCGTGCTGCGGCTTGGGCCCGGGGATCTGGGGGTCCGCGTGCAGGGTGCCGGCCGCGAGTTCCGCATCGTCCTTCTCCTGTTCCTGGCCTTCGTCCCGGTGGTCATCCTCATGGCCCAGACGGCCGGCTTCCAGGCGAAGTACCCCAAGCTGCCCCTGATCAAGAACAACCTCGATTATTTCCTGCTCTACCAGGCGGCCTACCTCATCAAGTGGCTGGCCTGGGAGTTCTTTTTCCGCGGATTCCTGCTGTTCGGCCTGTACAAACGGTACGGCGAGGGGGCGATCCTGTTCTCGACGATGCCGTTCGTCGTCGCGCACTGGGGCAAGCCCGAGGCCGAGATCTTCGGCGCCATCGCCGCCGGCTTCATCCTCTGCCGGCTGAGCCTCAACGGCCGCTCCATCGTGCCCGGGATGGTCCTGCATTTCCTGGTCGCGGGGAGCATGGACTTCATGAACTGCACGTTCTGGCGCTAGGTGCCTCCCGCACCGGACCCGGACGAGAGGAGATCCACATGCGCAAACCGTTCGTTTCCTTCCTGACCCTGACCGTCCTGTTGCTGACCCTGGCCGCGTGCGGCCGGGGGGGGGGCGGTGCGTCCACCCAGACAAAGGGGCAGTATCCGGGGACCGAGGAGGGACTCAGAAAACTGATGGGAGAGATCGTCGCCGACGGCGCCAACGCGGCGAAACAGAGCCAGAAGCTACGCCCCACGGCCGAGGACTATGCCGTCGTTTTCGAGGGCGACTTCGCGAAGGAGGCGGAGAAGACCTACGAGGAGCTCTGGAAGAAGGGCCAACTCGTCCTGAGGACCAAACCCGGGCAGACCGAGATGAAGCTCGTCTCGGTGACCTCGGAGGACCTGAAGACCAAGACCCCGAAGAGCCTCGAGTTCCCCGGCGGCTGGCTGAAGACGGCGCCCCACCTGAAGCCCGGCCTCACGGTGTACCTGGTGCGGTTCGCCGAGCCGGGCAAGGAGCACGGCCTGCGCATCGACGGGCTCATTTACGTGAACGGTCGCTGGCGGATCTTCCCGAAGCCCTGGCGGGTCAGGCAGCCCTGATCGAACCCTCCCGGGCATCCCCCCGCGGTCGTTCCCCGGTCGCTTTTCGCGAAAGTTTTCACCATTTTCCCCCCCGGTGAAGACCACCCACCATCCGGAGGACTGAAAAAGCCGGAAAATTCCTTGTCAGACATGGGTTTTTCAATTGAGGAAAAAGCCGGTTTTTTTTCTTGACCCAAATTGATCTTTCGTTCAATTCTCGCAGGCAGGAGGTGTTCATGTCAGAGGCAAAACAAACTCCATACACCGCGATTCACGCGAAGCTGGGCGCCAAGCTCGTCGACTTCGCCGGACACACCATGCCCATGCAATACGAAGGCATCCGCAAGGAGCACCTGGCCGTGCGGCAGGAGGCGGGGCTCTTCGACGTCGCCCACATGGGGGAGATCCTCTTCCAGGGTCCGGGCGCCCTCGAGACGATCAATTTCATGGTCAGCAACGACGTGGCCTCGATCCCGGACAACCACGCCATCTACACGCCGATCTGTCATCCCCATGGAGGAATCGTGGACGACTGCATCGTCTACAAGCGGTCGGCCACCGATCTCATCGTCGTGGTCAACGCGTCCAACAAAGACAAGGACTTCGCCTGGTTCTCCGAGCACGCCAAGGGCGTCCGGCCCGTGGACGTGAGCGATGACGTGGCCCTGCTCGCGCTGCAGGGCCCCAAGGCCGAGCGGATCCTGGCGCTGGCCGCCGGCGCCGATCACCTGGGTTCCATCCCCGGCTTCGGGCTGGGCTGGATCACCCTGTGCGGAAAGAAGATGATGATCGCCCGCACCGGGTACACAGATCGGAAGAGCACACGTCTGAACTCCAGTCACCGAATACGATCT
>CALKWH010000151.1 GCA_938004375.1 uncultured Pseudomonadota bacterium
TCCAGAACTCCTGACATAGCGGCGTCTGAAAATGTCCGCTTTTTCCTCAAGTGGCCGTCGCGGCGGGTCTGACGGCGTAGCGGAGGCGCAGGGATGAGCCGGGGAAAGTGGTGTTGGTTTTGTTGAGTTCGTCGCACAAGGCGGCGATGGCACGACCGCGGTGGGGCGAGCTCAACGGGGCGAGGGTAACGCGCAGTTCTTTCTCGGTGACCTGCAGGTCCGCCGCGCCGGAGAAGGCGGACTGGAGCAGGGTGCGGCCTTCGTCGTGGGCGCGCGGGTAGTGAGGAGAGAGTTGGCGCAAGAGGGCGCTCTCGGTCTGGTAGGCGACCATTTTGAGGAGGTTGGTCAGGTGCTGGATTTCGGGTGCCAGCTTGATGACCGGCTCCTCGGACAAGCTCTGGACGGGTACTCTGCGGGGCACTTTCGCGCGGCGAGCTTCCAGGGCCTCCACCCGCTGCCAGGCGTCATGGATCTGTCGGCCCAGTTTACCTTGGGCGATCTTGAACCCGCGCATGGTGCGTCGCTGTTCCTCTAGGTTGGTGAAGGCCTCCAGACCGTACTCCGCTTGAATGCGATCCAGGCGGGCATAGGCCTGGCGCAGTTGGACGTCGACCTTGGCCCACGCGGGGTTGGGGACTTCCCGGTTGGGGTTGTCCGGTTCCACGGCGTGTTCGGCCAAGGCGTCCAGAGCGAACTCCTGCCGGAGATACTTGAAGAAGTTCTCTTGTCTCCAACGTTCGAACATGCGGTAAGCGACAAGGACGGCGGCCAGGTCGCGTCGGGAGGTGAGGATGGGCGTGCGATGGCCGTTGTCCATCAGGCGGGTGACCTGGCGCAGGCGCAGTTTGCCCTTGAGCAGGCGCACCTCCTGATCGGCCAGAGCATAGGAGACCGTGCGGCCCTCGATGACCGCATGACGGCGGCGGAAGGCTTTGCGGGGGATCCGCGGCGAGCGCCCCTTGCGGTAGGTGAGCAGATCGAAGCCCGCAGCCAGGATCTGCAGGAAGAGCTTGGGGCTGTAGCCGCCGCGGTCAAAGACGAAGGTGACTCGGCGCGCCCCCAGCAGGCGGCGCAGTTCCTGGAGCAGGCCGGGAAACACGGTGACCAGCCCGGCGTTGACCTCGGCCGTGACGACAAAGAGGGGATCGCCCTCCGTGTCGTTGACCCAGTAGTCGGTGGTGGCGGGCATCGACAGGCGCATGCGAGCCACGTGGGCTTTGGGCAAGCGGTGTTGGCCGTGATAGACGCGGACGTGGCCATCGACGTAGAGGAACCCCAAGGCCTTCCCCCGCTGAGCGACCCGCTCTTGGGCCAGGGCCTGACCGAACTGGGTCGCACGGTGGGTGGCCGCCAGACGGGCGAGTTTGCGCCGGAGAGTCTTGACCTCCGGAGCCCTGTCCAACCCGAGGACGCGGCCCAGGTCGGTGGGGGCATATTCCTTGAGACTTTCGGGGCGTTTGATGCGCCACAGGGCCATGAACAGGAGGGTGAGCAGCGTGGTGCGCAGGCCAAAGAACGCTGGACCCAGGCTGCCGTAGATCTTCTGCGCGCAGTCAAAGAGTCCACTGGCGACCAACGACGGCACGGCCAGCAGCACCCCGGCCCGCGGCACGTTGGCACTGGAGCCAAACAACGGAGCCGCGTCCTCCAACAACCCCAGACGCGCCAATAACCGATCGCCCCGACGATTCGTGGGATCGGTATCGACGCTCCGCGGCGGGGAGTTCTTGGGCGCGGCAGCGGAAAAAGCGGACAGGTTTGGGTCCCAGTCGGGTGGGACGACCGGAACCGGCGAGCCAGACGGGTTTGGAGTCGCGGTTTCCTGCAAACTCAGGGGCAGTTCACCCTGAGGAACGGCCAGGGCCTTCCACCCCAAGCGCCGCAGGCTCTTGCGGACCGCACGCACACTGACCCCCATCCGCCGCGCGATCTCACAGTGCGAGTGCCCCTGGACCTTGAGTTGGAGTATGCGGCGACGACGCGAGGTCTCCAACCGGGCACGCCCCCGCGGATAACCGTCGCCACGGCCCAACGCCACCAGACCGCCCTCCTCAAAGCGCTGCTGGTAGCGGCGAACCGTGCGTGCCGAGTAGCCAAAGGCCCGTGCCACGTCGTTCTGATCCGCCCAACCTTGCTCGATGAGATTCACCATCGCATGAGCCTCGGACATCCGGTCCCCCACGGCGTATTGCGCCAGCGTCATTCCCGCCACCAGTACCACACGGTGGCCGTCCTGCGTGCGCACCAGACACCGTTCGTTGAGCACCTTCGTGTCATCAGGGTTCCGGGCTTCAGGGAATAGATCTTCGTCGCGAGCGATGGCCATATCCGGCCACTCTACGCTCGCGGCCAGAAAAGCGGACAGGTTTGGGTCCCACCCCCCCCGCGCGATCGAAGTTCGAAAACCCCCAGGAAATCGCAGAGTTCAGGAACCTATGTCAGGAGTTCTGGAATCTGTTTCTTCACGATGTCTATCACCAGCAGCAGATCGTCAAAGATGGCGTGATCCCGGCCTCCTGCATTTTGTCGGGAAAGCACTTTCGGCGCGAGTTCGCGAACGTGGCGGTGCCCAAGGACATTTACATCCACATCTGCGGCACGGACCTGATCCGGGACGACCGCGGGGAGTACCTGGTGCTGGAAGACAATGCGCGCTGTCCGAGCGGAGTCAGCTACGTGCTGGAGAATCGCCGGGCGATGAAACGCTCTTTTGCCGGCATGTTCGAAAGCGTCGGGGCACGCTCAGTGGACCACTATGCGCAGGAACTGCTCAAGACGCTGCAATACATCGCGCCGGCCGGGGTGGCCGATCCCACGGTGGTCCTGCTTACGCCAGGCGTGTATAACAGCGCCTATTTCGAGCACGCCTACCTGGCGCGCCAGATGGGCATCGAAATCGTCGAGGGCCACGACCTGTTCGTGCGGGAAGAACACGTGTTCATGCGCACCACCAAGGGTCCTCAGCCCGTTCACGTCATTTACCGGCGTATCGACGACGATTTTCTCGATCCGACGGTGTTCCGACCGGACTCGTTGCTGGGGGTGCCCGGGCTGATCCGCGCCTATCGGGCCGGCAACGTGTCGCTGGCCAACGCGGTCGGCACCGGCATCGCCGATGACAAGGTCCTGTATTACTTTGTCCCCCGCATGATCGAGTATTACCTGGACCAGAAACCAATCCTCCCCAACGTGCCGACCTACCTCGCCAGCGAAGCAGCGGACTTGCCCTACATCCTCGAGCACCTGCCCGAACTGGTGGTGAAGGCCGCCAACGAATCCGGCGGCTACGGCATGCTGATGGGCCCCAAGGCCTCGAAGGCGGAAATCGCCGAGTTCCGGCGGCGCATCGAGGCGGATCCGCGCAATTACATTGCCCAACCGAGGATCCCGCTCTCCCGGCATCCGACGCACCTCGACGGGCGCTTCGTGGGTCGGCACGTGGATCTGCGGCCCTTTATCCTCTGCCGCGAAAAGACGGTCATCGTCCCGGGCGGTCTCACCCGCGTGGCATTGCGCGCGGGATCGCTGGTGGTGAACTCCTCCCAGGGCGGCGGCAGCAAAGACACCTGGGTGCTGTATGGCGATGAGTGACCAGACCCTGCGAACGCCCGCGGGCACCGAACAAGCCCCGATTCCCGATCCATGCTAAGCCGAGTCGCCCACTCTCTCTATTGGATGGCGCGCTACATCGAACGCGCCGAAAACGTCGCGCGCATCCTCGACGTCAACCTGCAATCGTTCCTCGAATTCGCCAACCGGGATGACGACGACCGGCACGACCGTTGGCTGCCCATCGTGCGGGCGACCGGAGACCTGGAGGTCTTCCGCACTCATCACCCGCGCGCGACCGCCGCCAGCGTGGCGGAGTTCATGGTGTTCCAGCAGGAGAACCCCAACTCGATTGTCGCCTCCGTCTGTCAGGCGCGCGAAAACGCACGCATGGTCCGCGACCAGATCACGATGGAAACCTGGGAGGAATTGAACCATCTCTACCTGTTCGTGCTCTCTCCGCAGGCCCGGCAAATCTGGCTCGACAGCCCGCCTGACTACTTCAATCAGATCAAGACCAGCTCGCTGCTGCTCGGCGGCCTGAGCGCCGCCACGCACCTCCGCAACGAAGGCTGGTGGTTCAACCTGGCGGGCCGCTTCATCGAACGCGCCGACAAGACCTCCCGCATCCTCGATGTCCATGGCCAGGCACTGCCCGCGACCGGATCGCCCGCGCGCCTGAGCCAAGCCGATGCCCTGGCCTGGGTGGCCGTCCTCCGCTCCTGCAGCGCCTGGGACGCCTTCAAATCGTTGTATGGCGCGGACGTGCAACCGCGGCACGTCGCCGAGATGCTCATGTTGAACGAAAACTTCCCTCGTTCCATCCGCTTTTGCGTCGAACGCCTCGACGAAGCCCTCCGCCAGATCTCCGGCGTCTCCCAGCGCCATTTCTCGAACGAGGCCGAAAA
>CALKWH010000152.1 GCA_938004375.1 uncultured Pseudomonadota bacterium
TTGACGTTGTTGACGTTGTTGACGTTGTTGACGTTGTTGACGTTGTTGACGTTGCCGGCGTTGAACGGTTCCTGCTTGCCCGAGTCCGGGGAGCAGGCGATCGCGGACACGAGGCAGCAGGTAAAGAGGATGAGTCTCATGGCGGTCCTCCTGGCGTAATCTAGCACATATCCATTGGACTTCGCGCATGAATGTGCTACGGATGCCCGCCGTCATGTCCGAGCCCGCCGACCTCCCCCTCACCGATCCGCCGCCCGAGTCCGATGACGCGCACGGGATCATCCCCGCCGACGCCGGTCGCACCTCCGAGTTGATGCGCCTGGCCTTTCCGCTCATCGTCACGTTCGTCTCCCACGTGATCATGAGCGTGGCCGACACGGTGGTCATGGGGATGGTGGGGACCGACGAGCAGGGCGGCGTGGGCCTGGGAGCGTCCCTGTTCTGGTCGATGTCGTCCTTCGCCTCGGGGCTGCTCTCGGCGGTCACCACCTTCGTGGCGCAGGCCTACGGAGCCCGGAAGCACGAGGAGGTGCGCCACCCGGTCGTGGTCGGGATCGGCCTCGCGCTTCCGCTGGGGACCTTGCTGGTGGTGGCCTCGTTCTGGGTGCCGGAGTTGATCACCCTGCTGAACACCAACGCCGGGGCCCGCCCCCACGTCGTCACCTACCTGCGCTGGATGTTGTGTGCCGCCCCGCTGTTCCTGCTCAATTTCGTGCTCATCGGCTACTTCCGCGGCATCTCCGACACAGTCACGCCCATGATCGTCACCCTCGCGATCAACGTGGTCAACATCGTGCTCAACATCGTGTTCGTGTTCGGCCATCTCGGGAGCCCGGAGATGGGTGTGCAGGGCGTGGCGCTGGCCACGGTGATCTCCATGGCGCTGTCGGTGGTGGTCTTTTTCGGTCTGTACTTCTCCCGTTCCCATCACGACCGGTACGCCACCCGCAGCCCCCTCCCGTTCGCCGAGATACCGTTGCGGCGCTTCCTGAAGGTCGGGCTACCCATCGGCGTCACCTGGTTCCTCGAGAACATGGCGTTCAACATCATGTCGCTGTACGTCGCGGCGTTCGATCCAGCCTCCACCGCGGCCAACACCATCGTGTTCCAGTTGTGCCACGTGAGCTTCATGCCCGCGGTGGGCATCTCCATCGCGGCCACCACGCTGGTGGGTAAATACATCGGTGCGGGCCGCCCCGAGCTCGCCCTGCGCAGCGCGCGGCGCTCCGTGGTGCTGGCGGTGGCGTACATGGGGACCCTCGGTGGCGTCTTCCTGCTGGCGCCGGCGTTCTTCATCGGGCTTTTCTCGTCCGACGCGCAGGTGATCCGGCTCGGCGCCATGGCCCTGCACGTGGCGGCCTTCTTCCAGGTGTTCGATGCCATGGGACTCGCCGTGGACGGGGTCTTCCGCGGCGCGGGGATCACGTTGCTGCCCATGCTGGTGCGCCTCGGGGTCATGTGGTTCGTGTTCGTGCCCATGATATTCATTCTTGGACACTATGTCTTCGAGACCGGGATCATGGCCGGCTGGACCGCGGCGCTCATCGGCCTCGCGCTGCAGGGGTCCATCCTGCTCGCCGCCTTCCTGTTCACCCCCTGGCAGCACCGCGGCCGCGTGTGATGCCTTGACTTTTCCCCCGGATTCTGGTGCAACGCCACCTGGGCGCGCCAGGTCCGCGCGCGACCGACCCTACGGAGGAGGACCCATGGCCCCCCACGACGACGACGAGCGCAGGCTGGAAGCCGAGAAGCACTACGCCACGGCGCTGGCCTGGCACGAGGCCTGCCGCGGCAAGCAGGAGCTCTTTCCGCGCTGCCCCGTGCGCGGCAACGCCGATTTCTCGGTGTGGTACACGCCGGGGGTGGCCGAGCCTTGCCGCCGGATCCACGCGGATCCGGCGACAGTTTACAAGTATACGAACAAAGGCAACACCATCGCCGTGCTCTCCGACGGCAGTCGCGTGCTGGGCTTGGGAGACATCGGACCGGCCGCCGGTCTGCCGGTGATGGAGGGCAAGGGGCTCATCTTCAAGATGTACGGGGGCGTGGACGCCTTCGCCCTGTGCGTGGACGCCCCCACCTGCGAGGCCATGGTGACCGTGGGCCGGGCCATCGCGCCGTCGTTCGGCGGCATCAACCTCGAGGACATCGCCTCCCCGCGCTGCTTCGACATTTTGGACCAGCTGCGGGCCGCGCTGGACATCCCCGTGTGGCACGACGACCGCCAGGGCACGGCCACGGTCATCTTCGCGGGGCTGATGAACGCCGCCCGCGTGACCGGGCGCCGGCTCGAGGACTGTCGCTTCACGTTGCTGGGCGCGGGGGCGGCCAACCTGGCGGTGGCCGAGCTGCTCGTTTTCACGGGTGTGGATCCTGGACAGATAATATTTATTGATCGCCCGGGAATTCTGGGGCCGGAGCACGCGCCCTACCATCCCTTGCGGGACGATCTGGTGGCCCGTTCCAACGCCGGTCGCCGAACCGGCGGACTCGCCGAGGCCCTGGCCGGCGCCGACGTGCTCGTGGCCCTCTCCGCACCTGGGCCTGGCATCATCACGCCGGCGCACCTGCGCGCCATGTCGAAGGATCCCATCGTGTTCGCCTGCGCCAACCCGGTGCCCGAGATCTGGCCGTGGGAGGCCGCCGCCGCCGGAGCAGCCGTGGTGGCCACCGGGCGTGGCGACTTTCCCAACCAGGTCAACAACGCCCTGATCTTCCCCGGCGTGTTCCGCGGGGCGCTGGACGTCCAAGCCCGGACGATCTCCCAGGGCATGTGCGTCGCTGCGGCCGGGGCCCTCGCCGAGGTGGCGATCACCGAGGGACTCCGGGCCGATCGCATCCTGCCCGTCATCGACGATCCCGCGGTGGCGCCGGCGGTGGCGGCGGCCGTCGGGCTCGCCGCCGTGGTCGAGGGTTTGGCGCGAAATCCCCTCTCCCGGGAGGAGCTCGTCGAAAAAGCTGAAATTTCCTGCAACCGCTCCGCGAAAATCATGACAATGATGTTGCGCGAGGATCTGCTGCCCCGGCTCCCTTGAAGATTATCGGGCGTCGGAGGAACACAGCTTCCCAAGAAGGGATTATCCTAGTATTATGTCGCCCGGTTCTTTTGGCTCTTTTTGCAGAGGTTGTCTCATGTTGAACAAATATTCGCTGATTATTTTGTCTATCGCTTTCGTCTCCACGTTGTCCGCCTGCGACGAAAAGAAGGAAAAGGCCTGCGGCAACGGCCGGCTCGAGGCTTTCGAAATGTGCGACCCCGGCATCGCCGGGCAGGCCGACATCTGCACGGACGAGTGCAAGTTCGTGTCCCACTGCGGCAACGGCCTGATCGAGGCCGCCGAAGAGTGCGACGACGGCAACCTGGTCAACGGCGATGGCTGCTCCCGCGAGTGCGTGGTGGAGCGCGGTTGCGGTAATGGCGTGATCGACTTCACCATCGTCGACGGAGCCCTCCACATCGAGCAGTGCGATGACGACAACACCGAGAGCGGTGACGGCTGCTCCAGTGATTGCCGCCTCGAGGGCGGCAACGGCGTGTGCGGCAACGGGAATATCGAGTGGCCCGAAGAGTGCGACGATGGCGGCACCGCCGACGGCGACGGCTGCTCGGCGCTGTGCGAGGTCGAGGCCGGCTGCGGCGACGGCCAGCTCGAGCCGTCCCTGGAGCAGTGTGACGACGGCAACCGCGTCCATGGCGACGGCTGCTCGGCTTATTGCAGACTCGAGTTCCGCTGCGGCGATGGCGCCTGCGACGAGGCCTCTGGCGAGCACTGCGAGTTCTGCGCCATCGACTGCTGTCCCACCTGTGGCGATGGCGTGCTGGACGGCGAGGAGACCTGCGACGACGGCAACAACGTCCGCTTCGACGGCTGCTCTTCGGGGTGCGACGACGAGGACGGCGTGGCCACCTGCGGCAACGGCATCTGGGAGTCCCCCGAGGAGTGCGACGACACCAACCTGGTCGAGGGCGATGGCTGCTCCCCCACCTGCATGCGCGAGTTCGTGGTCGGCGACGGCACCTGCGAGAGCCTGCGCGGGGAGACCTGCCGCCTGAGCCCGGCCGACTGCTGCCCGAACTGCGGCAACGGCGTTCTGGAGACCGGCGAGGAGTGCGACGGCAATGCCCTGGGCGGCAAGACCTGTGGCGATCTCTGTTATGACGGCGGTGCGCTGGCGTGCACGCCCTGGTGTTCCTTCGACTATGCGGGCTGCGCCGGGACCGGCCCGATCTGCGGGGACGGCACCGCCGAGTGCGCCGAGCAGTGCGACGGCACCGACTTCCGCGGCCGCACCTGCGCCTCCTTTGGTTTCTCCGAGGGCAACCTCATCTGCTCCAGTCAGTGCAACTACAACATCTCCGGCTGCAGCGGCTTCCTGTATTACGCGGCGGCGAACTTCGATGACTCCCCGACGCTGCCCCTGGGCTGGTCCATGGCCGGCACGTGGAGCATCGGCACGCCCGGCTCCGGCCCCTCGGCCGCCGCTTCGCCGCCCAGGTGCATCTCGACCTCGTTGAGCGGCCAGTATCCCGCCAGCATGGCCTACGGGAGCAACTACGTCCGCCTGCCGGCCATCGATCTGAGCAGCGCCAACAACCCGGTGTTGACCTTCAGTTCCTGGATGGACGCCGAGAGCGGTTACGATGGTGGACGCATCGAGGCCAGCATCGACGGCGGCACGACCTGGAACGTGGTGCCCATCGGCGAGGTGAGCCCTGCCTACCAGGAAACCTACGACCTCAACTGGACCGGTTCGCTCATGACCTGGACCCCCTACACCGTGCAATTGAGCAGCTACATCGGCAACGTCCTCCACCTCCGCTTCGCCTTCACCTCCGACGGCTCCATCCAGCGCGAGGGTTGGTACGTCGACGACATCATCGTGACCGAGCAGTAGCCCCCGGCCCGGTCGTGTCCACCGGTCCTTCATCATGAAATACAAACTGACCACCTCCTCCGGCAACGCGGCAGCGGCCGTCTCCGGCACACCCTACGACAACCTCGATCCCCAGCAGCTCGAGGCAGTGCGGGCGCCGTTTGATCCCCTGCTGATCGTGGCCGGCGCGGGCACGGGCAAGACGCGCACCCTCATGGCTCGCTGCGCTCATCTGATCCTCTCGGGCGTGGCCCCCGAGCGGATCCTGTTGTGCACCTTCACGCTCAAGGCCGCCCGGGAGATGCGTTCGCGCATCCACGCGCTGGTGGGACCCATCGCCGGCGCCCTGTGGGCGGGCACGTTTCATCACGTGGGTCATCGTCTGCTGCGCCAGCACGGCTCCCACCTGGGGCTGATCCAGGACTTCTCCATCCTCGACACCGAGGACGCCCGGGATCTCCTCACCATGGTCTGCGGCGAGGCTAAGGTCGAACCCCCGATCACGGCAGCCCGCTGCCAGACGCTGTTCTCCCTGGCCCTGGGTTGCCAGGAGCCGCTGGCCGAGACCGCGAAGCGCACGGCCTCCGAGCTCCTCGGACAGATCGAGCGCGTCGAGGGGCTCTTTCGGACCTACCAGGAGCGCAAGGCCGCCCAGCACGTGGTCGACTTCGATGACCTGCTGGCGCTCTGGAAGCGCCTGCTGCTCGAGAACGACGACGCCGCGCGCCTGCTGCGGGGCCTGTTCGATCACGTACTCGTGGACGAGTACCAGGACACCAACCCGCTGCAGGCCGACATCGTCGAGCTCATGGTGCGCGAGCACCGCCACGTCACCGTGGTGGGGGACGACGCCCAGTCCATCTATTCGTTTCGGGGTGCGCGCCTCGAGGCCCTCCAGTCGTTCCTCGACCACTTCCCCGACGCCCGCCTGGCCAAACTCGAGCACAATTACCGGTCCACGCAGCCGATCCTGGATCTGGCCAACGCCTCCCTGGCCGTCTCGACGCGGGTCATCCGCAAGACCCTCACGACCTCGCGCGGGGGGGGCGCCCAGCCGGTGCTGGTGCGCACGGCCGACGGTGCCCAGGAGGCCCAGTTCGTCGCCCAGCGTCTGTGGGATCTGCACACCGAGAACGGGATCCCGCTCCACGAGCTCGCCGTGCTCACCCGCACCAACGCCCAGAGCCTGCAGATCCAGCTCGAGTTCTCCCGCCGCGGTATTCCGTTCCGCGTTCAGGGGGGCATGCGCATCCTCGAGCAGGCCCACTTCAAGGATTTCATCGCCTACCTGCGGGTGCTGGTGAACCCGGCCGACGAGATGGCGGTGATGCGCATCTTCAAGTTGATGCCTGGGCTGGGGGCGCAGACCGCGCTCCAGGTCTCGGACCGGCTGCGCAACCCGACGGTCCCCTGGACCCTCGACGACGTGCATCCGCTGGCCCAGACGCTGCTCTGGGCGGCCCTGACGCCCGCGCGTCGCAAGAAGGTCCTCGAGCTCGGGCAGTGGCTCGAGATCATCAAGACTTCACGCAACAATCTGCCGGAGCTTCTCGGCGCCGTGTTGCAAAAGTACACCCCCGTGCTGCGCAGCAAGTACGAGCGTGCCGAGGATCGCCTCGAGGAGCTGGTCTCCCTGGTCGACGTCGGTGCCCAATACTCCACCCCCGACGCGCTGCTCGCCGATCTCGGTCTGCAGTCCGGTCCGGTGGCCGAGGTCTTCAAGACCATGGAGGAGCCCGAGGATCTGGCCGTGCTCAGCACCGTGCACCAGGCCAAAGGCCTCGAGATCGGAAGAGCACACGTCTGAACTCCAGTCACCGAATACGATC
>CALKWH010000153.1 GCA_938004375.1 uncultured Pseudomonadota bacterium
CCACGATTCGCGGATCGGCGGTGTAGACGCCGTCGACGTCGGAGTAGATCTCACACCAGCGGGCGTCCAGCGCGGCCGCCAGCGCCACGGCCGTGGTGTCCGAGCCGCCGCGACCGAGCGTCGTGATCTCCTTCTTGTAGGACATGCCCTGGAAACCCGCCACGATGACGATGTGGCCCTTGTCCAGTTCGTCCAGGATGCGCACCGGCTTCACGTCGATGATGCGGGCGTTGAAGTGGTTGTCGTTGGTGATGATGCCGCACTGAGAGCCGGTGAGCGAGATGGCCTGGTGCCCCAGGTCGGCGATGGCCATGGACAAAAGCGCCATGGAGCTGCGCTCGCCCACCGTGAGCAGCATGTCCAGCTCACGCTTGGACGGGTTCGGGGACACCTCGTGGGCCATCTTCATCAGCCCGTCGGTGGTCTTGCCCTGCGCGGACACGACCACGACGATGTTCTCGCCGGCCACGTGGCGGGCGGCCACCAGCCTCGCGACCTTGCGGATCTTGTCGGTGTCGGCCAGGGACGAGCCGCCGAACTTCATGACGACGGTGTGTTCGTGGGGGAGCATGGCTACAGCCTCCCCTGCGCGCGGGCCAGCTCGGCGTTCTGCACGCTGCCGCCGGCGGCGCCGCGCACGACGTTGTTCACCAGCAGGCGCAGGTTGATCGTGTTCCCGGCGCGGCGCACGGTGCCCACCGAGACCACCATGCCGCCGCCGAGCAGGACATCGCGCTTCGGCTGCGGGCGGGCCGGATCGTCGAAGACGTGGATGGGCAGCGCGGGCGAGGAAGGCAGGCCCCAGGCGGCCTCGTGCCCGCGGAACTCCCGCAGGAGCGCGGTGGCCGAGGCGGTATCGCCGGGCTGCTCAACTTCTATGAACGCCGCCTCCAGGTGACCGAACGCGGTGTGCACGCGACAGGCGATGGCCGCCACCTCCATGGGATGGTCGACGATGCGCGCATCCCGGAAGCTCCCCAGCATCTTCTTCGTCTCGGCGACGATCTTGTCGTCCTCCTTGCCGATGTGGGGCAGGACGTTGCCCATGATGTCGATGGCGGGCACCCCCGGATAGCCGGCGCCGGACACGCTCTGATAGGTGGCCAGGTGGACCGCGCGGATCCCCAGGGGCCGCAGGGCGGCGAGCACCACGGCCAGCCCCGAGGCCGAGCAGTTGGAGTTGGCCACCAGCGGCGCGCGCCCCGCCGGGCACACGTCCAGGTGTGGCGCGTTCACCTCGGGGATGAGGATGGGCACGTCCGCGTCCATGCGGTGGGCGCTGGCGTTCGTGAACACGGCCACGCCGGCGTCGATGAGCTCGCGCTCCAGCGGCCCTGCCACCGATGCAGGCAGGGCCGAGAACACGGCCTTGGCGCCCGAGGCCAGCACGGCCTCGACCGTGAGCGTCTCCACCGGGCGGCGCTCCAGGTCCGCCGGCGGCGGCAGCGAGGCCACCCACGACGTGGCCGTGATGTGGGGCCGCGGCCGGGAGGCGAACAGTTTCACGAGCTCGAACTGGGGATGGTCGGCGAGCAGCGAAAGAAAATGCTGCCCGACGGCCCCCGTGGCGCCCAGGATGGCTACCGGTGTCTTCATGGATTCACCTCTCGCGCGACCGTCCGCGGTCGCCCCGCGACGGCAGGATACACCAACGCCCTGGTGGGCGCCAGAACCGCGTCTGTCACTCACTCGCAGACGACGTCGAAGGCCGGGGGATTGGCAATCGTCTTCTTCACGGCGCAGGACTCGGCGGCGCGTCGCACGGGGGCCCTGTGCTCCTCGGGGAAGTCCGGCGGCAGCTCGATGACGATGCGGACGGTGCCCAGGCGGCCGGCCTCATTGGGCAACAACTCCTGGGTGAGGGTGATGCCCTCCTCGGACAACCCCCGGGTCTGGCAATAGCGCTTTACATAAAACCCGGCGCACGCGGCGATGCTCGCGAGGAACAACTGGTAGGGCGACGGCGCCGTGCCCTCCCCATTTGCGCCCACCGGCTGATCAGTGCGGATCGTGAACGCGCCGTCGAGCACGTCGACCTTCATGCCCTCGCCCAGAATGACCTTCATGCCTTGCAGTTCCATCGTGACGACCTCCCGCCCGCTCGGGGCGGGAGCAGGCTAACACGGAGCGTGGGGCGATGTCATCTGGGCTGGCTCGTAACTTTCAGTTGGTAAAAAAGGTTCCAACGGGGAGAAAGGGTTCAATCCCGTCTGGAAATGTGCTTAAATCGGCGCCCGGAATTCGGGTAGCACCATGGCGAAGAAGACGCAGAGTCCCGTCGAGAAGCTTTTCAAGAAGATGACGAAGGCAGCCGCGCCCGACGGCGCCATCCCGCCCGAGGTGTGGACGAGCGGCGTCGCCATGCTCGACGCCGACGACGTGCAGCGTCTGATCCTGCTGCTCGAGGACGACGGCTACTTCGTCATCGAGGACGAGGACCAGCCCGATCCCGACGACACCGAGGACGAGGAGCCCGAACCCGGGGCCGCCGACGGTGAGAACGAGGCCGAGCTCGAGGCCGAGCTCGAGCAGGCGCTGACCGCCGGGAGTTTCCCGCACTACAACGAACACGGCATCCTCACCCGGGAGCGCGAGTTCGAGCTGGCCAACATCATGTTCCACGGCAAGCGCGAGGCCATCCTGGCCGCGCTGTCGGTGCGCTGCGTCGAGGACGTGTTCAACCGCATCCTGCAGTACGTGCTGCGGCAGAACGGCCGCGTCTGGCAGTACTTCGAGGACCCGCGGGACGAGAGCGTCGGCGAGAGCAGCATGGTCGAGGTCGTCGAGCACCTCACCGTGCTGGTCCGCCAGCTCGAGAGCTCGGGGGAAAAGCTCGCCGAGAAGGCGTCCGCGCTGGCCGCCGAGAAGGATCCCGAGGCCGCCCGCGCGCTGCGGGGGTCGATTCACCGGCTCATCCTGCGCCGCGCCGAGCTCATGGAGAAGCACGTCCAGTACGCCCTGCGCAACGAGTTCTTCGACGACCTGGGCGCCCACTTCCAGGCCGGGCTCGAGGAGATCGACCGGGCCCGCACCCGCAAGACGGCCTTCGTGCGCGGGTTCATCGGACGCTACGGCGCCGCGCCGGACACCTTCGGGACCATCGCAGCGGACTACTTCCAGAAGGTCGAGGACTTCCAGAAGGCCCGCGAGAACCTGGTGCTGGCCAACCAGCGCCTGGTGATCTTCTTCGCCCGCAAATACCAGGAGCAGGGCGTGGACCTGGCCGATCTGATCGGCGAGGGCAACATCGGCCTGTTGCGGGCGGTGGAGCGCTTCGATCCCACCAAGGGCTCGCGCCTGGCCACCTACGCCACCTGGTGGATCAAGCACACGCTCAACCGCGCCGTGGCCTGCCAGGGCGCCACCATCCGCATCCCCGGCCACGTCCGCGAGGAGAAGAACCGCATCCTGCGCACCATGAGCGAGATGACCAGCGCCGCCGGGCAGGAGCCGGCGCTCGACGAGGTCGCCCGCCGCATGGGGCTCGACCCCACCCGCGTCCACGGGATTCTGCAGCGCACCCAGAGCACGGTGTCCATAGACAAGCCGCTGGGCTCGGACGAGGACGAGGAGACGCTGCAGAAGATCCTGCCCGACGCCGAGCTGCGCACCCCCGAGGAGGAGGTCAGCCGGCACATGGACTTCCGCTGGCTCGAGGACCTGCTGCTCGAGCTCAGCCCGAGGGAACGCAAGATCCTCGAGCTGCGGTACGGGCTCCACGGCCAGGAGGTCCTCACCCTCCAGGAGGTCGGCGAGAAGCTCGAGATCACCCGCGAACGCGTACGCCAATTGCAGACAAAGGCCGAAAGCAAAATATTCAAGATGGCCCGAAAACTGGGCTACAAATAAGGAGAATCTTCAGTTGCGCAGTCTCTTGACGTTTGCCCATTGCTGCGTCTTCGCCGCCGCGACGATGCTCTCCGTCGCCTGCTCGCCGGCGAACCCCGACCGCCCCGCGAACGACGCGGGGTCCGACTCATCTGACACGTCCGACCTGTCCGACTCGTCCGACCTGTCCGACACGTCCGATACGCCCGACCTGTCCGACCTGTCCGACACGTCCGACGCCGACGCCGACGCCGACGCCGACGCCGAGGTCCACGTGCCCCTCGAGGACAACTCGCTGCCGGCCTGGGACTGGGCGGCCCAGGTGCGCGCCACCGCCGACCGCGACTCCCTCGCCGCCGCCTTCGCCGCCGCCGGCTACACGCCCCCCGCGGGGACCCGCATCTTCGCCGCCCTCGTGGCCGACGGCCTCGAGCAACCGGCCTTCTCGTACTTCTCCCGGGGCGAGGAGGGCTTCGAATACTCCCATGGCCGCTACTGGCCGGCCTCCACGGTCAAGCTCCTCGCTGCCGTGGGCGCCGTGCGAACGCTGCGGGCCGCAGGCGCCACCAGCGCGGCCCGCGTCGTCTTCACCGACGACGACGGCGCCTTCGACGGCACGGTGGCGAACCTGATAGACCTGGCCATCCGCGTCTCGGACAACGTCGCCTACAACCGCCTGATGGAAATCGCCGGCTTCGAGGAGCAGAACGGCCTGCTGCTCACCCCCGCCTTCGGCATGCCCACCCTCGTGCTGCAGCGCCGCTACACGCACCCCACGCCCGAGTCCAACCTGCGCCACTCGCCGGCGATCGCCTGGACCGAGGGCTCCGGCTCGGGCACCCTGCCCGCCCGGGACGGCACCAGCGTCTTCCCCGAGTGCCCCGACGAGGCCAACTGCGTCACCCTGGCCGAGCTCACCGAGGGCGTGCGCCGCGTGGGCCTCCACGAGGAGCTCCCCGCGGCCGAGCGCTTCGAACTGGGCGCGGGCGACCTGGCCACGCTGCACGCGGCGCTCCTGGCGTCGCCCTGCCAGTTCCATCCCGGCATCTCCTCGGCCCTCGCCGGCCACAGTCTGCGCGTGTACAACAAGCTCGGCCAGGTGTACGGCGACGACCGCCTCGATCACGCGCTGATCTTCGACGACACCACCGGACGCGCCTATCTGCTGGCCGCCTCGATGCCCTACAACACGACCACCGAGGCCGACCTGTCCGAGCTCGCCCGCCAGACGCTGCTGGCCCTCGACGCCGCCCCGGCGCCCCGGGTGTTCCTGCAGCGCGACGCCGGCCTCCCGGTGCTGGTGCGCACGCAGTACGTGGGCCCCGGGTGCATCGAAGGATCGGTCATCGTCTCCCTGCAGATCGAGGTCTCCGAGGACACGCCGACCGTCGACCGCGTCGAACTGTTCATGGACCGCTGGCCCATCGAGTCCCCCCTGCCCGACGGCCGCGTCTTCCGCATGCAGCGCGACTTCTCCGCCCCCGGCGACCGCCTGCTCTCGGTGTACGCCTACGCAAGCGACGTCCTCGTCGCCGTGCGCCACGCCGCCGTCCGGGTGGGGCCCTGAGCCATGGACGCGAAGTCCCCCCGCGCGCGGCTCGCCGCCTTCTTCGCCCACCCGTTCACCGACGTGGCGGTGGCCGCGCTCATCGTCCTGAGCGTGATCCTCACGGTGTTCGAGGCCTCCTGCGCCGAAGGGAGCGTCGAACAACGTCGCTACTTCTGGGCTGAGACCATCATCACCGGCGTCTTCGTGATCGAGCTCTCCTTGCGCTGGTACAGCGCCCGCGGCACGAAGGTCTTCTTCTCCGAGTACTGGATCGACGTCCTCTCGGTGATCCCGCTGGTGCGGCCGCTGCGGATCCTGCGGATCCTGCGCATCGCCCGGCTGGTGCGCGTGGGCATCATCTTCACCCGCCGGGGACGCCGCATGGCCCAGATGATCCACGAGGGCCTCATCGAGAACCTGATGGTCTTCGGCGTGCTCCTGGGCTTTCTGCTGCTGGGCGCGGTGGGCATGCTGGTGGCCGAGAAGGGCAACCCCGGCTTCGAGAACTTCCACAACAGTTCCTGGTGGAGCCTGTTCACGCTCATGGCGGGCGAGCCCGTGGGCGCCAACCCCACCACCACCGCCGGGCGATTCATCACGGCCACCGTCATGATCGGCGGCTTCACCCTGTTCGCCATGTTCACCGGCGTCATCTCGGCGATCATGGTCAGATCGGAAGAGCGGCGTGGAGGGAAAGAGTGTAGATCTCGGTGGTCGCCGTAT
>CALKWH010000154.1 GCA_938004375.1 uncultured Pseudomonadota bacterium
CGAGTTCGTATTCGGTGACTGGAGTTCAGACGTGTGCTCTTCCGATCTATCCTCGCCGTATACCTGGATGAGCAGACGGCGCACCTCGTCGTCGCCGGGCACCAACTGAAGGCTCTCCTCGAGGAGGGGCACGATGGTGTCGGCGGCGGCGGCGAGCTCCATGTGGACGCGTCCGAGGCGCTTGAGGACGTTGGCCCGGCGGGTGGGCTCGGTGGCCGAACCCACTTTGCGGTCGGCGAGCTCCTGCAGGATGCGCAGGGCCGGCGCGAGCTGGCCGGTGCTCTCATAAAGCTCGGACAGGGCGGTCAGGACCTTCTCGTTGGCCGGGGCTTTCTTCTGGGCGGTCTCGAGGACCTCCTGGGCGAAGGCGATCTCTCCCATGCGCAGGGAGACCTCGCCGGCCTTGACCAGCAGCATCAGGCGTTCGCCCTCGTCGGCCAGGTTAAGGAGCGCCTTGTACACGCCGAGCACCTCGTGCTCGCGGTGGAGCTCCTCGGCCAGGGCGACCAGGTTCTTGAGGATGGCGACGTGGCCGGGTCCGGGCTCGCCGATGTCGATCCAGAGGTTGTAGTAGCACTCGTAGGCGTCTGGCTTGCTCTTGATCTCGTTGAGGTAGAGCTCGGCCAGGCTGTGGAAGAGGGAGAAGCGCGTCTCCGGGTTCGTGGCGGCCTCGGCCTGGGCGCGCAGGTAGCCCGCGGCGGCGGCCTGGTCGCCCCGCTCGAGGTGGAAGTTGAGCAGGGCCTCGATGGCCGGCAGGTGGTCGGGCTTGAGGCGCACGGCGGTCTCCCACAGTTCGACCGGGGCAGTGCCGCCCTTGCGCTGCTTGAGCTCGGAGTCCGCGGCCATGCACAGGGCGGCGGCCACCTCGGCGGCGAACTCTCCGGCCTGGGGGTGCTCCCCGAGCTGGGCCAGCAGCTTGCCGGTCTCGCGCCAGCGGCCCTGCTGGTAACGGATCTCGCCCAGGGTGAGTTTCATGAGCAGCTCGTCGGGGTAGCGCCGCTCCATCTCCTGGAGCAGGGTGACCGCGTTCTCGATCTTGCCGGTGCGCTCCATCAGTTGGGCGTAACGGCGGGCCAGCCGGGACATCTTGCCGGGCTCGTCCTTGAGCTTCTTGAGCGCGTTCTCGAGGAGCTCGCCGGCGCGATCCCACTCCTCGCGGAACTCGGCCAGGTCGGCCAGGGCGAGGATGGCGCCCACGTGGTTGGGGTCCTCGGTGAGAGCCTCGCCCAGGATCTCGTAAGCGGTGTCGACGTCCTCAAAGTAACGCAGGCGGATCTCGGCCTGGCGCGTCAGGTTGCGGGCGCGGTCGTCCTTCTGGGACAACAGCCCGAAGCGCTGCTCGAGCATGGCCAGGGCCAGCGCCCAGTCTTCGAGCTCCTCGGCGAGCACGTACTGCGCGGTGAGGGCGTCGGCGTGGCCCGGGTTCCGGCGCAGCAACTGGGCGAAGGCGTCCCGGGCGCGGGCCGGATCGCGCACCTGGTCGCGCAGGGTGCGCCCCACCAGGAAGAGGGCGGCGTCCCGCTCGGCGGGGTCGGTGGCGGCGGCGGCGATGCGCTGCTCCATCTGGACGAAGGTCTCCCAGTCCTTGTGGTCGTAGGACATCTCGGCGAGCAACTGGAGGGCTCCCATGTGGTCGGGCAACAACGCCAGCGCGCGGTCCAGCGAGGTGCGGGCGGCGGCCTCGTTGGCCAGCGAGCGCTTCTGGATGATGGCGAGCTGGGTCCAGAGGTTGGCCTTTTCGAGGGGCTCGTAGTCGGCCGTCTCGGAGTTGAGCAGGCCCTGCAGGATATCCACGCCGTCGGCGGCCCGGCCGATCTCCATGAACATCGCGCTCGCCTTGCGGGCGAACAGCGGGCGCTGGGTCTCCTGCCAGAGCTTGTCGTAGGTGAAGGCGGCCTCCTCGGGCCGGTTCAGTTTCTCGAGCACCTCGCCGAGGCGCTCCATGAAGGCGCACCGGACCTCGCCCGTGGAGCTCTGGATCTGCTTCTCCAGAATCTCCTCGAGCTCGCTCCACAGTTCGTGGGTGGTGTACAACTTGTCCAGGGCGCCCACGGCGACGGGGTCGGTGGGGGCGATCTCGAGGATCTCCCGGTAGATGTGGATGGCCTGGTCGGGCAGTTCGAGCTCGGAGACGGTGACGTGGGCGAGCTCGTGGAGGTGCCGGAGCTGGTCCTCCTCGGCGTCGGCGATGTCGGAGAGCTTGCGCAGGACCTCGGCGGCCTTCTGCCACATCTGGAGCTGCTTGGAGAGTCGCAGCACGGCCTGGAGGAACTCGAGGCTGTCGGGCTCCATGGAGAGCACTTTGTTCCACCAGGAGTGGGCGACCTCGGGCCGGGCGAGCTTCGTCTCGTAGACGGTCGCGATTTCGCGCAGGAGGCCGATCCGGTCCTCGAGGGGAAGATCGTCGAGGCCCAGCTTCCACTCCATGAGCAGGGCCAGGTTCTCCCACTGTTCGAGCTGGCGCAGCAGGGCGACCAGGGCCTCGTAGGCGGGCGAATCGTGGCTGTCCAGCTCGAGGATGGCGCGCAGGACGTCCTCGCGCTTCTGCCACTGCTGGATCTCGCTGTAGAGCTCAGCCACCTCGCGGTACAGGCCGATGGACTGCGCGTTGTCCACGAGGCCGCCGGCGATCCGCTCGAGCAGGGCGCCGCAGGCACCGAGCACCGAGAGGGCCCGGCCCTCGAACAGGAACCACTCGCGCAGCTCCGGATCCAGCGGGTTGACCGACACCGCGCGGCCGAGGATCTCGAAGGCCTTGCGGTTGTTCTGGGCGCCATCCTTCCAGATGCGGGCCATCTGGGTCAGGTGCTCGATGTGCTCCTCGACGGTGGCGTAGGGGAGCATGGCCCAGGCGCGGGCGAACTCCTCCCAGGCGGACTCGGGGGGGGCCACGTCGCCGGCCTTCTGAGTGGGTGCCATGAGGTCCTGGAAGGCGATGTCGCTGTGGAACTCGGCCACGACCTGGTCGTAGGACAGGCCCTGGAGGCTGCCGGTGCGGACCTCGATGAGGTCGGCGATGGCCAGGCTGTTGGTGGGGCTGGAGAGGACGAACTTCTGCTGGGCGGGCTCTTCCTCTTCGATGACCTCGAGCTCCTCGAGGTCGAGCTCCTCGAGCTCCTGGGTGTGCTGGCGGGCACCGCCGCCGGCCGGGAGCGTCATCTCGCCCTTTTCACGGCGGCGCTTGAGCTCCCGCAGACCGGCGGTCATCATGGAGTCGGGCTCCACCGGCCGGGCCACGCGCTGATCCGCGGTGTACACGCCCAGCACCCTGGCCAGGCGCCACAGTTCCTCCTGCACCTTCGAGTTCATCGGCTCGAGCAGGAAGGCGTGGAGGTAGGCGCGAAAAGCGCGCAGGGGGTCGCCGATCTCGGTCTCTGCGGTGACCGCGCACCGGCAGATGAAGTCGACCTTCTCGAGGGGATCGGCCAACTGAGCGAGGCGGATGCCCTGGACCACGGTGAGCAGGTCCCAGGAGGCGGTGGCCCGGGAGAGGCGCTCGATCTCGTCGAGGACCTTCGGCTGGGCGGGATCCTCGCGGAAGGCGCGCTCCCAGCGGATCAGCGCGGCGGGCAGGTCCTCGAGCTGCTCCTCGTAGAGCCGGGCGAGGCGGGTGAGCAGCTCGAACTTGCGCTGGCCGCGGGAGAGGTTGTTGATCAGGTGCTCGTACAGGGAGGCGAGCTGGTTCGGCCCCTCGGGGAACTGCCCGGACAGATCCTCGGCCTCGTACAGGAACTCCTCGTCATTCTGGTTGCGCATCAGGTGGCGGGTGACCCAGTCCATGGCCCGCGGGTAGTCCTTGAGCTTGGTGCGCAGGCAGTCGACGGTCTTCTGCAGGATGTCGCGGTCCGCGCTCCACTCCTCCTTGAGCAGGAGCTCGTACACGCCCACGAGCTGGGTCCAGTACTGGTGCTCGCCGGCGATGCGTTCGAGGACGGCGACCAGTTCGACCTCGGTGGGTCGAATCTGCAGTGCGATCCGATACCAGGCGAAGGCCTCCTCGGGGTTCTCGAGGCGGACGTCCATGAGCTCGCCCAGCCGGCGGGCGTGGACGAACTTCTTGTCGGCGTCGGGCTCCACCGTGTAGAGCTGGGTGGTGAGCTCGGCCAGCCGTTCCCAGCGGCCCTCTTTCTCGCACAGGTCCAACTGGAGCATCAGGGCGTGGGCGTTGGACGGATCCAGCGCGAGGACCTGGTCGAGCTGGTCGGCGGCGCGGGCGTCGTCGTGGAGTGTCTGCAGGTAGATGTCGGCGACCTGGAGGCCGTAGCGGACCTTCTCCTCGAGCGTGTCGGCCTTCTCGAGGAACTCGCGGTACAGGTCGATGGCGGCCTCGCAGTCCCCGGTGCTCAGGAACAGGCGGGCCATGCGCTCCTGCACGGGGCGGTCGCGGCGGGCGGGCTCGACCTTCTCGAGCATGGCCAGCGCGTCGTGGGGCCGGTCGAGCTTCTGGTCGTAGATCTCGGACAGGCGCAGGGCCAGGTTGTTCACCTTCTCGGGTTCGGTGGTGCGCTGGATCTGGCCCTCCATCACCTCGACGAGCAGGTCCCACTGCTCGAGGGTGTAGGACAGCCGCGTGACGTGGGTGAGGTACTCGGTCTCCTCGGGGGCCTGCTCCCACAGCCGGCGCCAGGCCTCGAGGGCGCGCTGGGGCTCGCCGACCTGGCGCTCCCAGACCTGGGCCAGGCGCTTCCAGGAGGGGTCGACCTGGGCGGGATCCGACGGCCACTCGCCCTCGCGCAGGCCCATCTCGAGCAGGTTGGCGTACTCGAGCCAGTTGCCGGTGCGCTCGTACAGGTCGAGCATCCGCGGGATGACCGACTCGAGCTCCAGCCGGTTGGTCAGCACCTGCTTGAGGCAGCGCAGGGCGTCCTCGGGCTTGGAGAGGCGCCGGTCGTAGACCTCGGCGGCCTTGACGAGGAGCGGGGCCTGCTCCTCGGGATCCACGATCCGGGTGCTCCAGCGCTCGAGCAGCGCGGTGAGCTTGGGCCAGTTCTCCAGGCTCTCCAGGCTCTCCATGAGGGCGGCGAGGGCCTCGGCGTCGTCGGGGATGATCTCGAGGATCTTGGCGGCCACGCGCCCGATCTTGGCGGGATCCTTGAGCTTGTCGCGGGCCATGTCGAACATGCGGCGGAGGATCTCCTCCTGCTGCTCGACCGTGGCCTCGGAGAGCCGGGCTTCGAGCAACTGGAAGAGGTTCTCGACGTTGCCCTCCTGGGTGAGCAGCAGCTCCAGCGCGTCGTAGGCGTCGGGATCCCCCGGGGCCAGCTTGATGATCTCCTGATGGAGCTCGATGCAGAGGTCCACGTCGAGCTTGCGCTCGAGCAGGGTGGCCGCGAAGCTGCGCATCAGGTCGAGGCGCGTGTAGTCGTCCGGGGCCATCGAGATCTCCTGCTGCATCTCGACCTTGTAGCCCTCCCACACCTCGCGCTGCTGGACGATCTTCTCGTACGAGGCCTGCATCTTGGGGTTGTCCGGCTGCAGGCGGACCAGGAACTTCATGACACGCTCGGTGCGCGCCAGGTCGCCGAGCTTGCTGCGGTAGATGGTGGCCATCTCTTTGAGCAGGTCGATCACGTAGGACGGATCCACGCCCTGGGCGTGGGCCACCCGCAGGGCGGTCTCCATGGTCTCGGCCTGGCTGCGCCAGTCGCCCTTCTCGCGGAAGTGTTGGATGTACAGGTCGAGCACCTCGAGGTTCTCGGGATCCGAGGTGAGCAGCTCGTGCAGGTGCCGGGCAGCCTTGTCGGCGCGCCCCAGGCGGTCCTTGTAGAGCCGCACCAACTGGAGGCGGGCGTCCGAGGTCTTTTCGGGCGGGCAGGTGGCGACCTCGCGCTCCAGCAGGCGGGCCATGGCCTCCCAGTCCTCGCGGCGCTCCAGGAGCGCGATGAGCCGCGGGCGCACGGCCTCGGGGTTCTCGGCGGCCAGGTTCTCGTAGATCTTGAGGGCCTCGTCGGGGTTGTTCAGGTTCTGCTCGTGGACCTCGGCCAGGCGCAGTCCCAGGCGGATGCGGGTGGCGCCCTCGGCCCTTCCCATGGCGCCGGCGAACAGTTCGGCGAGCTCCTTCCACTCGCCGGCGGCCTCATGGATGCTCGCCAGCAGGGAGAAGGCCTCCTTGAGCTGGGGATCCTGGGCCACCGCCTGCTTCAGGGCAGTGACGGCCTTGTCGTTCTCCTGGGCGGCCCGGTGGATGCGGGCGATCTGCAAAAATGCGTGGGCGACCTTGCGGTTGGGCTCCTTCTCCTTGGGATACCGGCGGTCGAGGTAGACCTCGGTGAGCAGCGTGAGGATGCCCAGATCGCCCGGTAAAAGGCCGGCGGCCTCCGACAGGCTCTCCTCGGCGGCCTCGGTGTCGCGCAGGTTCTCGAGCTGGATGCGTCCGATGTCCAGGAGCCGCCGGGCGCGTTCGTCGGGTTCCCGCACGGACTTGAGCATGCCCTGGAGCAGAGGGAGCGCGCGCTCGAAGTTCTTCGCCTTCATGTAGAGTTCGGCCAGCCTGACCAGGGCGTCGGTGAGCTGGGGGTCCAGTTCGAACGCCGATTGCAGATGGGAGATCGCCTGCTCCTCGTGGTCCTCCATGGACGAGAACGCCATGCCCACCTCGTGGTGCAGTTGGGCGAGCCCGCGCCGATCCGAGCCCTGCTCGGCGACGAAGTCGATCTCTTTTTCGAGGATGGCCAGGTACCGCGGGGTGTCCCCCTTCTCCTTCAGGTACTCGCGGATCTTGCGGGCGTTGCGGCGGTGGCGCGGATCGAGCAGCACGCCCATGTACAAGAGCCTCATGCCTTCGGTTTCGTCGGTCAACTTCTCGAAGAGGAGGTCGGCGGCCTTGAAAAACATGTCCGCTTTGCGGATGTCCTCGTCCAGGGCGTTGCCGCGCAGTTCGTACAGCCAGACGAGGTCGGCCCACTTCTCCTCGGTCTGCCAGGTGCGGCGCAGGGCGGAGAAGGCCTCCATGGAAGTGGGGTCGTCTTCGAGCATCTTGCGATAGTCTTGTTCGGTCCGAGCCACGGGTGCCTCCTTCGACGAAAGATCTGCAGGTGCGCCTACCTTGACGCACATCGTACGTTCTTACAAAAGATTGGTCCGTCCGCCAATTTTTCCGCGTTTTTTCACGGATTCCCAACGACGCGCGTGGGGGCAGGCCGGACCGGGGGTCGCTTCGGGCGCAATGAATCTATCATAAAATAGGTGGATTCGTGTTCCCTTTTGAGCAGTTTTTTGGGTATATTCCGACGCGCGAAAGGAGCTGGCATGAACCCGGATTTCGACTTCAGGACACAGGTGGCCGAAGGCATCCCCGAGACCCTGCCCGAACCTCCGCCCATGGACCCGGCGATCAGCCGGGCGCCGGCCCGCGGACTCACGCTCTCGGTCCAGGAGAAGCAGCTCGCCCTGCGCAACGCCCTACGGTACTTCCCCCCGCGCCATCACGCGGCGCTGGCCCCCGAGTTCGCCCGCGAGCTCGAGACCCACGGACGCATTTACATGTACCGCTTCCGTCCGTCCTACGAGATGCGCGCGCGACCCATCGACGCCTATCCGGCCCGCTCCCGCAAGGCCGCGGCCATCATGCTGATGATCCAGAACAACCTTGACCCCGCGGTGGCCCAGCACCCGTACGAACTGATCACCTACGGCGGGAACGGCGCCGTGTTCCAGAACTGGGCGCAGTACCGGCTGGCCATGCGGTATCTGAGCGAGATGACCGACGAGCAGACTCTCATGATGTACTCCGGTCATCCCATGGGACTGTTCCCGTCCTCGCCATCCTCGCCCCGCGCCGTGGTGACCAACGGCATGATGATCCCGCACTACTCCACCACCACGGACTACGACCGCTACACGGCCCTGGGCGTGACCTCCTACGGCCAGATGACCGCGGGGTCGTACATGTACATCGGGCCCCAGGGCATCGTCCACGGCACGACGCTCACGCTGCTCAATGCCGGCCGCCTGTACCTGGGGACGACCGACGGCCTGGCCGGGAAGACCTTCGTCACCTCGGGGCTCGGCGGCATGTCCGGTGCCCAGGGCAAGGCCGCGCTGGTCGCCCGGGCCGCCTGCGTCATCGCCGAGGTGAACCCCAAGGCGGCGGTCAAGCGCCGCGACCAGGGCTGGGTGCAGGAAATCGCCTCGGAGCTCGACGAGGTCGTCCGCCGGCTGGATCGGGCCCGGCGCGCCGGGGAGCCGCTCGCGCTGGCCTACCTGGGCAACGTCGTCGACCTGTGGGAGCACTTCGCCCGGCACGACGTCCCCATCGATCTGGGCTCGGATCAGACCTCCCTGCACCTCCCGTATTCGGGGGGCTACTACCCCGCTGGCCTCACCTACGAAGAGGCCAACGCCCGCATGGTCTCGGACCCGGCGGGCTTCCGCGAGCTCGTGTCCGCCTCCCTGGTGCGCCACGCGGCCGCCATCGGGAAGCTGGCCGGGCGCGGGATGCGCTTCTGGGACTACGGCAACGCCTTCCTGCTCGAGGCCTCCCGGGCCGGCGCCGACGTGACGGCCCCCGGGGGCGGCTTCCGCTATCCGAGCTACGTCGAGGACATCATGGGGCCCCTGTGCTTCGATTACGGGTTCGGCCCCTTCCGCTGGGTGGTCACCTCGGGGCGCCCCGAGGATCTCGACGCCACCGACGCCATCGCCGCCGAGGTCCTCGAGGGGCAGGCCCGGACGGCGCCCCCCGAGATCAGGCAGCAAATCGCGGACAACCTGACCTGGATCCGCGCGGCCAGGGAGAACCGGCTGGTGGTGGGCTCACAGGCCCGCATCCTGTACGCCGACACCGAGGGGCGCGTCGCCATCGCGCGGGCCTTCAACGAGGCCATCCGCGCCGGCCGCATCTCGGCGCCCGTCGTGCTCGGCCGCGACCACCACGACGTCTCGGGCACCGACTCCCCCTACCGCGAGACCGCCAACATCCGCGACGGGAGCCGCTTCACCGCGGACATGGCCGTGCACAACGTCATCGGGGACGCCATGCGCGGCGCCACCTGGGTCAGCCTGCACAACGGCGGCGGCGTGGGATGGGGAGAGAGCATCAACGGCGGCTTCGGCCTCCTCGTCGACGGCACCGCCGAGGCGGCCCGCGCGCTGGAGGACATGCTGTTCTTCGACGTGGCCAACGGCATCGCCCGGCGCGCCTGGGCCGGCAACGACGGGGCCCGCTTCGCCGCATCCCGGCTCCAGCAGTCCGAGGGCCGCCTGCGCCTCACCCCGGTGCACGAGTGCGCGGATCCCGCCCTGCTGGCGGCCGCCTTTCCCAGACCGGAGTGATGGCCATGACCGAGCCGCTCCCCCTCGAGCTCACCCACGTTCACAAGCGGTTCAAGACCGGTTTCCTGAATCTGCGCACGGCGGTGGCCGTCACCGACCTGTCCCTCCAGTTGCGCACCAACGAGATCGTCGGGCTCCTTGGTCCAAACGGCGCCGGGAAGACGACCACGCTCAAGATGGTGACCGGGCTGATCTTCCCCAGCGCGGGGCAGGTCCGCCTGTACGGCGAGCCCGTGGATCGGCGTGCCGCCCGTGTCCGGATGGGCTTTCTCCCGGAGAACCCGTACTTCTACGATTACCTCACGGCCGAGGAGTTCCTCCACATGGCCTGCGGCCTCGCCGATCTCCCGCTCGCCGGGCGCGGCGCCCGCGTCACCGGGATGCTCAAGAAGCTGGGCATCCATCACGCCCGGGCGCTGCCCATGCGCAAGTTCTCCAAAGGCATGCTGCAGCGCGCCGGCCTGGCCGCCGCCCTGATCCACGACCCGGACCTGGTTATCCTCGACGAGCCCCTCTCCGGGCTCGATCCCATCGGGCGCCGCGACTTCCGCGAGATCATCCTGGACTTGAAGCGCGCGGGCAAGACCGTGCTATTCTCCTCGCACATCCTGCCCGACGTCGAGGATCTGTGCGACCGCGTGGCCATCATCGTCAAGGGCCGGCTCCGGGAGGAGGGTTCCCTCGCCGAGCTCCTCGAGCACGGCACCCGGAACACCGACGTCGAGGTGCGCTGTCCCCACGACCAGGGAGAAATCCTGGCGCGGGAGTTCCCCACGTTCGAGCGCGCCGAGACCCTGTCCGGGTTCCGCCTCGGCGTCCCCGTCGGGGCCGCGCTCCAGGTCGTCCTGCGCCGGCTGCTCGAGCTCGAGCTCGAGGTCCTGTCCGTTCGGCCGCACCGGATCTCGCTCGAGGATTTGTTCGTGGCCCACGCGGAGTCCGCTCCGGGCGAGGAGGTGGCCCCATGATCCGCCCCGTGCTGGCCGTCGTGCTGAACACCTACCGCGAGGTGGTGCGCAACAAGATCCTGTACGCCATCCTGTTCTACGCCGTGCTTCTGGTGCTCACCGGGCACTTCTTCGCCGACGTGAGCCTCAACCAGGAGCGGCGCATCCTTTTCGACGTCGGGCTGGGGCTGATCAGCCTGTTCGCCGTGGTCCTGTGCCTGTTCGCCGGCACCAGCATCATCTACAAGGAGATTGAGAAGAAGACCATCTTCCTCATCGTGCCGCGCGCCATCTCGCGAGGTCAGTTCCTTCTGGGCAAGTGGGGCGGGCTGTTCCTGGCCATGGCGGTCATCATCACGGCCATGTTCCTGATTCTGCTCGTGCAGGTGTGGTTCCTCAAGCTCCGTCCCGAGGTCGCCCTTCTCAAAGGGGTGATCCTGGTGTACTTCGAGGTGGCGCTACTGCTCGCGGTGGCGCTGTTCTTCTCGTCTTTCTCCTCCCCGGTGATCACGGGTATGCTCACCATCGGCTTCTTCGTGATCGGGCGCCTCCTGCCGGACCTCAAGCAGATCCTGTTCACCAAGTATCAGGCGGACGCCTTCCGCACCGTGGCCGAGGAGCTGCTGCAGGTCCTCCCGCATTTCTATCTCTATGTGCCCAGCGGCCACGACTTCAACGGGCGCACCCTCTCCCTGACCACGGACTTCGTCACCTGGGCCTACATGGGCTGGGCCTTCCTCTACACCCTTCTGATGTGCGCGCTGATCCTGATCATCGCGGCGGGATTGTTCCGGCGTCGTGATCTGGCCTAGGCTTTTCCCCCTGCTCGCGCGCCACCGCCGGTGGCTCGTCGGCGTGCCCGCCGCGGTGCTGGTCACCGCCCTGCTGGTGTACGTCCGCTTCGCCTGGCTCTCCCATGAGTACACGGCCCGCGCGGATCGCGCCCTGGACCGGGGGGACGTCCCCGAGGCCGTGGCCTGGTTGCAGAAGGCCTCCGCCATCGAGTTGCCGGTCCTGGGCTGGCACCTCGAGGCGCGGGACCGGCTGCGCGGGATCGCCCGGGATCCAGAGGGTCAGGACTCCGGTGCGGCGCGCATGGCGGCCATCGTGGTGGGTGACGGGGACGTCGGCCGCCCCGATCCCCTCCTGCGGCTGCTCGCGGGCGCCAGCTTCGCCGCCTTCGTGGGCTGTGTGTTCCTGCTGATCTTCCGTGGCTTCACCCGCGAGCTCGTGCTGCGCCTGCCCCAGGCACGGCTGTGGGGGGCGGGGGCCATCGTCTTTTTCGCGGCCTGGGCCTTTTTGCTGCGCCACGCCTGAGGCCGCAAGGAGTCATCTCATGCACATCTCCCCGCGCGACATGGGTTGGATCGAGGTCATCGTGGGTCCGATGTTCTCGGGCAAGACTGAGGAACTGATCAAGCGGCTGCGCCGGGCCATGTACGCCCGTCAGACCGTCCGCGTGTTCAAGCCACAGTTGGACAACCGCTTCTCCGAGAACGAGATCGTCTCCCGGAACCAGATGAAGCTCGAGAGCACGCTCATCGCCAACCCCGCCGACATCCTCGAGCTGGCCGCGGACGTGGACGTGGTCGGCATCGACGAGGTCCAGTTCTTCCCGCCGGGCATCGTGCAGGTGGCCGACCGGCTCGCCAACGCCGGCAAGCGCGTGATCGTGGCCGGCCTGGATCTGGACTTCGCCGCCCAGCCCTTCACCCAGGTCTCCGAGCTCCTCGCCATCGGCGAGTACATCACCAAGACCCTCGCAATCTGCGTCGTCTGCGGCAACCCCGCCTCCCGCAGTCAGCGCCTGGTGGCCGGCGGCTCCGAGCGTATCGTGGTGGGCGACGTCCAGGCCTACGAGGCCCGCTGCCGCAAGTGCTTTTCCCCCACACCTGTCTAGATCCCCCGTTCGATGAAGACACGACCGGGGAAGTCCGGGGAGATGGGCTCCACGTCCCAGGCGTTGGCCTTGATGAACTCCAGGATCTCGGGCAGAGCCTGCAGCGTGTGGGTGTTGTCGTGCATGAGCACGACGAGCTCGCCCTTGCGGCGTTTGAGCTCGGCGATGGTGTGGGCGGCCACGCGGGCGGCGCTGGCGCCCTTGCACGAGTCGCAGGAGTCGAGGTTCCAGTCCCAGACGCGGTACCCGCGGGAGCGCAGCAGGCGCAGTTGGTTCGGGCTGAGGTTGCGCGCGGTTCCATAGGGGACCCGGCACAGGTAGCTGCGCTGGCCGGTGAGGCGCTCGAGGGCGGCGTTGGCCTCCTCCATGCTGTCGAGGACGGCGTCGTCGTTCCCGCTGCGGTACAGGCGCCGGTGGTCGTGGGTGGCGCCGTGCAGCGCGAGCGTGTGTCCCTCGGCCATCATGCGCTTGAGCAGCGCGACGTTGGGCTTCATGCCCGGTGAGAGCAGGAAGAAGGTCGCCTTGTAGCCGTGGACCAGGAGCGCATCGAGGATCCCGGGGGTGTAGCGGGCGTTGGGGCCGTCGTCGAAGGTCAGGCGGATCACCTTGCGCTTCAGATCCCCGGCGGCCTTGGGTTCCTGGGGCGGCTTCGGCTCAGAAGGATTTGCGGAGTCCCCTCTGCCAGCGGAGTCCCCTCCGCCAGCGGCCCGCAACAGACCGTCTCCGGGTTCCCATTTCGCGATGTCGGTGAGGGTGAAGCGGTCTTCCTCGGGGACGTACTCCAGGGTGTACTCCCAGGTGAAGCGCGCGGTGCGCCGCCCCCGGTGGTCGATGGTGAAGGTCTCCATGGCGTAGGCGCGCACGGGGTACTCGCCGGCGCCGCCCGGATCGTCCCGCAGTCCGAGTACCCGGAGTCCGTCGAGCTGCAGGCGGATCCCCTTCTTTTCGTAGTGCCGCAGGAGCTTCTCCTGCGTCCGATAGAAACTGTTGGGGTGGTCGTCCTTTTGCAGGAACCGGCCGATGGCGGGGAAGTTCCGCTCGTTGACCGCGCCGGCGAAGGCCGAGACGTAGCCTGTCACCGCACCGCCGGCCCGCTCGAACAGCGCGCGGCGGGTGAGCGAGCGTCGTTCGAAGGATCGCCAGAAGGCGCCGTCCTTTCGCACCAGACCCTCGAGCTCGCCCCACGGGACCCGCAGCCGGGTTTCGATGGCGGGGCCGGGGGTTCCGCCGGGCCTGGCCGCAGCGCGCAGCACGACCAGCAGGGCCGCGCGCCCGGCACGGAACGGGAGCCGGACGGCCGGGGCGTCGAGCGCGGTGAGCACCGCCGGATCCAGGTCCTCGGTGACGACGCGCTCGAGGACCATCGTGCGCAGTCGCTCCCGCAGCGCCTGCTCGTCGGGGATCAGGTCCACCAGTGTCCAGGCGGCGCCCGTGGTGAGATCGAGGTGGAGCCAGGAGAGGACGGTGGTCGCGTACTCGTCGGTCCCCGTGAGGGTGCGTCGCGTCACGACCGCCAGGCGTCCGTTCGTCTCCAGGTCGTAGTCCGTGTCGACGTCCCCGTCGGCCAGGAACGCTGCCGCGATCGCCCGGTCCAGGTGCGCGCGCGCCACGGAATCGGGATGGGTCGCCACCTTGGGCAGGGTCACGCGGCCGCGGGTCTCCGGGGTGAAGGTGACCCCGGCAGGCGCGGTCGCGTCCGGGATCGGTGGGGCCGCGGGTTCCCTGCCGCAGGACAGCAGGCCGCAGGCGATGAGCATCAGCATGACGTCGATGAAATGGTTGTGCGGTGGCGCGGTCAAGGTTCCCTCCGCTCCGGAAGATCCCACAGGACGCTCTGCCTGTCGAGCCTCCCATCGCGTCTGCAATCGAAATCGAAATCGAAATCGAAATCGGGTCCTGGCGTGCTTCCTTGACATCCCCCGTTCGCGGGGGATACTGATTCCGAACCACCGAGGAGGCCCCCAAGATCGGAAGAGCGTCGTGTAGGGAAAGAGTGTAGATCTCGGTGG
>CALKWH010000155.1 GCA_938004375.1 uncultured Pseudomonadota bacterium
CACCGAGATCTACACTCTTTCCCTACACGACGCTCTTCCGATCTCTGGGTTCGGTCCGGTCCGAGCCGGTGCGGGCGCGGATCATCACGGCCACCAACCGCGACCTGGGGGCGCTGGTGCGCGAGGGCCGGTTCCGCGAGGACCTGTATTACCGGGTGCACGTGGTGGGCCTGCAGCTGCCCCCCCTGCGCGAGCGCCTCGAGGATCTCCCGCTGCTGGTGCAGGACCTCGTCACCGAGTTCAACCACCTGATGGGGAGGCGCGTCCCGGGTGTGGAACCGGAGGCGCTGTCGCTGTTGATGGCCTGGCGCTGGCCGGGGAACATCCGCGAACTGAAGAACGTCGTCGAGCGCGCCTTTCTGCTGTGCGGCGACGGGCCCATCGGGCTCTGGCACCTGCCCGAGGAGCTCACCGCGGCGCACGTGGAGGCGGGGGTCACCACCATGCGCGACGTGGGCGCGCAGCAGGAGGCCCTGGCCATCCGCCGCGCCCTGGAGCGCCATCGGGGCAACCGCACGGCCGCCGCCCGCGAGCTGGGCATCCACCGCTCCACCCTGTTCCGCAAGCTGCGCGCTCTGGGGCTCACGGCGCCGGATCGGGACGGCCGCTGGCGCTCCGGATAGTCGCAAATACGCAACATAATCATGGAAATATTGTTGCACTTCTGCAACATTTGCACCAATGGAGAAGTATAATGAGGGGGCTAATCCTTTGATTTACATGGGAAATCTTTCATCTGGCACAGGTCTTGCCTTTGCGGGGATCGTCGGCTCCTTGGGACGAGCCGGGAAAAGAGCCCTCATGCGGTTGGCGCTCGTGGCCTGGAACGATCGGCTGGCCCCCGTTTTTGACACGGCCGTCTGGTGGATGCTGGTGGACTGCGCCCCCGACGGCCGGGAGCTCCGCCGCATGGAGAGCCTGATGGCGTGCGTCACCCCCGAGGAACGGGTGCGGCGCGCGGTGGAGCTCGAGGTGGACCTGCTCGTGTGCGGGGCGATCTCGCGGCCGCTGGAGGTGATGCTGCAGGAGCGGGGGATCCGCGTGCAGGCGTTCCTCGCGGGCAGCCTCGACGACCTCGTGGTGGCCTGCCGGGACGGGCGCCTCGACGATCGTCGCTGGGCGATGCCCGGCTGCGGCCGGGGCTGCCGGCGCGGTCGCGGACGGCGGGGGCCGAACGAGGATTTCGAGAGACCCGGATGGGGTCGGAAAGGAAGGGTGTGAGATGCCGAATCGTGATGGAACTGGACCCATGGGACAGGGTGCGGGGACGGGGGGCGGCTTGGGCGGCTGCGTGCCCGCCGACGGCCGGGGGCGCGGCTTCGGGCGCGGCTTCGGGTGCGGCTTCGGGTTCGGGCGCGGACGAGGGAACGGACGTGGGGCCGGACCGATCACCGGATCCGACGTGACGACGACGTCGAGCGCCGGATCCGGGGCGCCGGTCGGCACGCTCCGGGAGTGGGAGGACCTCGAGCGCCGGATTCAGGCCCTGGAGGCCCGGCAGCCTGAAAAGGAAGGAGACTGACATGACGTTTCTCTTCACGACCGAGGGAGAGGACCCCAAGGCGCCCCTGGACGGGCGCTTCGGGAGGGCGGCAAATTTCCTGGTGTATTCCCAGGATCTGAACACCTGGAAGCTGGTGGGCAACCGGGAGAACGTGGACGCCGGACACGGTGCCGGCATCTCGGCGGCGCAGAAGGCCGTCTCCCTGGGCGCCCACGTGGTGGTGTCCGGTCACTTCGGCCCCAAGGCGTTCGCCGTGCTGGAGCAGGCCGGGGTCCAGATGTTCTCGACGGGGGATTGCACCGTGGAGGAGGCCCTCGCGCGGTATCGCAAGGGCCAACTGAAGGCGGTGACGACCGCCGGCGAGCCCCGGGGACATTGATGGGGAGCGCGCGAACGCAGGCCGCCCGGGCGGGGCGGGACCGGGAGCCCATCTGGGCCGTCGCCTCGGGGAAGGGGGGCACCGGCAAGACCACGGTGGCCGTCAACCTGGCCCGGGTGGTGCCGGGGCCGGTCACGCTCGTGGACTGCGACGTGGAGGAGCCCGACGCCCATCTGTTCCTGCCGGGGTCCGTCGACTCGACCGTCGAGGTGACCGCG
>CALKWH010000156.1 GCA_938004375.1 uncultured Pseudomonadota bacterium
CGCCCACCGAGATCTACACTCTTTCCCTACACGACGCTCTTCCGATCTGAGCCCCGCCGGACCGCCGCCCACCACCACCACGTCGTAGCGACGGTTCATGCGTCCGAACATGGTCCCTCCTCCCCGGCGGGCCCGCCGCCTTCGACCGCACCGCCACCCGCCGGCGCCGTGCCTTCGCCTGGCGCCATCGGCAGCACCATCCATGAGCCCGCGCCGCGCTTGGTCACCTCGTGGAAGGGCACGCCCAGGCGATCGGCCAGGATCCGCATCACCCGGGAGGTGCAGAAGCCTCCCTGGCAGCGCCCCATGCCCGCCCGGTTGCGGAACTTGACGCCGTCCAGGGTGCGCGCCCCATGGTCGACGGCCTCGTGGACCTCGGCCTCGGTAACCAGCTCGCAACGGCACACCAAGCGACCGAAGCGCGGATCCGCCGCCACCAGCGCCTGGCGTTCCTCGTGGGTGCGCTGGGCGAAACGGGCCGGCGGCGCCACCCTCGGCTCGAAGTCGTCCCGGGCCACCAGCGGCAGCCCGGCGCGCCCGAGCAGCTCGGTCACGTGCACGGCGATGGCCGGCGACGCCGTGAGCCCGGGGGACTGGATGCCCGCGACGTTGAAGAATCCCGGCACCCGGGAAGGACCGATGATGAAGTCCCCCGTGCTCGAGACCGCCCGCAGCCCGGCGAACTCGGCGATGGTGGCGCGCGGATCCAGCGACGGGCACAGGCGACGCACGAAGGCGAAGACCTCCTCGGAGCCTTCCACCGTGGTGGGCACGTCGAAGCGGTCGTCCTGGTCGTGGGCGGTGGGCCCCACCATGATGGTGCCGTCATAGGTCGGGATGATGAGGATCCCCTTGGACGCCGGGGTCGGCACCGGGAAGACCAGCCGCGTGACGATGCCCTCGAGGCGGCGGTCAAGCAGGTACTCCTCGCCCCGGCGCGGGCGGATGGTGAAGTCGTCCGCCCCCACCATGGCCGCCACCTGGTCCGCATGGACGCCGGCGGCGTTCACGACGAACCGGGCGTCGACCGGAGCGTCGCCGGCTTCGAGCGGGGCTTCACCGGCGGAAACGCCGGGCCCGGTCGAGGTGATGGTGAAGCCGCCGCCCGGGTGCCGGGTGATGGCCGCCACCTCGTGCTCCACGCGCACCTCGACGCCGTTGCGGATGGCGCACTCCGCCAGCGCGAAGGCGAACTCGTACGGGTTGATCACCCCGGCCGAGGGCGCGAACAGTGCCCCCACCAGGTGGTGCGAGAGGTTGGGCTCCTCGCGCCTCAGCCTGGCGGCATCCCACATCTCGAGCCCGGGCACGCCCTTGGCTTCGCCGTCGACCTTCATCTTCGCGAGCGACGCCAGCTCCTCGTCGTTCGAGGCCACGACCAGCTCGCCGCAGCGCCGGAAGCCGAAGCCCAACTCGCGCTGGAGCTGGTCGAACATGGCGTTGCCTCGCACCTCGAGGAGTCCCTTGAGGGTGCCTGGCGTAGTCTGCTGCCCGGCGTGGATGATGCCCGAGTTGGTCTTGGTGGTGCCGAAGCCCACCTCGGCGAAGCGCTCGAGGAGCACGCACCGCAGGTGGTAGCGGGACAATTCGCGGGCGATGGCGCACCCCACCACGCCGCCGCCGATGATCGCCACGTCGTACATGTCGACTCCGTCGCTGCCGGGGACATAAGCCGGCCGCACCGGTGATTATTCAGGGGGAAGCAGGAGGAAGTCAACCACTCTGATCTTCAGCGAATTCGTCCCAGCGCAGTGAGAGGGCCCCTCGCTCTCGCCCGCCGCGGCCCGCCTCGCGGGCCAACGGTCGCACCGGCAACGCCGGTATACAGACCAGCGAAGGCATGGGGCGACCCTGAAAGGGGTCGACTCATGCCTGGTGATGAGGAAATACCCCTTTATGCCTGGAGATTTCGACCGGTGTGATCTCGGGCGGTCGCACGAAATTTCCGCCGGAGCGCCCGGGCGTCGGTATCAAAGCCGGTCGGGGACGCAGAAGCCCAGCGGGGACGGGCTGGTCTCGGTGTAGTCGAAATAGTGGCTGTCACTCTGATGCCCCGGCTCGTGATCCGACGTGAAGATGAGGCTCACGCTCAGGCAGACCCAGGTCGTGCCCTCGGGGAGCCCGGCGCAGGCCGGGTTCTCCCCGAAAACGGTCGCGTCGCACAGGCGGCGGCACGCGGTGTCGTAGGTTTCCCAATCGTCGACCGCGAAGGGGTCGGCCATCACGCAGGCCATCCCGGGGGCGCACTGTGCGTGCTCCGTGCACGCCTCCCCCTGCGGCAGCTGCGTGTCCGAGACCTCGCGGCAGAAGCCCTGCAGCGACCCGCCGATGATCCCGGACGTGAGACCGGGGAACATCGTCAGCCAGGGATGGCAGGCGCGCCCCTCCCCGCAGGCCTCCCCGGTGCGCGTGGTCAACTGGGTGACCACGTGACAGGCGACCCCGGCGAACCCGTCTCCATCCCCATCCATGGAGATGCACGCGCCCACGTCGGCGGAGCGGACCAGATCGACGGGATCGTTGAACTCCATCATGGAGGTGTTCATGCAGTTGGTCGACTCCGGGCAGGGATCGGGGAGGCGCCCCTCGAGCACGGCGAGCGCGTCGCACAGGGTCTCGACGCAGGTGCCTTCGGAATCCCCGGCCAGCGCGTCGTTGCTGCGGCAGAGACCCGTGGCACAGGTTTCGCCCGGAACGAACTGGAACGGGTACCGGGGATAGGCGTACCCGGAACCATCGAACAGGTCGTGAACCACACAGGGCTCGCCGTGGGCCTGCGTCCCCGAGGGCACGCAGACCGCGGTCCCGAGGTAGGCAAAGTCGTAGGGGGTGCAGACCCCGGGGACGCCGGTCGGGAAGGTGCAGGGCGCGAAGGGCGTGTCGCAGGAAAGAAAATCGCAGTACGAATACCCATCCTTCTCCCGACAGACCTGATGGACGGCGCAGTCCTCGTCCCGCTCACAGGCCGGTAGGCAGGTGGAATAGTTCTCGGTGGTCCACACCACGGGGTCGGCGACACACACCCGGGGCTGTACGAAGTTCGTGCCGTTTCCGATGAGGATTGGCCGGCAGGGCCTCCCCACCTCGCACGGGGTGTTGTCGGTGTAGTCCCCGTCGGCGCCCAGGACGCACCCGTCGACGTCGAAGGTGCAGTCCGGACGGCAGGCGAGCGTGCCGCCCCCGAAGAAACCGCGGTCCGCGCAGGTCTTGCCCCGCAGGTCCGCCCCGTCGCAGTGCTCGCCGTCGAGGGCCTCACCGTCCCCGCAGCCCCGGGGGACGCACCCGGAGGTGTCCAACGCGCACGCGTTGGTGCAGGCGAGGGTTCCCGCGGCGAAGCCCTCCGAGACACAGGAAGCCTGTCCAAATTGATCTCCGTCACAGGTTTCGCCGTTTTCCACGAGGCCGTTGCCGCAAACCGGGGCCGAATTCTTGGAATCCCCGTCGCACGCGACCAGGAAGAGTCCGAAAAAAGCCAGGGTAATGGTAGAAATGACGATGTTTTTTCTCATGGCGACCTCCTTGATTGATATTATACCTGAGCAGGATTCAGAACGGAGCCTGATTTTCTTCTGTCTGACCCTCATGCCGGCCAGGGCAATCGAGTTCAAATTTTTAGGACTGAGTCACCAGGGTTCACCATCACCTTTTGGATTGATCCCGATTTCAATTTCGATTTCGACCGGGAAGGAAGACATTCCGGGATCTGATAATTGGTCGGATCTCTAGGTCGCCGGGGCCAGTTTTCCCTACGAAAAAATGCCCCCCCCGCGTGAACACGGCGTGGTCCTGAACGTCCGGGTGTGCTACTCTGGAGCGCCCCGCGGAGGTGACCTGCATGCGTGATCGTCCCCGCTTTCTTTTCGTGGTCCTGATGGCGCTCGGCGCGCTCATGGCCGCCGGTCTTTGCCTGACGCCGTCCCTCGCCGTCGCCCGGCCGGGCGATCCCCCCGCGCCTCCCGTGGCCGCGCCCACCACCGACGCCACGGCCGTCCCCGGGGAGACCGTGGACTGCGACGGCGCGGACCTCAAGGGCGAGACCTGCGTCTCCCTGGGCTTCTCGGGGGGCACACTCGCCTGCAAGCCCGAGAAGGAGTTCGACTTCTCCGGCTGTTTCAAGTGTGGCAACAAGGTCGTCGAGCCCGGGGAGGACTGCGAGCCCACGAAGCCGATCATCGGTACTTGCAGCGCCGAGGGCTACCCAGGCGGCACGCTGAGCTGCCGGGCCGACTGCACCTACGACACCGCTGGGTGCAACCGCTGGATCGGCCTCGCGGTGGGCAAGCACCACGCCTGCGGTCAGGCCTCGGACGGGGCGCTGTGGTGCTGGGGCAACAACGCCAGCGGCCAGCTCGGGAGCCCGGCGGGGGTGCTCTCCCTGGTGCCGGCGGCGGTGGCCCGCCTGGGCACCGAGCTCGCCGCCTTCACGGCGGGAGCCGAGCACACCTGCGCGCTCAAGAAGAACGGCTCGGTGTGGTGCTGGGGCAACAACACGGTCGACGGCCGCCTGGGCGACGGCTCCACCGCCCCGCGCCAGGCGCCGGTGAAGGCGTCGGGGCTGGACGCGGACGTGACCGCCCTCTCGGCCGGGGACACCCACACCTGCGCGATCAAGAAAAACGGCTCGCTGTGGTGCTGGGGCGGCAACGCCAGCGGCCAGCTCGGCGACCAGAGCGTGGCCGAGCGTCATCAACCGGTCGAGGTGACCAGGCTGGGGGGGCCGGCGATCGCGGTCTCGGCGGGCCGGGCCCACACCTGCGCGATCAGGAAGGACGGCACCCTGTGGTGCTGGGGAGACAACCTCGGCGGGCAACTGGGTCAGGAGCCATCCGGGGCCGTGCTGACCCCGGTCCAGGTGGCCGGCCTTTCGGGCGTGGTCGCGGTGAGCGCGGGGCCCAACCACACCTGCGCGGTGAAGAAGGACAAGACCGCCTGGTGCTGGGGCGACAACGCCACCGGCCAGCTGGGCGACCAGACCCTCGAGGCGAGATCGGAAGAGCACACGTCGAACTCCAGTCACCGAATACGATCTCGTAT
>CALKWH010000157.1 GCA_938004375.1 uncultured Pseudomonadota bacterium
CCACCGAGATCTACACTCTTTCCCTACACGACGCTCTTCCGATCTGGCGGGGCTGTCCTCACACACGAGCAGGCCCTCCTTGAGGACCTCCTCGGCGGACGCGATCTGCCCCGTGAAGCGGTACGGATCCCCCAGGCGGGCGCTGAGCTGCGCGAAGTGGGACAACTCATGGCCGGTGAGCGAGGCGATCTTGATGATGTCGTAGGCCTGCTTGTAGTTCTCGACGGCGCTGAAGTCGTCGAGATCCTCCTCGCACACGCTGCCCGAGCACTCGAGGTGGGGCACGGCCTGATCCAGCAGGCCGGCGGCCAGGGCGTGGCGGGCCAGCAGGTGGCACGGCCCGTTTGTGTTCTCGAGGTGATCGAGGATGATGGCATGGAAGTCCAGCCGCACGGGCGGGGTCATCTGCGCCGGGATCATCCGCGCGTAAACCGGGTGCCGCAGCCGCAGGTTCTCGGCGTCCTCCTGCACCAGGAAGCCCCGCTTGATCAGCACGCGCAGCGCCTCGGAGAAGGCCTCGCCCTGCCCCTCGGCCTCCTGGAGCAGCGCGACGGGGACTTCGTCTCCGTAGCAGGCCGCCAGTTGGAGCAGGCGCATGGCCTTGGGCGGCAGCCGGCGCAGGCGCGTTTGAATGATGTCCGAGAGGTTGGACGACAACTCGGTGCCACCCTCGATTAAAAGGTGGAGCCCCTCGCTCACGTGCAGGGGCAGCCCCGTCGCGCTCTGGCACAGGGTGAAGGCGTGGTTGTGGTAGCTCTCCTCGCTGGACATGCGCAGGTTCTTCAGGACCACGGGCTGCAGGCAGTCGTCGTCCAGGCGCTTGAGGATCAGGGACTGTCCCAGCTCGCCGGGCTGGATGTGCGGCGTCTCGGAGGTGACGATGATCTTCACCGGGAAGCCGCGGGCGACGGACACCAGCCGGTCGATGAACATGCGGGACATGTAGTCGTACTCGTGCACGTCGTCGAACAGCAACAGGTGCGGGACCTGCCCGATGACGGCCAGCAGCAGGCGCAGGATCGAGGTCATGCGCTCGCGCAACCGCACGGCGCGCTCGATCTCGCCGCGGGCGGGGGAGGCCGTGAGGAACTGCAGGACATGGCTGACGTCGTCGGGCTCGATGGCATAGGCACGGATGGCCTCGATGACCTGGTTCTCGGTGGGAATCGGGGGCAGCCCGAGCATTCGCCAGAAGAGCTCGCGCACGGGATGCCAGGGCCGCCCGGCCTGGGTGGGATCCGCGCCGACCACGTGGCAGGAGATGTCCTCGGCGCGCTGGACGGCGGCGACCTGCAGCAAGAAGGTGGACTTTCCTATGCCCAACTGGCCGTTGATCTCGAGGATTGGGCGGTCCTGGAACAGGAAGGCGGAGACGAAGTCCAGCTCGTCATCCCGGCCGCAGAAGGGCATCTCGACGTCGCCCTCGCAGCTCAGGATGCTGTCCATGGTGTCGCCGTGGGCGTGCGCCGCCGCCGCGGGCCCCTGGCTCGAGGGCGCCGACCGCTGCATGGCGGTGCCGCAGTTGGGGCAGAAGCGCTGGTCCTCGGTGACGCTCGCGCGGCACGAGGGACACGGCAGCGTGGGTACCGGCGTTCGATCCAGCGCGTTTTCGAGCAGGTACTTGAAGTCGATGGCCGTGGGCGGCCTCGCCGCGGGATCCTTGTTCAGAGCGGCCAGGATCACGCGCTCCACGCCCGCCGGCACGTCGGGGTTGTACTTCATCATGGGCTCGGGGGCGGTCTCGAGGTGGCTCTTGAGGATGTTGAACAGCCCCTCGCCGGTGAACGGCGTGTGCCCGGTGAGCATCTCGTAGAGCACCACGCCCACGGCGTAGAGATCCGCCGAGATCGTGGCCTCCTGGCCGCGGATCACCTCGGGGGCCATGAACTCCGGCGTGCCGAAGAGCTCGCCGGGCATGGTCAGTCGCGGCGTCTGCTGGTACACCTGCCGCGCGATGCCGAAGTCCACGAGCTTGACGAACTCGTCCCGGGAACGCAGTTGGGTGATCATGATGTTCTCTGGCTTGATGTCCCGGTGGATGATCCCGTGGGAGTGGGCCTCGTCGAGGGCGGTGAGGATCTGGTTGGCGATGTTCACCGTGCGGTCCAGCGAGAGGCGCCCCTCGCGGCCGATGAGCTTGTTGAGGGTGATGCCCTGCACGAACTCGGAGATCAGGTAGAGCATCCCGCCGGGGTTGCTGCCCACGGTGATGATCGAGAGGATGTTGGGGTGGTTGAGCCCCCCCGCCGCACGGGCCTCCTGCATGAAGCGCTCGACGAAGCGGTCGTCGCGCTGGAAATCGGGCTTCAGGATCTTGACCGCCACCGAAGATCCCACGTCCACGTGGACCCCCCGGAAGACGTAGGCCATCGCGCCCTCGTCGACGTACTCGACGAGCTGGTAGCGGTTCTCGAGCACCGCGCCCACGAGCTCCCCGGCGTTCACCGGCGCCAAGCCGGAGAGGTTGGCGCCACAGTTCTTGCAGAGCCCGCTGGCCTCGTAGAAAGGCGTCTTGCACTGGGGACAGATCAGGTATCGGATCGACATGCACCCTGCCCGGATCATCCTTCGCGGAAAATCCTTCAACCCGGAATGTAGCACCCGGACAGGTTCCAGTCTATGCCCTGCCCCACTTTTTTGTCGCGAAAGTCAAGAGAAATGCGACCAGTTCAGGCGTCGCACCGGTCATTCCTCGGCGCCCGCCGGGGTCATTCCTCGGCGTCGGGGTCGGAGACCTGTACGGCGGTGAGCGCGTTGCCCTGCATGAGCAGGTGCACGGTGGCCTTTTGGATCCGGGCGAACTGCGGCCAGATCATCGCGTCGGCAGAGGATTTGCCGATCTTGAGGATCTGCTTCAACTGACCTGCCAGGCGGAAGGAGAAGAGCCCCTGCTGCTCGGCGGGCACCCCGGCGACGTAGGGTCCCGTGGCGTGCAGGAAGGAGCGCTCGTGGGACATCGGCGGCCAGGGCCACACGCCCTTGCACAGGGACAGCACCGGCTCCCCGTCCACAGAGGTGTGGATGTTCAGGCAGCGGCCGCCCTCGGAGTCGAACATGACGTATTCGCTCTCGGCGTGCACCCACAGAGGCCAAGCCACGGGGAAGCCCGGCAGCGGCGCCTCCTTGCCGGCGGCGAACTGCTTCTCCCAGAGCGCCTTGGGGGCGTTGCCCTCACCGGCGTCGTAGGACACGACCAGCAGGCGCGCGGCGGGCGCTGGGGCGACCTTCTCGGCGTGGAACAGCACCACACGGTCGGCCAGGCGGATCACACGGGTGGAGCCGGCCAGCTCGGTCGAGACCTTGAGATCGGAAGAGCGTCGTGTAGGGAAAGAGTGTAGATCTCGGTGG
>CALKWH010000158.1 GCA_938004375.1 uncultured Pseudomonadota bacterium
AGATCGTATTCGGTGACTGGAGTTCAGACGTGTGCTCTTCCGATCTCCCACGTAGACCCCGGAACCGGGCCACGTAGCCCCGCGACGACCGCCGGATAGGGATTGCCCCAGGACGAGCGCGGCGGGCGCGTTGGGGCCGGTGGTGCCCAGGCCCCGGCGGAGGGACATCGTCCCCTGGCGGGGCTGTTCAACCCGACCCGCGCGTGCTCCAATGCGTGCCCGTCCCTTGTGGAGGAAACCCGTGGCCTCAAAGGACATCCTCACCGTCGATGGTCTCCTGGCTCTAGTGAACGAGATCCAGCCGGAGGAGAACGAATCCCAGCGGGATTTCCTTGCCCGGATGGAAAGGGAAGCGAAGAAAGCCGATGGCCTCAAGGGCAACGCTTTGATCGACGCCAACCGGCACCGGACTCGCATCGGTCTCGCATTGATGAACGAGTGGGCCAATCGCCGCAACGACCCAGACATCAAGGGCTTGTCGAAGATCGAGTGGGAACTGAAACGAGCCAAGGATCTTGGACTCGGGAAGGACCGTAGTATCCGAACCTACCTGGGCATTGCCAAGGCTCTGACCAAAGTTGTCCAGGCACGCAACGACGGTACACTGGCAAAGCCTTTGCCAAAAGCACCGTCGCCCTTCGACTGCAACCTGACCAGGGTGGCGGCGGCACTGTCCAATCTGGCAACCTATGGTGACCCGACCTGGAAGCGACCGAAGCCCCCGGTAAATGATGACGCGGTGTTCGCGCGCCTGCTCAAACAGACGAGGGCAGCCTTCTGCAAGGCCCAGACCCTCAACGCGACGAACGCCAAGCGTCAGTTCGTGCTGGAAGTTCATGCATGGGCAGAGGCTCGACAGCGAGAAGCGATCGAGGTCGATCTCCGATTCGTGAAGGGGCGTCCGCGACGGTCAGTGCTGGTCGGAATCACGCCTTACCCTGGCGGGAAGTCCAGGCAGATCGACGCACTTCTCGCGATGCTCGGCCACCCAGCCCGTCTGTACCTCACCTACGTCGAACCCTTCACCGGCGGTGGGTCGGTATTGCTCAACGCGATCCAGCGCGATCAGGTCAAGCGGATCTGGATAAACGACGGGGACATCTCCACGGCCGCGATGTGGAACGCGATCCTCCACTTCCCAGGCAAGCTCCAGGACCGGATCGAGGAACAAGGACGACTGACTCCAAAGGCCGTCACGAAGTCCGTGGGGATCGTTGGGGCCCAGGATCCGAAGATGGACGTGGTCGAACTTGGATTCCACGCGCTCGTTGCGCGCAGGGGCTCGTACAGCGGTTACGCGGGAGCGACAGGGAGGGACACCCTGCCGCAGGAGTCCTTGGACCAGAAGTGGAGGTTCACGATCGAGCCGGAGGTGGACGAGACGGGCACAGCCCGAAGAGTCCCAGGCGTCTGCTCCGACGTCAGGCGAGCGCACTTCCTCCTCAGCCAGTGCGACATCTGGCGAGGCGAGTGCACAAGCATGGACGCTGTCCAACTCATCCGAAATGTACCGATGGACTCGGTGATGTTCCTCGACCCCCCCTACGTTGAACGTGGGGTGACCAAGGGGAAGAACTGTTACCACCGCGAGTTGGACCACCAGGCTCTAGCAGATGCCCTGCTCAGTTCCAGCGTGCCGTGGGTGATGACCTACGATGACTGCGACGAGGTCAGACGGCTTTACGGAATCAACGATGGCAGGGCTGTAAGGGCCGAGGTCAAAGGGCCGCTCTCTGACGAGCAGAAGGAGGAGGTCAACGTCATCCATGACTTCGTGCGAGCCCCCCCGGGCGACGGGTCCAGGAATGCGGCGATGCTCCATGGTGGCCAGGTGTGGGCGCACTCGGCCATGGTCGAGTACGTTGGTCACGGCGAAAAGCACAACTGGAAGCCAGACCTCCGAATCGGATACCGCCCCTTGTGGCAGATGACCAACAGCGCCTTGATGGAACTCGGCGGGGTACCCTGGACTACCGTGACCGACTCTGGCAAGCGCGAGAGCGCCGTGCGTTTCACCGTGGACGGCGACCGGCGGACCTTCAACGTGCAGAACCTGCCGGGGACCTGGCAGGAAGTACTTCTGGAGGATAACCCCGACGTGCCCGAGTTCGCGAGACAGGAGGCACGTCGGGAGCGTCTGGAGCAGGAACAGTACGAGCGCGAGTGCGACGAGGCTGCCACCGAGGCACCCGAGTCACGCACGTCCACGGACCGGGGCTCGTGACCTGGGGACATCAGGAAGCCGATGATGTCCCTGCTTGACCGCCGAAACCTGCCCGCGTTCATCTCGCAGGCTCGGGGTCCCTGATTCGCGGCGTTCCGATCCAGCGAACCGCCCATGCGGCGCCTGACGCGTGCGGCCGTTCCAACAACTCATTCGGGCCAACCACGCCGATCACCTGCGATTCACTCATCGTCCAGCGCAGCCCTCTCCCCCATCAACTCGATCGACATGTCGGGCTGCAGGTCAGCGTCGAGTCCGACCGACACAGGCAGGGGTCCGGGCTTGGAAAATCTGCGAAACCTGAAGCCTTTGATGTCCACGAGGTCTACGTCCGGGCACAGGTCTTCGTTTCCCCTGATCTGATAGCGAAGGAAGTGATCGTGACCCCACTCCGCATCGAGGACCCACGTGCCTGTCTGAGGACCGCCCTTGAGGCTGGGCTTCAAGATTCGCTGTTCCTGGCCATCGCGGTTCAGGACAGATTCGTGCAGTTTGACAGTCAGAATGTGGGTGCCCGGGTGCCACAGGAACGTAACGGGCCGAGTTCTTAGACGGCGCGGCCCGATGAACAACTCGATGCGCGTACCTGACACTCTCGCCCCCTGTTTCTCCGCGGAGAAGCGTAACACCGGGGACGAAGGTGGAACAGGGCCGCACCGGCATCACTGTCGGACGCCCGGGATCCCCCACGTCACCCCACCGGGTCGCAGCAGTGGGCGTCGGGGCGGGTTCGAATCGGGGTCGGGATCTACCGGGCCGCTGGGCCGGTCTTGCCGAGGTGCACCAGCAACTTGCAGGACGCGTCATCACCCCAGTAGGGACAGTTCCCGTTCGAGCCCAAAGGCTTGCCCCAGGTAGTCTCCAGTTCAGTGAGCGTCTGGATCAGTTGGGGGGTCTTCCGCAGGAGCGAGCAGAAGACCCGCTGCCCGAGGGCGGTGTCCTCCACGGTGCCGTGGGGGCACAGGGCGATAAGGCGCCAGGGCGTCAAAATGGCCCCAGCCTCCGCGGGGTGCATCGCCAGGACAAGTCGTCGCAGGAAGGCGGCAGAACCTACATCATCCGGCTCCACGGGCCTCCCGTCCCGCAACTGGAACCTAGAGATAGCCCTCCGCACGATGCGCAGGAACGCCCTCGTCGCGGCCCCTGGGGATACGGCCAACTCATCGTCCTGGAATTCGACGCGGACACCTGAGTCTAGGCCCGGGGCATCCGAGGCCGGGAGGAGGCGACACCGCCTCCTCCCGGCCTCTTCCCGTTCAGTCGAACTCGTGGCCGATGGCGAACCCTGCCACCCCGACCAGGGCTGCACCAATCAGCACGCCACCTGGTCCCCAGAACGACCCGACCATCGCTCCGAGCCCGCCGCCGACGAACGCACCGAACGTCGCGTTACCGTGGCCGAGCAGGTTGGCCTCTCGCTGGAGAGCTTGAATCGGGCGCAGAGCCAGTTGACCGACACCGTTCCGCATCGTGATTCTTGAGTCCTTCATCTAGGAATCCCCTATTGAGATAACCACTTCCGTGATCCGCCCGGCACCGTTGCCGGACAGGCCGTCCGCCGCCGGTCTCATGACCGTCGGCCAGTTCGTTACCCGCAGTCCGCCATGCACTCCTCCGTGGAAGCGCGCTGCCCAGTTCTGGACCTTGACGGGTTACGCGTGGGCGCCTAGATTGAGGCGCGGCGGTGCGTTGTCCGTCTCGACCCGGGTCGGGCAACATGACCCCCGAGGGCCGCGGCTTCTACCCGCGGCCCTCGTTCTATCTGGTGAGGGCCAACAGACCCCCTTGTCCTCGATCAGTCCCTCCCCTTGGCAACAACAAACACGGCGCTCAGGATCAGGAAGATGGCTGCAACGACGCCCGCCGTTACGAGCACTTCCGCCACCGTGACCCCGATGTCCTTCTTGGCCACCGTGGCCTCGCGGAACTTCGAGATCAGGCCCGCCTGGTACGGGGGCGGTGTTGCCTCTCCCCGCTCCCACTTCGAGACCGTCACCCAATGGACACCCAGGAGTTGCGCGAACTGGGCCTGCGTCAGCGTCAGCGCCTCTCGGGTGGATCTGATATCTGCGGCTTCCATTCTGGATATAGCCTCCGCTAAGTTCGGAACTCTACACCCCCCTCTGAGAGACTGTCAAGAAGAAACTCTGCCCGCAGGTAATGCTTGGAATAGACACTACTTTACTGGTGGACCATCGAGCGTTCCCCTCCTTGCGTTCCGACCCGCAAGGATGGGGTGGTCGTTCGTCGGCCCCGGCCGACTGGCGCTCCCCCGGGCAGGCCGCCAGCCCTCACCAACCGCGCCCCCACCTGGGCGCGGGCTCCTTACAGCGCTCCAGGAACTTGGCCAGGTCGGTGGGCGAGACTCGTCGGCAGCGGCCGATCTTGTACGACGGGATCCTCCCGGCCAAGACCATCCGCCACGCGGTGTAGACGTTCACGTGCAGTTGGTGAGCGACCTCGGGCACGGTCATCAGGCGTTCACCTGGAGTCATGGGCGCCTCGGTGGTCGGGTCAGGGACAAGCATGCCCGAAGTACGGGTCGCGGTGCCGCCACGATCCCCTACGTCGCGGCCGGAACCGGCCCAGGTGGGCGTTTTCGGGGGCGGGGTGGTGTCCGTGGCGCTGGCCGGGGACATGACGGGCGCGTTGGGTCAAGCCGCAAGTCCGCGGACATCAGCGGAGTGACGCAACGGTGGGAGCCTGTCCTCGGAGTCATCATCGCTTAACGCGGGGCAGGACCCACGACCGGACGGGTGCCGAGGGCCAAGAATAGCCTGGCACCGCACCCTGAACGGCCGTTCAGGGTGCGGGCTTGTACTTGCGGAATCCCTCAAGTACACTAGGCCCGAGCATGGTTCGAGGTTGAGGGAGGCCGGGGATGCTTCAGGGGTCGGGGATCCGGGACTGGACAGGAAGCCTTGGCCTTCTTCCAGTGCCGCTGTTAGAAGCCGATGACCGGCGGTTCGTCCTTCTCAACGGAGGGCGGGGCAACTTCTGCCTTGACCTCGGGGGGATGGAACCCGCGCAGCCGCGCAGTCTGGCGTGGTCATCGGATGTCGGGCACTACTTGGAGGTGGTTCCCGCCGCCGACCGTGTGAAACTGTTCCGGTGGGATAAGCTGGTGCCGGACGATCTGCCCCTTCGGGACATCCTCGCTGATCTGGAAGGGTTCCACGCCGGGTTGGTGAGGAACGAACCGAGTCGTGAGAAGTCCGTCGTCTCCCACGTGGTCAGACAATTCCGGAGCATCCGCAGCGCGTTGGGCACTGGGAGGACAGGTCCCGAGTGCCTGCGGGTGTTCCTGTACCTCCTCGCGTGTGCGGCATCCGATACCGACCCCCGTCCCGTCCTCGACTGGGACAGGTGGGGCGTTGCACCCGACGCCATGGATCTGGCCCAGTCGATCAATGATGCCCAGTGGGCGTCGTTTGTGACGGGACTCCGAGAGGG
>CALKWH010000159.1 GCA_938004375.1 uncultured Pseudomonadota bacterium
AGATCGTATTCGGTGACTGGAGTTCAGACGTGTGCTCTTCCGATCTGCAACCGAGGGAAAATCGAAAACGTTCGGAGGTGTATCATGAAGACGTCCCATTTCTGCGCCCTGTTCACCCTGTTCCTGGCCGCGGCCTGCTCCTCGAAGGAGCCCGCGCCGGTCGTCGACTATCACACGCAGTCGCAGCGCCAGCTCGCCCTGGGACAGCGCTATCAGATGCAGGAGCTGGTAGATCCCGACCCGGACGTCATGGGCGGCGACATGACCCCGGTGCACCGGGGGGCCGATCCCGGCGCCGGGGACATGGCCCTGCCCCCGGTGGAACCGCTGCCGACGGTGAAGATTCCCGAGGGGACCCTCCCGAAGGACGCCCGCGGACCGCTGACGGAAGAAAAACTCAAGGACCAGATGGCCGGGAGCATCGGCCTGACGATGAGCTCCGGCATCGTCGTGGGCTCGGCCGGCGGCAAGGCCTACGGCATGGGCATCGGCGGCGGCGGCGGCCGGGGTTGGGGCGGCCTCAGCTCCCCCCGACGCATGTCCGTCGGGCGGCCGCCGCTCCCGGGCATGGCGGCCCCGCGGAACGACTTCGACGCCAAGCGCGACAACGAGGACTTCAACACCGAGAGCTACCACGGCATCACCGAGAACGCCTTCCTGCGGGTCGGCGCGGCCCCGCTCTCTACCTTCTCGGTGGACGTGGACACGGCCGCCTACGCCAACATGCGCCGCATGATCATGGGCGGCTCCAAGCCGTTGGCCGACGCGATCCGCATTGAAGAAATGATCAATTATTTTAACTATGGCTACAAGGGCCCCACCGACCCTGCGGCCCCGTTCGCCGTGCACACCGAGATCACCGCGGCTCCCTGGGCGCCGGACCACCGCCTCGTCCGCATCGGCGTGCAGGGCCGCACCATCGAGTTCGCCGAGCGCAAGAAGGCCAACCTGGTGTTCCTCGTCGACGTCTCAGGCTCCATGTCCTCGTGGAACAAACTGCCGCTGTTGTCCCGCGCCCTGCGCCTCCTGGTGGACAAGCTCGACGAGGCCGACCGCGTGGCCATCGTGGTGTACGCCGGCGCCGAGGGCGTGGCGCTCCCGTCCACCTCGTGCAAAAACAAGAACGCCATCCTGAACGTCCTGGACGAGCTGCAGTCCGGCGGCAGCACCAACGCCGGCGCCGGCATCCAGCTGGCCTACAAGATCGCGCTGGAGAACTTCATCCCCGGCGGCGTGAACCGCGTCATCCTGGCCACCGACGGCGACTTCAACGTGGGCACCACCTCCGAGGGCGAGCTGGTCAAGGTCGTGGAGGGCTTCGCCAAGAAGAACGTCTTTCTGACCATCCTGGGTTTCGGCATGGGCAACTACAAAGACTCGATGCTTGAGACGCTCTCGAACAAGGGCAACGGCAACTACGCCTACATCGACAGCCTCCTCGAGGCCGAGAAGGTGCTCGTCAAGCAGATGGGCGGCACGCTGGTCACCATCGCCAAGGACGTGAAGCTCCAGGTCGAGTTCAACCCGAAGCACGTGGGCGCCTACCGGCTTATCGGCTACGAGAACCGCGTCATGGCCGCCCAGGACTTCAACGACGACACCAAGGACGCCGGCGAGATCGGCGCCGGCCACACCGTGACCGCGCTGTACGAGCTCATCCCTCCGGGCAAGCCCGTCCCGGGCGCCGAGATCGACCCGCTCAAGTACCAGACCCCGCCGGCGGCCACCGCCGACGCCGAGGCCAGCGGCGAACTGTTCACCGTCAAGGTCCGCTACAAGACCCCCGAGGGCGACAAGTCCTCGCTGCTCTCGTACCCCGTGAAGAACGACCTCGTGGCCTTCACCGCGGCCTCCGAGGCCACCCGCTTCGCCGCCGCCGTGGCCGCCTTCGGCATGCTGCTGCGCGACTCGAAGTTCAAGGGCGCGACCACCCTCGAGCAGGTGCTCGCCTGGGCCCAGGCCGCGAAGGGGTCCGACGCCGAGGGCTACCGCGCCGAGTTCCTCACCCTGGTGAAGAAGGCCGCCCCGCTGCTGGTCGCCGCTAAGAGCGCCCCCGCCCCCACCCCCGACGACGCCGAGTAGGCTCCAGTCTGCGACCGCGTCCTCACGTTCTGACCCCTCAGGTTGCACATTCCTCATTTTAAGTTACAGTGCCCACTGGCGCAGTTCATGATGTGCCGGAGGCATGAAATGAAACCGACCCGGAAACTTCGAGTCCGCGCAGCGGCGCTGACGGCGCTTGTGGCCTCTTCACTCGTGCTCCTGACCTCCGGTTGCAACGACGGCTCGACGGTCGTCCCCGACGGCACCGTGCACCCGCGGGGCGCGTGGTTCGGCTTCGAGGCCCAACCGGAGACGGCGGCGGATGGGATCGCGGCGAAGTCCGGCGCCCTGCCCGGCCGGCGCCTCCTGGAGAGCTCCCGGGAACCCCAGGTAGTGGTCGTGGCCGACGTGGGGGGCACCCACCTCGCGGCGCTGGTGGAGGACCGGCCGGCCGAAGGCGTCGCGGGCGATCCCCGGTACACGCTGGCGATCTACGACCGGGCGGCCCCGGACGGCACACCCGTGGGCGTCCTGGACCTCACTGCAGCCGGACTGGAGATCGATCCGCCTTTGCACGATCCATTGCGCTGGAACCAACTGCACTTCCAGAACGGCGTACTGCTCCTGAATTATTCTTCATTGAACTACGAGTCCGGCAACTGCGCGACCATCGATGTCACCGACCCCGCTGCGCCCACGCTGATCGATCCGGGCTTGGGTCGCGGCGGCGGCACGCTCCTCAACGCCCGGCGCTTCGGGACGACCTCGGTGGAAGGGGGCGAGGCCGGCCTGCGGCGCGGCACGCGCGGACTGGGGTGGTCCATCGGAATGACCATAGGCTGGGGAGCCGTGGACGATTCCCGGGGCGGCACGCTGTTCGAGGTCGAGGGCGACCTCTGGCACCGCCTCAACGGGACCGGCACCTTCTGGACCGCCGGCGATCACGCCTACACGTCCTACTTCGTGGGCCGCGACGCCAAGCTCCGGGTGTGGCCCCACGGCGATCGCGTGCAGTACACGCTGGTGGATCTGGACCTCTCCGACGCCGACGCCTGGCGGGTGGCCGCGACGCTGCCCATCCCGGGATCGCTGCTGGGGCTCACCCCCGACGGGACGCATGTCATCACCGTGGACTACCGCCGCGAGACCTTCGCCGAGGCCGACGAGGCCGCCTGCCTGGCCCACACCCTGTACCCGGTCTTCCACGCGGCCACCGGACGGTGCTCCCGCGTGACCCACCACCTGAAGTTCTCCCGGCGCGAGGCCGGCGGGGTCGTCGAGGTGCTGGACCTGCCCATGGGCGAGCGCTGGATCCGTGATGCGCAGGTGACCGCCTCCCACCTGTTCTACACGACCTACGAGGTGACGATGGACTTCGACCTCGGAGAGCTCCCCTACTACTTCCCCGGGGCTCCTCCGGCCGAGGGCACGCCTGTGCCGAAGCTGCACGTGATCCCGCTGATCGACAACCCCACGTTCGCCGAGGCGGCAGTCGTGGATCTGCCGCACCCGTATGCGTTCCTGCTGCGGGCCGTGGACGCCAACGCCCTGGTGGTGGTGGACGATCCGGCAATGATCCGCCAATACCGGGTGACCGCCAGCGGCGCGGTCGAAGTCTCCGGCGAACGCCTCGACGGCCGGCCGCTGTTCGACGCGGTGCCCGCCGCCGACGCCTGGCTGCTGGGTCTGGGCGCCACTGGCGTCGCCGTGCTCGGCTACGACGAGTAGGCGGTCACCGCAATTTTCTTTGAACGACGCTGGCTTGACTCCATATCGGTTTTCGATTACGGTTTCCGATATGGAGGGTGCCATGAGCGACGTCGAACGTGAATTCCTGCTGGCTTTCTGGAAAGTACACATTTTACATCATGCGTCCCGTGAGCCCGTGGTGGGCGCATGGATCATCCGGGAGCTGGCGCGCCACGGCTACACCGTGAGCCCGGGGTCGCTGTACCCGCTTCTGGCCCGCATGGAGGCCCGGGGCTGGCTCGCCGGCCGCAGCGACGCCGCGCTGGGGCCCAAGGCGCGCAAGGAGTACACCCTCACCGACGAGGGCCACCGGGTGCTCGACCAGTTGAGAGAGCAGGTGGCCGAGCTCTACCGCGAGGTCGTTTTGGGCGAGGACACCCCCGCCCCGGAGGAGGTGTCCCCATGAGCGATTCCCGCGGGACCCCGGAAGTTCCAGAGACAGCCGCCCCGGAGACCGCGGCCGGCGCCGGCGCCCCCCTGGCGGCGAGGGTGCCCGCCCGCACCTTCCTGAAGGACGTCTTCACCTGCTCGCTGGGGGCCTACGGCGGCCCCGAGGCCCACATGAGCGTGTTCCTCGACCAGCTGGTCACGCGCAGGAAATATCTCACCGAGGCCGAGCTGGTGGAGTTGATCGCGCTGTGCAGCATCCTGCCGGGGCCCACGAGCACGCAGACCATCGTCTCGGTCGGCTATAAAATCGGCGGACCCTGGTTGGCCTTCTGGACCATAATGGTGTGGGCGCTGCCGGTGCTGGTCGTCATGACCCTGCTGTCGTTCCTCTACGCCTTTTTGGCCATGCGAGACATCTCCGGCGACCTGCTGCGCTACGTGGGCCCCATGGCGGTGGGCTTCATCCTGGTGGCCGTGTGGCGCATCGGGCGCAAGGTGGTCACCGACGTCCCCACGGGGGCGATGATGTTGGCCGCGGGCATGATCACGTACTTCATCCGGGCGCCGTGGATCTTCCCCGCCGTGCTGGTGGCGGGCGGCGCTGCGAGCATCCTGATGGCCCCCGAGAAGGACCTGTGGAACCGCGTGCGGTTCTCGCCGCCGTGGCGCTACCTGGTCGCGTTTGCGGCCTTCGCCCTGGGCGCGCTCGCGCTGTCGGCCTGGACCGACTGGCGCCTGGCCACGCTCTTCGAGCACTTCTATCGCTACGGCTATCTGGTCTTCGGCGGGGGCCAGGTCGTCGTCCCCGTGATGCACGGCGAGCTGGTCGAGGGCATGCAGGCCATGACCAGCGAGGAGTTCCTCACCGGCTACGGTCTGGTGCAGGGGCTGCCCGGGCCCATGTTCTCGTTCGCCGCCTACGCCGGCGGTATGGCCGCCCGGGGCAGCTCGACCGCGTTCCAGGTGGCCGGCGCCGTCGCCGGCGGCGTGGGCATCTTCCTGCCCGGCCTGCTGCTGATCTACTTCGTCTACCCGGTGTGGGAGTCCCTCAGGGGGATCCGGGCCATCCGCGTGTCGCTGCGCGGCGTCAACGCGGTGGCCGGCGGCCTCATCGCCGTGGCAGGCGTGATCCTGCTGCAGGCCGGCGGCCTCGCCTGGGACCACCTGCTGGTCACCGGCCTCACCGCCGCCCTGCTCTTCTCGCGCAAGGTGCCCGCCCCGCTCATCGTGGCCGTCGCCCTCGCCGCCGGCTTCGCGTAGGATCCGGCGCAGAAGTTGGCGCTTGACCCGCAGGGGTTGCCGCGCTACCTTCAAGGCTCCAGTCACGAATCCGGGGCGCCTTTCCCCGGCTTCGACAACGCGATTTTCCAAGGAGGAGACCATGAAAAAGACCCTGATCGGCTTCGTCACCGTCACCCTGGGCGTCGTGCTCTTCGCGGGCCCGGCCAGCGCCCTCTGTTATCGCTTCAGCCTCGCCGGCAGCGAGGTCGGCGTGTGC